>DASRGK010000087.1:0-54521 GCA_035651055.1 Bauldia sp.
CTCGACCATCCTCATCACGGAAAACGACTTCGCCGCCGCCTGGGCGACCGACGAGAACGGCAACTACCTCTTCCCGACCGTGCCGACCGATCCGCGCCAGCGCGAGATGGCCTACCGCGCCGGGGTCAACATCGTGATGTACACGCTCACCGGCAACTACAAGGCCGACCAGGTCCACGTCCCGGCGCTCCTCGAAAGGCTCGGCCAGTGAGCTGGTCGGTCGGCGTCGAGCCGCTCCTGCCGCTCTGGCTGCTCATCGCCGCCGGGATCGTCGCGGCGCTCCTCGTCCTCCCCGGGCTGCTGCGCGGCATGCGCGGCTCGGTCATCCGCGCGATCGCCGCCGCGGTGCTCTTCCTGGCGCTCCTCAACCCGGTGGCGCTCCGCGAGGACCGCGAGCCGCTGCCGACCGTGGTGGCGGTGGTCGTCGACAAGAGCGCCAGCCAGACGCTCGACAAGCGCGACGCGGAGACCGAAGCGACGAAGCAGGCCCTGCTCGCGCGCCTCGCCGACTTCCGCGGCATCGAGGTGCGCACCATCGAGGCCGGCGGCGGCACGGCCAGCGACGGCACCGCGCTTTTCGGGCCGCTCGCCACCGCGCTTGCCGACGTCCCGGCCGAGCGCGTCGGCGCGGTGGTGATGCTGACCGACGGCGAGGTCCATGACGTTCCGACCGGCAAGGAAGCGATCGCCGGCAACCCGCCGCTCCACGTCCTCCTCTCCGGCCATGACAACGAGCGCGACCGGCGGATCGTCATCGACGCGGCGCCGCGCTTCGGCATCGTCGGCGAGAAACAGACCATCCGCTACCGCGTCCTCGACGACGGCGCGGCCGAAAGCCGGCCGATCCGCGTCACGGTCAGCCGCGACGGCAATCCGCTCTCGGTCGAGACGGTGACGGCGGGTGCGCCCGGCGAGCTTACCGTCGACATTGCCCATGGCGGCCAGAACATCATCGAGTTCGAGGCGGAGCCGCTTGCCGGCGAGCTGACGCTCGCCAACAACCGCGCCGTCGCCATGATCGAGGGCATCCGCGAGAATCTCCGCGTGCTCCTCGTCTCCGGCGAGCCGCATGCCGGCGAGCGCACGTGGCGGAACCTCCTCAAATCGGACGCCGCCGTCGACCTCGTCCACTTCACGATTCTGAGGCCGCCGCAGAAGCAGGACGGGACGCCGATCAACGAATTGTCGCTGATCGCCTTCCCGACGCGGGAACTCTTCTCCGAGAAGATCGACTCGTTCGACCTGATCGTCTTCGACCGCTACCAGCACCAGGGCGTCCTGCCGACGCTCTACTTCGACAACATCGCCCGCTACGTTCGCGACGGCGGCGCGGTGCTGATCGCCGCCGGGCCGGACTATGCCCAGGAAGGCAGCCTCTACGACACGCCGCTCTCGCCCGTCCTGCCGGCCGCACCGACCGGCAAGATCATCGAGGAGCCGTTCTTCGCCAAGCTCACCGACGACGGCAAGAAGCACCCGCTCACCCGCGGGCTCTCCGGCGGCGACAGCGACCCGCCGCATTGGGGACGCTGGTTCCGGCTGATCGACGTCGAACGGCCGGAGGGCGAGGTCGTCATGAAGGGCGCCGAGGACAAGCCGCTCCTCGTCCTGAACCGGGTCGAGAAGGGGCGCGTCGCCATGCTCCTCTCCGACCATGCCTGGCTGTGGGCGCGCGGCTACGAGGGCGGCGGGCCGCATGTCGACCTCTTACGCCGGCTGGCGCACTGGCTAATGAAGGAGCCGGACCTCGAGGAAGAGGCGCTCCGCGCCGGCGCCAAGGGCGACACGCTGACGGTTGAGCAGCAGACGATGGCCGATACGAGTCTGCCGGCGGTCGTGCGCGCGCCCTCCGGCAAGGAGACGACGCTGACGCTGAAGCCAGTCGAGCCGGGTCTCTGGCGGGCGACCATGACCGCCGACGAGATCGGCCTCTACCGGGTCGAGCAGGGCGACAAACGCGCCTTCGCCCATGTCGGGGCCGCCAACCCGCGCGAGTTCATCGATGCGCGCTCGACCGACGCGATCCTGAAGCCGCTGGTCGCCGCGAGCGGCGGGCGGATCGCGCGCATGGTCGATGCCTCGGGGGCGACGATCCTGCCGCGGATCGTCCCGATCCGCGCCGGCGCCGCGATGTCGGGCGCCGACTGGATGGGCATCCGCATGACCGACGCGAGCGTGCTGAAGGGGATCGTCCGGGTGCCGCTCTTCGGTGGCTATGTCGGGCCGGCGGCCTTCCTCGCCCTCATCGTGCTCCTGCTGGCACCGGGCCTCACCTGGTTCCGCGAGGGGCGGTAGGGGTAAGCGGGGCTTCGCGGCTCGCCCATCCTGCGAATCCACCTACCCTCCTCATGGTGAGGCGCTCGGGCGAAGTCCGAGCCTCGAACCACGCACCTTGTGTGAGGGGCGAGGTTTCCCGAAGTGATCGCTTGCAACCTCACCGAAGTTGCACAGGCCCGTGGTTCGAGGCTCGCCGCTGTCGCGGCGAGCACCTCACCATGAGGATCGGGGAGAAATTTGTCGGATGGGCAAGGCGCCGGAGGCGCGTGCCCACCCTTCGGCCGCTACGCCCCGGCGCGTTCCGCCTGACCGCGGCGGGCAGGCTTGAGGAAGCCGACGCCGCCGATCTCGCCGCCCTTGGTATTGCCGTGGCTCTGCAGCTGCCGGCGTTCGACCGGTTCGTGGCGTTTGGCCTGGGAGTGCCGGTGCTGCGGCCGGCCCCTGCCCTGGCGGGGCTTCGCCTGCTGATGGCCGCCCGGACGCTGGCCCCCCTGCTTCTGCGGCGGCCGCTCCGGCCGCGGCGTCCCCCCGGCGACCGGGATCGACTGGCGGATCAGCTTCTCGATGTCGCGCAGGAACGCCGCCTCGTCGCCGGCGCAGAGCGAGATCGCGATCCCGGCATTGCCGGCGCGCGCCGTGCGGCCGATGCGGTGGACGTAGCTCTCGGCGATGTTCGGCAGGTCGAAGTTGATGACATGACTGATGCCGTCGACGTCGATGCCGCGCGCCGCGATGTCGGTTGCGACGAGCGTGCGCACCTTGCCGTTCCGGAAGGCGGCGAGCACCCGCTCGCGCTGGCCCTGGCTCTTGTCGCCGTGGATCGCCTCGGCGGGGATGCCGCTCTGGACGAGGCCGCGGACGACGCGGTCGGCGCCGTGCTTGGTGCGGGTGAAGACGAGGACGCGGTCGCTCGTCTCGCGCTTGAGGATGTCGGCAAGCAAGGCCGGCTTGTCGCCGCGGTCGACGTGGAAGACTCGCTGCTCGACGCGGTCGGCGGTGGCGGTCGGCGGGGCTACGCTGACCCGCGCCGGGTTGGTGAGCATCTCGCCGGCGAGCTCGGCGATCTCGCCCGGCATGGTCGCCGAGAAGAAGAGCGTCTGCCGCTTCTTGGGGAGCATCGCGACGATCCGGCGGATATCGCGGACGAACCCCATGTCGAGCATGCGGTCGGCCTCGTCGAGGACGAGGAACTCGACACCGTCGAGGACGAGCGCCCGTGACTGGCAGAGGTCGAGGAGGCGGCCGGGCGTGGCGACGAGAACGTCGACGCCGGGGGCAAGCGCGCGGATCTGCTTGCCGATCGGCGTCCCGCCGATGGCGAGCGTCACCGACAGGCGAAGGTGGCGGCCATAGGTGCGGAAGCTGTCCTTGATCTGGGCGGAGAGTTCGCGCGTCGGGCTGAGGACGAGCACGCGGGTGCCCTTCGGCGTCAGCGCCCGCGGCTGTTGGGCGAGCATGTTGAGGATCGGGAGCGCGAAGGCCGCCGTCTTGCCGGTGCCGGTCTGCGCGATGCCGATGAGGTCGCGGCCGGCGAGGACGACCGGGATGGCCTGGGTCTGGATGGGGGTGGGCGTGGTGTAGCCTTCCTGGTGGAGGCTACGGGTGATCTGCTCGGAGAGGCCGAGAGCATTGAACGTCATCAGGTATTTGATTCTTTCCGGATACGGCGAAGAAGCCGGCCGGCCAAAGGCCGGTTGGGCGAAGACGCGGGTCCATCGAGGACATCCCGCGTGGCCTGGGCTGTCGATTTGGGTGAAATGGCGGGCGGAAACCTCGAAAAGGCTTCGTGCAACGCGGCCCGATCCGTATGACATGGGCCGGAAGCGATTGAGATTCAACTAATTTTTCCGGGGGATAGGCATACGCTGAACGCGGGGCTGTGTTTGGAGCGCGAGCCTGTCCCTGTAACGGCCGGCCGACAACGGTGGTCGGGCACTGACACGCGCCTCATCGCATCGCCATCAGTCCGATCGTCCCCGCGCATGCGGAACCCAGTCTGGTCCTGGCAAAGCGCGCCGCGGTTCCGGGGGTCATACCTGCCGCCGTCCCTTAACTACGCACTGTGCTCATGCACGGGTCTGGGTCCCCGCATGCGCGGGGACGATCGGTACAGAGGGCAGCGAAAAGCGACCAGCCCCGCGATGCCGACTGGCGGGCGCGCGGGACGCTGCCTACGCGCTCCGCCGCGTCGCCGGCCCCTTCAGGCCAGCCGCGGCGTCGGGCACGAGGCTGGCGACGAGCACGCGCGACGGGTCGACCGGACCGGGAAGCGTGATCGCGTAAGGCGGGGTGCGCGCGAAGCCGAGCGGGCCGTAATAGGCCTCGTCGCCGACCAGGAGGACGAGCCGGTGGCCGGCGGCTTTCGCCGCGGCAAGCGACTTCCGCACCAGGGCCTTGCCGGCGCCCTGCCCCTTCCACGGCGGCGCGACGACGAGCGGACCGAGGAGCAGTGCGGGCCGGTCGCCGATCGCGATCGGGGTCAGACGGACGGAAGCAACGAGCCTGCCGCCGGCGAGCGCCACCAGCGACAGATCAGGATCGTGGGCAACGCCCTCCCGCAGGCGGAACGCGGCGCGTGCGAAACGGCCGGGCCCGAAGACCTCCTCGTGCAGGGCTTCGATCAGCGGCGCATCGGCAGGCTGCTCGGGACGGTACTCAAACGGCTCGGCATTCATCTGGGGAGAACCTCGGCACGGACGAGACCCGGCACCGCCGGGATGGACCGGCCCGGCCTCCCTCAGGCGGAAGCGCCAGGCCGCAGCCGGACGCGCGGCAGACCGCGCGCACCGATTCGTCGTCGCAGGAGCAAGGCCGAGAACATGGCGTTTCCCTTGGCTTCGGGGCGCGCCGATATCACGCGGCGGCCGCCCGCGTCAAAGCCGGAATGGAACCCTTGGGCCATTCTTTACGTTTTTCTGGCAGAACCAATCCCGCTGGAGCTGGCGTCATGGCGTATCTGGTCGAGGATCACGGGCACGAGCCCGAGGAGAGCATCGACCGCGGTGTCACCGCGGCCATCCTCGCCATGATTTCCGTGCTGATCCTGCTTTTCGCGCTCGCGCCACAGGCGATCTGGGGCAATTTCGGCGGGCTCTAGGCCGGGCGTCACCACATCGTCGAGCGTTCGGCCCGGCCGGCTATTTCCTCAAGCCGCCGGCGGGTTCCCGCGGTCACGTCCGCCGGGAGCGCGTCCGGGGAAAAGAAGCCCGCCTCGACGATCTCGAAATTGGGGAGCTTCAGTTCGCGAGCCTGCGTCCAACGCCGCGCGATGTAGAAGGCGACATGGTCGCGCCGCGACGCAATCCGGTTCCAGTAATTGCCGAAGAGTTCGGCCCGCTCCTCCAGGCGAATGCCGCCTTCTTCGAGGAGTTCGCGCTCCATCGCCTCCTCCATCGTTTCGTCCTTCTCGACGCCGCCGCCGGGGAAATACCAGCCGGGCACGTAGCTGTGGCGAATGAGGAAAACGCGCCCGGCCTCGTCGAAAACCGCGACGCGGACGCCCAGGGTCATGCGGCGGCGCCACCGCGTGAGCACGGTGAAGGCGGCGATCGGCCAGCGAAGTGGCAATAAGTTCAAAGACTTATTTCCGCATCCGGAATCTGTTTGTCATGCAACGACCGCCGCGGAGCCCCGCGACGAAATCGACTGGCGCCCGAATCGCACCACCATTACATGTCAGATGGAATGCGGCCGAAAGGCCGCCAACCCGTCGAGACCATCATGTTTTCGTTCCTCTTCCGCCGGCGCGCCCGCCGCTATGTCTGGGCGCCGGCCATTGATTTTTCGGACCGCCGCATCGCTGCGACGCTTTTCCTGTTCAATCGCCCTTGAACGGCCGCGCGCGCCTTTACGCTTCCCCACCGGTCCGGTAAGCCCAGACGATGTTTCGGCTTGCCCACATTTCGGACCCGCATCTCGGGCCGCTGCCGGAGATCGATCTCGCCGACCTCGCCAACAAACGCATTTTCGGCCTGGTCAACTGGCGGCGTAACCGCAAGTACTCGCACGCGCCGGACGTGCTGCAGGCGCTGTGCGACGACATCCGCGCCCAGGGAGCCGACCACGTCGCGGTAACCGGCGACCTGGTCAATCTCGGCCTTCCCGCGGAGTTCGTCGCGGCGCGCGCCTGGCTCGAATGCTTCGGCGCGGGGCGCGACGTCACCGTCGTTCCCGGCAACCACGACGCCTACATTCCGGGCGCGCTCGACGACGCGGCCGACGCATGGGCCGACTTCATGTCGGGCGACGGCGCCGACGGCGAGGTCGCCTTTCCCTTCGTCCGCCGCCGCGGCCGGGTGGCGTTGATCGGCATGTCCTCGGCAATTCCGACGGCGCCGCTGATGGCGACCGGCGAGATCGGCGGCGGCCAGGCCGCGGCGCTGGCGAGCCGGCTTACGTCGCTGAAGCGCTCCGGTCACTTCCGCGTGATCCTCATCCACCATCCGCCGGAATCGCCACCGATCGCCTGGAGCCGGCGGCTGATCGACGGAGACCTCTTCCGGCGCGCGGTGGCCGACGCCGGGGCGGAACTGATCCTCCACGGCCACAACCACCGCACCCGTGTGAACAGCATCCCCGGCCGCGACGGTCCGGTGCCGGTGATCGGCGCCGCCGCCGCCTCGCTGTCGCCGCGCCAGCCGATCCGCGCCGGCGGCAGCTACTGCCTCTTCGAGATCGACGACGCGGCGGAGCATTTCTCCTGCCGCATGATCGAGCGCGGCGTGCGGCAGGCCGGCGGCAGGGTGGAGACGCTCTCCGAGCACCGCCTGGCGGCACGCGTCCGCAAGCCGGCTCAGCCGGCCGCGCTCACCCACACATAGACGAGCAGTCCGACGGCGCCGACGAGGAGGCCGCCGAGAAAGGCCGCGACCAGCCAGCCGAGGCTGCCGCGGTCGAGCCCGGTGCCGGCATGCGCCGGCTCGCCCCCGGCGGCCGCGATCGCCGCACGCCCGCGCATCGCCGGCGTCGACGGGTCGGGCGCGGTCCGCTTCGGCACCCACTCGCCCTCCATCGCACGTCGTTTCTCGACGATCCGTTCGGCGACATATTCGGTGACGGTGTCGGCAATCGCGGACAGCTCGTCGCTCTCGCGCACGATCGTGCGCCCGACGCGGGTGTCGCGGAGAAAGCGATAGGTGCGGTGGTCGCGGCCCATCGAGACGTGCGAGGTCATGTCGATCCAGAGCCGCGGCGGCGTTCCGCCGGCAACCGCGAAGATGAACTGCTCGTCCTCGGCCGGGACCTCGGCGAAGACCGCCTTCAGTTCGTCGGCGAGCAGTTCGAGGCGGGCCCGTTCCGCGTCGCGAAGGTCGACCACGACATCGGTGCGCTCGGCCTCGCCGGTGCGCACGCGCCGGATCGCGTCGCCGAGGCTCCGCACCTTCTCGCTCCTGCCGCGATTGTCGCCGCTGTCGCTCATCCCTATCCTGTCGGCCATCTCGCCATACGGTTAATCAAAGCTTAGCAAACCGCCCTTCCCCGTGCACGAAGCGTGAGGGACGCGTCAAGGAGACACGAAGAGCATGGCCGAACATCCGCCTGCCGTTCACCGCGTCGAGACCGCCGCCAGCGAGGCCCGCCTCGCCATCACCCTGAAGATCATGCCGGAGAGCACCCGCACGGCGGAACAGGCCGCCAAGGCGGTCGGCGCCACCGTCGGCCAGATCATCAAGTCGCTGGTCTTCAAGGGAAAGAAGAGCGGAAAGCCGTATCTTCTCCTCGTTTCCGGCGCCAACCGCGTCAACGAGCACGCGGTCGAGCACACCATCGCCGAGGGGATCGAGCGGCCGGACGCGGATTACGTCCGCGAGGTGACCGGCTTTGCCATCGGCGGCATCCCGCCGCTCGGCTTCGCGACGCCGATCCACACCTACATGGACGAGGACCTCCTGCAGTACGAAACGGTGTGGGCGGCCGCCGGCACGCCGAACGCCGTGTTCTCGGTCGATCCCGAGGCGTTGCGCGCCGCGGTCGGGGCGCATGTGCTGAAGGTCAGGTAGCCAGCCGCCGCATCGCCCACTCGACGGCGGCGCGGTGCGGCATCGGCGCCACGGCGCCGTAGCCTTCCGTCGACAGGGCCGCCGCGACATTGGCGTAACGGCCGGCGGCGAAGGGGTCGCCGGTGCGCAGATACTCCGCCAGGAACGCGCCGTCGAAGACGTCCCCGGCGCCGGTGGCGTCGACCAGCTTCACCGGGACCGGCGCCAGCCGCTCGCGCCTTTCCTTTGTGGCGACGACGGCGCCCGCGTCGCCCAGCGTCAGCGCGACGATCTTCGGCCCGAGGCGGAGGTAGTAGTCGACGATGAGGTCGGGATCGGCGAGGCCGGTCAGGTGGATCGCGTCGTCGAGGCCGGGGCGGAGGATGTCGGCAAGCTCGGCCGCGGCATGGATGACAGCGCGGGCGCGGTCGAGCGGCCACAGACGCAGGCGAAGATTGGTGTCGTAAGAGACGAGCACGCCGGCCGCGCGCGCCTGGCGCATGGCGCTGAACACGGCATCCGCGGCGCTCGACGAGATCGCCTGGCTGATCCCCGAGGCGTGCAGGACGCGGGCATTGCGGACGAGGTCCGCCGGGACGTCGTCGGGGGTGATCCGGCTCGCCGCCGAGCCGGCGCGCATGTAGGAAAAGACGTGACCGGACGGGCCGTGGGTGATGAAATAGAGGCCGGTATGGGCGGTCTGGCTCTTCTTCACCGCCGAGGTGTCGACCCCCTCCGCCCGCCAAAGCTCCATGAAACTGTCGCCGAACTGGTCGGCGCCGATCGCCGTGACGTAGGCGACGCGGGCGCCCTGCCGCGCTGCAGCAATCGCGCAGTTGGAGGTGTCGCCGCCAAAGCCCGGGCGGAAGATCTTCTCGCCCGGGGGCTGGTTCAGCTCAAACAGCGGCTCGCCGACCGCGACGATGTCGAAAGAGGCCATTCAGCCGCACCTCACAGGGGTCTTTCCGTCGCCATTCCCGCTTCCTATTTCATCATCAAGGGGGGCTCGACAGGACCGGAGGGAGGCCGGCATGAGCACCGATCCCGTAGAATTCCTGGAAGAAGCACGCAGCGAACTCCGGAAGCTGGAGGAAGGCGCGCACGGACATTACCACGCGATCCTCGGCCAGCTGCTGGCCGCGGCGCTGCGGGAGACGGAGATGCTGCTCCGCGAGGAGAAGCAGTTCCGCAGCTGGGCCAAGGCGCCCGAGGAAACCCACGCCCGCGTGCGCTGACCGGACGCCGGCGCGTCAGGCGGTCCGCCGCCGCGACTTCGCGAACGTGTCGAAGGCGACCGCCAGCACGATGATCACGCCGATGATGATTTGCTGGATGTAGGACGACACGTTCATCAGGACGAGGCCGTTGAGGAGGACGCCGATGAGGATGGTGCCGACGACGGTGCCGAAGATCGTGCCGACGCCGCCGAAAAGGCTGGTGCCGCCGATCACGACCGAGGCAATCACGGTCAGCTCGTAGCCGGTGCCGGCGACGGCTTCCGCCGAGTTGAGCCGGGCGGCGAGTACGAAGGCGCCGAAGCCGGCGAAGAACCCCATGATCACATAGACGCTGGTGATGACGGCGCGGACGTTGAGGCCGGAGAGACGGGCGGCCTCGGGATTGCCGCCGACGGCGTAGACCTGCCGCCCGTAGCGCGTGTAGCGCAGGACGATGTGCGCCAGAATCGCGATGACGAGAAAGATGATGACCGGCACCGGGATCGCCCAGCCGAGGCCCGGAAGCGGACCGATCTTCCCCTGTCCCCACCAGACGAATTCCGGCTCGAAGCCGCTGATCGGCCCGCCGGCCGCAAAGAGGAGGGCGGCGCCGCGGAAGGCCGACATGCCGCCGAGCGTGACCACGAAGGGCGGCACTTTCAGCCGGGTGATGGCGAAGCCCTGCAGGTAGCCGCCGACCACCCCGACCGCGATCGCGGCGAGCGCCGCCAGATACCAGGCATAGCCGGCCGCATCCTGGCCCTCGCCGACGGTAAAGCGGTTGGAGAGCCCGCCCTTTGACACGGCCGCCGCGACCAGCCCGGCAAAGGCGAGCAGGGAGCCGATCGACAGGTCGATGCCGGCCGTGAGGATGACGAAGGTCATGCCGACGGCGAGCAGGCCGTAGATCGACACCTGGCGCAGCACGTTGAACAGGTTGATCGAGGACAGGAAGCGCGGCTCGAGGACGGCGAAGACCGCCATCAGGACGACGAGGAAGATGAGCGGCGCGAAGCGCGCCAGGATCCCGAACCAGTCGACGCCCTGCGGCGGACCTGCCTCGACGCGTGCTTCAACCATTGCCCCGGTCCCCTGTCATGCCGCCCGCGCGGTGCTCAGCGTCATCATTGCCATCAGCTTTTCCTGCGTCGCGTCGGCGCGCGATATCGCGCCGGTCACCCGCCCCTCGCGCATGGTGACGATGCGGTCGCTGATCGCCATCACTTCCGGCAGCTCCGACGAGATCGCGATGATTGCGATGCCGGTGCGCGCCATCTCGTAAAGTAGGTTATGCACCTCCACCTTGGCGCCGACGTCGATGCCGCGCGTCGGCTCGTCGACGATGAGCACCTTCGGACGGAGCGCCAGCCAGCGGGCGAGCACCACCTTCTGCTGGTTTCCGCCGGATAGGTTGACGACAAGCTGCTCGGGCGAGGCCATGCGGATGTTGAGCGCGCGTCGGTACTCCTCGACCACCTTCTGCTCGGCCTTCTCGTCGACGAAGATGCCCATCCGGTCGAGATTGCCGAGCGAGGCCATGCTGATGTTCATGCGGATGGCGAGCGCGAGGAAGAGCGCCTGCTGCTTGCGGTCCTCCGGCACCAGCCCGATGCCGTGGCTGATCGCGTCGCGCGGGGAACGGATGCGAACCGGCTGGCCGTCGACCACGACCCGCCCGGAATCGAAGGGGTCGGCGCCGAAGACGGCGCGCGCCATCTCGGTGCGGCCGGCGCCGACCAGGCCCGCGATGCCGAGGATCTCGCCTTTGCGGACCGACAGCGAGACGCCGTCGAGAACCGCCGCATGGGGGTCCTGCTGGTTGCCGCGCCGCGTCAGGCCCTCCACCGCCAGGGCCACTTCTCCGGTCGCGGTCGATTCGCGCCGCGCGAAAAGCGCGTGCACCTCGCGCCCGACCATCATCTTGATGATGCCGTCGACGTCGGTTTCGGCGACGGCGCCGCTGCCGACGTACTTGCCGTCGCGGAGCACCGTGTAGCGGTCGCAGATCTGCATCACCTCCTCGAGGCGGTGGGTGACGAAGATGATGCCGAGGCCCTGCGCCTTGAGGTCGCGGACGATCCGGTAAAGCTTGTCGACCTCGCTCGAGGAAAGCGCCGAGGTCGGCTCGTCCATGACGATGAGACGCGAATCCATCGACAGCGCCCGGGCGATCTCGACCATCTGCTGCTCGGCGACGGAAAGGTCGCGGACGAGCGTCATCGGGTTGAGGTCGAGGCCGATGCGCGTGGTGATCGCGCGCGTCTCCGCGGCCATCCGCCGCCAGTTGACGAAGCCGTTCCGGCCCGGCTCGCGGCCGATGAAGACGTTCTCGGCGATGGTGATGTTCGGGGCGAGGGTGAACTCCTGGTAGATCGTGACGATGCCGAGGCGCTGCGCCGCGTGCGGATTGGCGAGCGTCACCGGCTTCCCGTCAAAGACGATCTCGCCCCGGTCCGGGCTCTGCGCGCCGGAGAGGATCTTGAGGAGGGTCGACTTGCCGGCGCCGTTCTCGCCGAGGAGCGCGTGTATCTCCCCATGGCCGACTTCCAGGTGAACGTCCTGGAGCGCCTGCACGCCGGGAAAGCTCTTGCTGATCCCCGACATGCGGAGAAGCGCGTCGCTCATGGGTGTGATCCGCCGCGTATCGGGAGCTGGCGCACCGGCCATTGACGGGGACCGTCCGCGCCGGGACCCGGCGGGAGGGAATGACCCTCCCGCCGCCTTGTCCGGTTGTGTGACTACTTCACTTCGCCGATGCGCTCGGCGTCGTTGATGTTGTCCTTGGTGATCGCGATCGGGGTGAGCAGGGTCACCTTCGATTCCGGCTTCTTGCCGTCGCGGAGGAAGGCAACCAGCGTGTCGACCGCACCGCGGCTCTGGCCGCCCGGCATCTGCTCGATGGTGGCGGTGAGCGTGCCGGCCTTGATCTGGGCCAGCGCCTCGGGCAGCGCGTCGAAGCCGATGGTGACGACCTTGTCGAGGTTGCGCGCCTTCAGCGCTTCGATGGCGCCGAGGATCATGTCGTCATTGGCGGCGACGATGACGTCCGGCGGCGTGCTCATGCTGGCGAGGGCCGATTCGGTCACCGCCAGACCCTTGGCGCGGTCGAAGCCGGCGGTCTGCTCGAAGACGATCTTGTACTTGTCGCCGGCCTTGTCGAGGACGTTGTGCAGGCCCTTGTTGCGGTCGATCGCCGGGCTGGCGCCGGACTGGCCCTGCAGGTTGATGATCGTCGCGCCGTTCGGGAAGAGCTTGAGGATCAGGTTGCCCTGCGCCTCGCCGCCCTTGACGTTGTCGGCGCCGACATGGGCGAGGATGCCCGGAACCTTGTCAACGCGGCGGTCGATGGTGACGACCGGAATGCCGGCGTCGACCGCTTCCTGGAGCGCCGGCGCCATGGCGTCGACCTCGTTCGGGCTGATGACGATGCCGTCGACGCCCTGGGTGATCGCCGCTTCGATGTCGGCGGTCTGCTTCGGCGAGGAAACCTGGCCGTCGCTTTCGATGACGGTGATGTCGCCGAGCTTGGCGGCCTCGGCCTTCATCTGGTTCATCATGTGGACGAAGAACGGGAAGGTAAGGCCCGGAACCGACTCCAGAATCTTGAGCGGTTTGCCGGCTGCCTGCGCCGCCGGATTGAAAGCAGTCAGCGCAAGGCCGACGGCCCCGGCCATCAGCGCAGCGCGCCGTGTGAAAAGCTTCATGTTTCCTCCTACGCCCCTCTTGTTGGGGGGACTGTGGAAGGATTTACCCCCGGCTGGGAACTGTCAATGACGACGCACCGGTTTCACGCATTTCAAAGCTCGCCGCGGATGGCCTTGCGGTAGAGCTTCTCGTAATCGGCGGCCTTGAGCGGCACGGGATTGCCGCCGGTCGACGGGTCCTTCTCGGCCATCGGCGCGGCCTCGGGGATGATGTCCTCGTCGACGCCGATTTCCTTCAGCGTGTTGGGGATGCCGATCGTCGCGCGCAGTTGCAGGATCCACTCGATCACCGACTGCGGGCTGTGGCCGGGCAGGTTGAGGTAGCGCGCCAGCGCCGCCAGGCGCCCGTCGATGGCGAAACGGTTGTGTTCGAGGATGTAGGGCATGACCACGGCGTTGGTCAGGCCGTGATGCGTGCCGCGCAGGCTCGAGCACGGATGGCTCATCGCGTGCATGCCGCCGAGCCCCTTCTGGAAGGCGGCCGCGCCCATCGAGGAAGCGGCGAGCATGAAGGCGCGCGCCTCGACGTTCCGCCCGTCGCGGACGGCAACCGGCAGCCACTCCTTGATGAGCCGCATCCCTTCCAGCGCAATCCCCTCGCCGATCGGATGGAAGAACGGGCTGCACCAAGCTTCGAGGTTGTGGGAGAGCGCGTCCATCCCGGTCCAGGCGGTGACCTTAGCCGGCAAATCGAAGGTGAGTTCGGGGTCGGCGATGACGACTTTCGGCAGCATCAGGGGATGGAAGATGATCTTCTTGGTGTGGTCGGCCGGATCGGTGACGACCGCGGCGCGGCCGACCTCGGAGCCGGTGCCGGCGGTGGTCGGGACGGCAACGACGGGAGCGATGCCCTTCGGATCGGCCCGCGTCCACCAGTCCTCGCGGTCCTCGAAGTCGAAGACGGAGCGCTTCTGGCCGGACATGAAGGCGACGAGCTTGCCGATATCCATGCCCGAGCCGCCGCCGAAGGCGATCACCCCGTCATGGCCGCCGCCGCGATAGGCGACCAGGCCGTCGTCGAGGTTCTGCAGCGTCGGGTTGCCGTCGACCTTCGAGAAGACCGCGACCGGGAAGCCGGCGCGCTTGAGGATGTCGAGGGCGCGGATGACGATGGGGAGGTTGACCAGGCCGGGATCGGTGACGAAGAGCGGGTGGCCGATGCCGGCCGCCTTCAGCGCCTCGGGGAGTTCGACGATCCGCCCCGGCCCGAAGCGGACGGCGGTCGGATACGACCAGTTGGCGCGAAGCGATGGGTACTGGTCGAGCATCGTGGTTGTCCCCCTTCACCGCAGACTGCCGGACCAGTCCGCGCCGCCAAGTTGCTCGCCCAACCCGGCCGCCGGGTCAAGCGGGACGCCCGCTCCTGTCACCCCAGCGAAAGCGGAACCTATTAACCGAGACGCCGCCCAATCAAACGCGCCGATCGACCCGCTCGCCTCCTTTCGTCATGCCCGGCCTTGTGCCGGGCATCCACGGCTTAGGCCCGCAGCAAGACGTGGATGGCCGGGACAAGCCCGGCCATGACGTGATGGGTTGACGCATCGCGAACACGAGCAGGGAGCGAGGGGTAAAGTCACGGTCATCCCGGGCCGACCTCTCGCTCACGGTCATCATGCGGTCGGATCTTGCCGCGCGGTCGAGCGTGCGCCGCGTCGCACCTCAGCCCGTCCTCGTCCGGAGATGGAAGCTCTTCGGTCGGGTGAGGTGCTCGTAGCCGACCCTGGACAGCGTGACGCCCCGCCCCGATTCCTTGACCCCGACCCAGGCGAGCGCCGGGTCGAGATAGTCGGCGCGGTTCATATAGACGGTGCCGGTCTCGATCCGGTCGCCGATCCGCTCCGCCGCCTCGACATCCTCGGTCCAGATCGATGCGGTGAGGCCGAACGGCGAGTCGTTCATCAGGCGGATCGCCTCCTCGTCCGACTTCACCTTCATGATTCCGTGGGCAGGGCCGAAGGTCTCCTCCTTCATGATCGCCATGGAATGATCGACGCCGGCGAGAAGCTGGGGGGCGAGGTAGGGACTGCCCGGACGGTCGGCGGCGAAGCGCTTCGGATCGATGAGCGGCCGGGCGCCCTGGCGGACGGCCTTCGCCACCTGCTCGCGGACGAAATCGGCGACCTTGGTGCGGACGAGCGGGCCGAGCGTGGTCGCCTCCTCGACCGGATTGCCGAGCCGGTAGGCGTTGATCGTGGCGACCGCGCCCTCGACGAAACGGTCGTAGACCGCCTCGTGGACATAGATGCGCTCGACCGCGCAGCACGACTGGCCGGAATTGAAGTAGCCGCCGTCGACGACGTTCTCGATGGCAAAGGCAAGGTTGGCGTCGGCCCGGACGTAGGCCGGGTCCTTGCCGCCGAGTTCGAGGCAGGTTGCCGGGAAGTTCGGCGCCCCCGCCACCGCGGCCATGATGGCGCGGCCGCCCGCGGTCGAACCGGTGAAGCCGACCTGGTCGACCAGCCCGGAGCGGATCGCCTTCTCGGTCGCCTCGTGCGACATGGTGAGGACCTGGAAAACGTCCTTCGGCAGGTTCGCCTTGGCGAAGCAGGCGGCGAAATGTTCGGCCACCAGCGCCGTCTGGCTGGAATGCTTCATGACGACGGTGTTGCCGGCAAGGATTGCCGGGAGAACCGCGTTGAGCGCGGTCATGTAGGGGAAGTTCCAGGCCGGCAGATTGAGGACGACGCCGAGCGGCTCGCGGCGGATGTAGCGCTTGAAACCCTCCTTGGGGCCGACGTCGATCTCGGCGAGCGACTCGGGCGCCACCGCAATCATGTAGCGGGCGCGCTCCTCGAAGCCGCGCACCTCGCCCGCGCCATAGCGGATCGGCCGGCCCATCTGCCAGGTAAGCAGCTCCGCGACGCGGGCCTTGTCGGCGACCATCGCATCGACGAAGGCGGTGGCGATCTTCACGCGCTCGACGACCGGCACATGCCGCCATTCGCGCTGAGCCTTCCTGGCGCGCTCCAGCGTCGCCTGGACGGCGGCGTCGTCGGCGAGCGGACGCTCGGCATAGAGCGAGCCGTCGACGGGGGAGATGATGCGGAGGGTGGCGGTCATGGCATTGAGGTCCAAAGAGAAGCGACGGGGTCTCCACCCGTGACGTCATCCTCCGGCTTGGCCGGAGGATCGGGTACGGCGGCAATTCCATCGGATGAATTAAGCAATAGCAGTGGATTGCATTCAACGAGAGTAATCGACGTTCAGAGCGATCCTCCGGTCAAGCCGGAGGATGACGAAGGTTGGAAGGATCGAGCGTATCTCGATCAGCTCGGCCCTAGTACCGCTCGAAGCCCCGCTTCAGCTCCCAGTCGGTGATCCGGCGGTCGTACTCGAACTGCTCCCAGTTGGCGGTGTGGACGTAGTGGTCGATGACGGCGTCGCCGAAGGCAGCGCGGAGCATCTTCGACCGGTCGAGCGCCTCGGCAGCTTCGCGGAGCGTCTTCGGCACCTCGCGGAGCCTCTTGCCGTAATAGGCGTCGCCGACGAACGGGGCTTCCAGTTCCAGCCCCTGCTCGACGCCGGAGAGCCCGGCGGCAAGGAGCGCGGCGAAGGCGAGGTACGGGTTGAGGTCGGCGCCGCCGATGCGGCACTCGATCCGGATCGCCTTCGACCCGGCGCCGCAGAGGCGGAACCCCGCGGTGCGGTTGTCAAGCGACCAGATCGCCTTGGTCGGCGCGAAGGTGCCGACCTGGAAGCGCTTGTAGGAATTGATGTAGGGCGCAAGGAACCAGGTGATCTCGCGCGCATGCGCGAGCTGCCCGGCGATGTAGGAGCGCATCAGCTTCGACATGCCGTTCTCCGCCTTCTCGTCGAGGAAGAGCGGCTTCCTGCCGGCCGCGTCCCACAGCGAATTGTGGATGTGGCTGGACGATCCGGCGAGGTCGAAGCGCCACTTCGCCATGAAGGTGATCGCCTTCTGCTGGCCGAAGGCGATCTCCTTGCAGGCGTTCTTCAGGATGACGTGGCGATCGGCCATCGTCAGCGCGTCGGCATAGCGGACGTTGATCTCTTCCTGGCCCGGACCCCACTCGCCCTTGGAATTCTCGACCGGGATGCCGGCGCCTTCCAGCCCGCGGCGGATGGCGCGCATGACGCCCTCCTCCTTGGCGGTCTGGAAGATGTGGTAGTCCTCGATGTAGTTCCCGGCCGTCTTAAGGTCGCGATAGTTCTTGGCGTGTGCCTGCTCGTAGGTCTCGTCGAAGAGATAGAATTCGAGTTCGGAGGCGAAGAAGGCGGTCATCTTCATCGCCTTGAGGCGTGCCACCTGCCTCTTGAGGATGGCGCGCGGCGAATGCGGCACGTCCTCGTGGTGGTGATGGTCGAGGATATCGCAGAGCACCATCGCCGAGCCGGGCAGCCAGGGCGTGCGGCGGAGGGTGGCGAGGTCCGGCTTCAAGACGAAATCGCCGTAGCCCTTCTCCCAGTTCGCCGCGGCGTAGCCGGGCACCGGCTCCATGTCGATGTCGTTGGCGAGCAGGTAGTCGCAGCCATGCGTCTCGACATGCGCGCTCTCGAGGAAGTACTCGGCCTGCATGCGCTTGCCGACCAGGCGCCCCTGCATGTCGGGGAAGCAGGCGACGACCGTGTCGATCTCGCCCGCGGCGACCGCCGCCGCCAGTTCCTTCATCGTCAGCATGCCCGGCATGGTCCCACCCCTTTGTAACGAAACGGCCCGCGCGGCGGATGCCACGCGGGCCGCGCTTTTTCCTGCGAAGCCGGCGTCAGATCTCTCCGACGGCCTTTTCGGCCGCGGCAATCTCGGCCTGGCGCCTGGCGATCATGTCACCGATCGGCGGCCCCTTGAAGCGCCGGTTCTCGAACGCGAACCAGACGATCGCGGTGAGGATGAAGAAGCCGACCGTGATGTAGAGCGCCCAGTCGTTCGGCGGCTGCACGCCGATGATGAAGATGAGGATCATCGCGGCCACCGAAAGGACGGCGAACAGCGTGAACACGCCGCGGCCGAGGTTCCACGGTCCCATCTTGTCCCACTTCGGCGTGCCCCAGGCGAGAAGCCCGAGGACGATCGGGAAGGTGAAGGAGAGGAACAGGAAGATGACCGTGCACGAGACGACGATGGTGTAGGCCGAGGTCCCCGCCACCGAGACCAGCGACGACCCCCAGACGAAGAGGACCGAAAGGACCGAGGCCGTCCAGATTGCCGCCACCGGCGTGCGGTAGGTCGGGCTGACCCGCGACAGCGCCTTCGAGCCCGGCAACCCGCCGTCGCGCGCAAACGCGAAGATCATGCGCGAGGCAGAGGTGACCGTCGCCAGACCGCAGAGGAGCTGGGCGAGGAAGACGACGATGTAGACGAATTCCTTGACGGCACTGCCGACCCGTTGGTCAAAGCCCCAGAAGAAGACGTTCCAGCCCTGCGCCGCCGCCTGGTCCATGTCGGGCACCATGAGGACGAAGGCGCAGAGGAAGATGTAGCCGAAGATGGCGGACCAGATGACCGACATGACCATGGCGCGCGGCACCGAGCGGGCCGCCTTCATGGTTTCCTCGGACGTATGCGCCGAGGCGTCATAGCCGGTGATCGTGTAGATCGGCAGCAACAGGCCGAGGAGGAAGACCCACGAATCGGACACCGCCGGCCACACCCCGCCGCCGGCATCGCCGGAATAGTTCTTGAACGTGAACAGGCGGCTGAAGTCCCAGGTCTCGGCCGAGATCAGGCAGACAACCGCGATCAGGATCGCGCCGCCGAAAATCAGCCAGCCGGAGAAGTCGGTGAGCTTGGCCGTGAGCCGGATGCCGAGGTGGTTGATGAGCGCCTGACCGCCGGTGATGATGACGAGGAAGATCGTCTGGTTGGTCAGGTTGTTCTCGATCCCGAGCATCGCGCCGAAAGCGCCGACGAAGAACGTCCAGGTGCCGACATTGATGGCGCCGAGCACGGTGATGAGGCCGAGCAGGTTGAGCCAGGCGGTCACCCAGCCGGTGCCGCGGTTGCCGAGGATCGAGCCCCAGTGGTAGAGGCCGCCCGCCGTGGGATAGGCGGAGCTGATCTGCGACATCGCCACCGCGAAGACCAGCGAGATGAAGCACCCGACCAGCCAGCCGACGCCGATCGAGATGCCCCCGGCGCCCGAGGTGCCTTGGGCGAGCGAATTGATGCCGCCGGAGAGAATGCAGATGATCGAGAACGAGACGGCGAAGTTGGAGAAGCGCGACAGGCGCCGCTCAAGCTCCTGCGCATAGCCCATGCCGTGGAGGACTTTTATGTCCTCGTGCTTGTCGACTTCCGTGTACGAATGCGACTCCAGGTTGCTCATTGGCCGCTCCTGTCAGGATTGCCCCGTGGACCGCGGCGGCCCGGCGCCGCGGCAATACCGATCGATGTCAGGTGAGCGCGAAGATGGCGGCCGACGGCGCGGGCCGTCGGCATGAGTCCTTCGGCCGACGCGACGGCGTCCGCCCGGAGCAACAATGCCGGCCTCTCGTCAATGGCGAGAAGCGTCCCCATCCAAAGCCCCTCGGCGACCGCACGCCGTCTTGCGGAGCCCTCCTCCGACTCGGGGCAGCAGTCGCCAGCGCCGGGAAAGCTGGCAGGACTCCCGATTGCCGTCAAATTGGATCGACCCTGCCGGAAGCCGCCCGGAGCGATGCGGCACAGGCGGCTATGCGGCAATCTCTTCCCCGGACAGCGGTTTCGCCTTGTTTCACGCAGGTGTCACAGAGGCTTGTGATGCTTCCGCCGGCCCTCGCGGCGGAGGCCGCCGACCCGTTGATGAACGCGCACGCCGAGCCTTTGAAAACCTCTCCCCGCCCTGTGGCAAAGGGGCTCGAGGAAGTGTTGCCCGGCCTCGTCTGCGGCTACCGTTTCGCGCGCGAGGGCGCGAGGCCGATCGCCGCCGGACCCGGCGATGCGGAGGCGACCGAAGGCGAGTGGCTCTGGCTCCATGTCAACCTCGCCGACATGCGCTGCCGGACGTGGCTGGCGCGGCAGCCGCTGCTCTCGCCAAGCGGGCTCGAATACCTGCTCGGCAAGGACGATACGATCTCGATGAGCGTCCGCGGCGGGCAGATCTGGGGCGTGTTCTTCGACCTGCGGCACGAGCTTGCCGTCAGCGACGAGGATTTCGGCCCTCTCCGCTTCGCCGCCGCCGACCGCATCCTCGTCACCGGCCGCCGCACGCCGCTGCGCTCGGTCGAGGCGGTCCGCGAACAGCTGCGCGGCGGCCGCAGCTTCGCCTCGCCGGTCGAACTGCTGGCCGGACTCTGCGAGCAGATCGCGGTCGCCCTCGATACGACAGTCGAGAGACTGGCCGACAAAGTCGACCAGGTCGAGGACAAGCTCATCAAGGACCGCCTCCACGACGACCGGCAATTGCTCGCCGTCGCCCGCCTGACTTCGGTCCGCATCCATCGCCGTCTGAGCGGGATTCGCTCGGCGCTCCGCCGGCTGCAGGCCGAGGAGGACGGCACCTCCGGCACCGCTCTTGCCGCCGCCACGGCCCACCTGATACTGCGCTTCGACGATGTCGACCACGCGGTCATCGAGCTGCGCGACCGCGCCCGCCTCCTCCAGGACGAACTGGGCGTCCGCCTCGCGGAGCAGACCAACCGCCAGCTTCGCATCCTCTCCGTGCTCACCGCCCTCTTCCTGCCGCCGACGCTGATCTCCGGTCTCTTCGGCATGAACGTCACCGGCCTGCCCTTCTCGGCAAGCGGCGGGGCCTTCTGGTGGGTGATCGGGCTGATCGGCCTCGTCTGCGCCTTCACGCTCTGGGCGCTGTGGCGGACCGGCGTCCTGAAGTAGCTGCGCTCAGCACTTCCGCGCCAGGGTCATGCCGTCGCCGAGGGGCAGGAGCACGGGATCGACGCGGGTATCACCGGCGATCCGGCGGTTGAGGTCGCGGATGACCTTCACCCCGCCGTCGCGCGCTTTCGGGTCGGCCACCCGTCCATCGCGGAGCATGTTGTCGAAGGCGATGACGCCGTTCCGCCGGACGAGCGGCAGCGTCAGTTCGTAGTATTCCGGGTATTCCGACTTCTCCGCGTCGATGAAGGCGAGGTCGAAGCTCCCCTGCCGGCCCTCCTGCGCCAGCTTCCTCAGCGTCTCGATCGCCGGTCCGAGGCGCAACTCGATCTTCCCGCCGACGCCGGCCTTGTCCCAGTGCCGGCGGGCAATGGCGGTCCATTCGGCACTGACATCGCAGGCGATCAGCTTGCCGTCGGGCGGCAGCGCCAGCGCGACCGCGAGCGCGCTGTAGCCGGTGAAGGTGCCGACCTCGAGCGCGGCCCTGGCGCCGATCAGCCGGGCAAGGAAGGCCAGGAAATGCCCCTGCTCCGGCGCGATCTGCATCTGGGCGTTGGCCATCTTGCCGGTGAGCACACGCAGTTCGGCGAGCACCGGATGCTCGGGCGGATGGTTGGCGACGATGTAATCGTTGAGCCGGTCGTCGAGGCCGATCGAGCCGCGGGACATGTCCTACTCCTTCACGGAAAGCCCGACTTTATCATGCCGGGGAAGGCGATCGGGCGGCGGCGCGCCGCCGCCATTCCGCCGCATAGCCGGCGAGGTCGACCTCCAGCGGCGGAGTGGGCGGGCCGTCCGCCTCGTCATCGGGACGGGCGGCCGGGCCGAGCGCCAGCAGCGCCGCGCCGTCGGTCGTACCGGTCGCGTCGGGGCGGCCGATGACCGCACGCCCGGTGAGGCTTGCCAGCGCGCCGAGGAACAGTCCGTTACGGGCAAACGGGCCCTCGACGATCGAGGCGCCGTCGGCTCCGGCGAGCCCGAGGCAGGTGTCCGTGACGAGCGCCGCATAAAGGCTCGCCGCGGCGGTCCGCATGCCGGGGGCGAGGCCTGCCGGATCCTGCGTCCAGTTTCCGGTGCGCCGCCCGAACGGGCCGGTGCCGCGGGCAAAGCTCGGGAGCGCCATGATCCGCTCCGCGATCACGCGCTCGATGTCCGCGGCGCCCGGCTCCGCCGCCTGGCCGGCAAGCTCGGCGAACTCCCGCCCGGCCATGAAGCGGGCGGAGGGAACCGCACGGCCGAGCGCATCGACATTGGCAAGGCAGTCGCGCGAGGCGTCGAGCTTCTCGATCGAGCCGCCCGGCGCGAAGACTACCATCCACGTCCCGCTCGAGAGGACGGCGAAGGGGGGCTTCCGCGCGACGATGTGCGGATAGAGGCTGGCATTGCTGTCGTGGATGCCGGCGAGCACGCGGCAGGTCGGCGAGAGGCCGGTCGCCTCCGCGATTTCCGGCCGGATGCGGCCGACCACCTCCCACGGCTTGGCGAGCCGCGGGAAGCGCTCGACCCAGCCCTCGCTGCTGGCCAGGCGCGAATAGGTGCCGACGCGCGGATTCCACATGTCGGTGTGGCAACCGAGCGAGGTCGCCTCGGCGACCCGCTCGCCGGTCAGCCGCCAGACCCAGTATTGCGGATAGGGAAGGATCGTGTCGGTCCGCGCCCATGCCTCCGGGAAAACGCGCGCCTGCCAGTAAAGCTGCCGCCCGGCATTGAGGCCGTTGGGCAGGTCCGGCGACAGCGTCTCGGAGAAGGCGCCGCGATCCATCGTGTAGTCGACGCGAACCGCTTCCGGGCCGTCGTGCTCGTAGTCGAGCACCGGCAGCGCCAGTTCGTCGCCGGCGAGGAGCGCGAAGGCGGCGCCGTGGGTGGTGGTCGAGATGGCCACGATCTCGGCGCCGGCGCGGAACGCCGACAAGCCGTCGAGCAGGAAGGCCCAGATGCGCTCGACGTCGTAATGCGGATAGGGACCGTCGCGGAGGACGGCATTGCCCGTCGTCCGGACGGCAAGCGCCTTGCGGGTATCGAGGTCGACCAGGGCGAGCTTGACGTTCGACTTGCCGATGTCGAGGACGGCGACCGCCGGGACCCGTTCCATCGCCTTCAGTCCATGTGGAAGACCGGAACGAGCGGCACCGCGACCGGCTCGTTGTCCGGCTTCGTCACCATGATGTCGGCCATGTGCGCCCACCAGCGCTTCATCACCGGGTGCTTCGGCAGGTCGTCCATGGCGTGATCGGACCGGCGCCACAGCACGCCGAAGAGCGTGCCGGAGTCGCGGTCGAGGAAGATCGAATAGTCGGAAATCCCGGCATCGCGGAGCAGTTCCGCCAGTTCCGGCCAGATCTCGTCGTGGCGGCGGCGGTACTCCGCCTCCATGCCCGGATTGAGCTGCATGCGGAAGGCGTATTTCTCGCTCATCTGCGGTCAGAACCTCCTGGCGCGGCCGAACAGCCGCGGGATCGCGATCACCGCGATGAGGAGCGCGCCGATATAGACGCTCACCACCTGCCCCGGGATGTTGTTGAGCGACATGCCGAAGGTGACGAGGCCGAGGACGAAGACGGCGAGCACGACGCCGAGGATCGAGCCGACGCCGCCGGCAATCGAGACGCCGCCGAGGATCACCATGGTGACGATGTCGAGCTCCCAGCCGACGGCGATGTTGGAGCGCATCGAACCGAGACGCGCGGTGAGCAACGCCCCCGCCAGCCCGGAGAGAATGCCGGACAAGACGAAGAGGAGGAAGATGAGCCGGTTGACCGGGATGCCGGAGAAGCGGGCCGCGACCGGGTTCGAGCCGATGGCGAAGAGCTCGCGCCCGACCCGCGTCTTGTGGAGGAAGATGCCGAAAATCACGGCAAGCACGAGGAAGATCAGGAACGACAGCGGCACCGGCGGGACGAACAGCCACGAAATGCCGGTCTCCTGCATCTTGATGAAATAGCTCTGGCCGAGATCGAGATAGCCGGCGGGATATTTCGTCTTAGCCTGGTCGCCGAGGATCACCTGGGTGATGCCACGGAAGAGCGACATGGTGCCGATGGTGACGACGATCGACGGCAGGCCGGCATAGGTGACGAGGAGGCCGTTGAAGGCGCCGCAGAGGAGCCCGATGAGGATCGCCACGGCGAACAGTTCGAGCGGGCCGAAGCCGGCCTCGGCGGCATAGCCGATCCCCATCGCGGCGAGCGCGACGATCGCCGCGACCGACAGGTCGATCTGGCGGACGAGGATGAGAAACGCCATGGCCAGCGCGATGATCGCCTTCTCGGAGAAATTGAAGGTCGCGTCGGCGAGGTTGAAGACGTCGAGGAAATAGGGCGACACCATCGTGTTCACGACGATGGTCACGGCCAGCAGAATGACGAGGATCACCTCCCAGCGGAGGAGCACGTCCCGGATGCGCCGCGGCGGCGCGTCGAGGACGGTGTAGCGGCTCTCCGCCGGAAGCGGCGCCCCGACGTTCACGCCGGCACCTTCCGTCCGAGGCGGCGCGCCTCGGGCAGGATCAGCTTGTCCGGCCGCTGCTCGGCGCGGGCATTGATGACCACGGCGCCAAGGATGACCGCGCCGGAGATCGCCATCTGCCAGAACGGGGAAATCTGCATGACCGGCAAGGCCGTCATCACGATGCCGAGGAAGAGCGCGCCGAGGAGGGTGCCGGGGACGGTGCCGACGCCGCCGCCGATCGAGACGCCGCCGATGACGCAGGCGGCGATCACGGTCAGCTCATAGCCGTTGGCGATCTCGGAATAGGCGACGCCGTAGCGCGCCACCCAGAGGTAGCCGCACAGGCCCGAGACGGCCCCGCTGATGCCGTAGGCGAGCAGCTCCTGCCGGCGCTGGTCGATGCCGCAATAGCGGGCGGCGACCGGATTGCCGCCGACGGCATAGAGGGCCCGCCCCGGGCGGCTGTAGTTGAGGAAGACGTAGAAGAGGACCGAGACGACGATGGCGATCCAGACCGGCGTCGTCAGGCCGAAGACGACGAGCTTCGGGAATGCCTGGAATTCCTCGCCCATTTCCGAGGCGTTCACCTGGTCGCCGCCGGCGATGATGATGATCATGCCGCGGTAGATGGCGAGCGTGCCGAGCGTGACGACGATCGGCGGGATGCCGAGGAAGGCGATCAGCCCGCCATTGAGGAGCCCGAGGAGGAGGCCGACGAGAACGCCGGCGGCGATCATCAGGACGAGCGGCGTTTCCGGATAGTACTGGCTGATCAGCGCCGCGATCATCCCCGACAGGGCGAGGTTGGCGGCGACCGACAGGTCGATGCCGCGCGTCAGGATGACCACCATCTGCGCCAGCGCCATCATGAACAGGACCGAGGTCTCGGTGAGGAGGTCGCTGATGTTCTCCCATTCGAGGAAGACGGGCTGGTAAGCGCCGATCGCGGCGACCCCGACGATGAGGATGCCGGCGAGGATCAGCTCGCGGAATTTCATCAGGGCGCGGAGGGTCACGCGGCCTCCCTGTGGGCGCCGGTGGCGGCGCCGACGATGCCCTCGGCGCTCCACGCGCCGCGCCTGAACTCGTCGACGATGCGGCCCTCCTTCATGACGATGACGCGGTCGGCGAGGCCCATCACCTCGGGCAGTTCGGACGAGATGAGGATGACGGCAAGGCCGTCGGCGGCCAACTCGCCGATGAACTCATGCACGGCGGCCTTGGAGCCGATGTCGATGCCCTTGGTCGGTTCGTCGAGGACGATGACCTTGGGATGGGTGGCGAGCCACTTGGCGATGACGACCTTCTGCTGGTTGCCGCCCGACAATTCGCCGAGCCGTTGCTCCCAGTTGGCCGCCTTGATCGCCAGCCGGTTACCGAGGCGGCGCGTCTCGTCGCGCTCGGAGGCGCGCGACAGGAAGAGACCGCGGACGTGGCGCAGGAGATTGGCGAGCGTGATGTTCTCGCGGATGCCGAGCGACAGGATCGCGCCCTGGTCCTGGCGGTCCTCGGGCACGTAGGAAATCCCGGCGGCGATTGCGTCGGAGGGCGAGGCGATGGCGATTTCCCTTCCCTCCAGGACGACCTTGCCGCGGGTAATCGGGGTGATCCCGAACAGCCCCTGCATCGCCTCGGTGCGGCCGGCGCCGATCAGGCCGTAGAGGCCGAGAATCTCACCCTTCCGCAATTCGAAGCTGACGTCGGCATATTCGGTGGCGTTGGAGAGGCCCTCGACCTTGAGGATGACGTCGCCGATCGGGACGTCGCGCTTGGGGAAGACCTGGTCGACCGGACGGCCGACCATCATGCGCACGAGCTGCGGCGGGGTGACGCCGGAGATCGGACCGTCGCCGACCTTCTCGCCGTCGCGCAGGCACACGAAATCGTCCGCGATCCGGAAGACCTCGTCGAACTTGTGGCTGATGAAGACGACGGCGCGGCCTTCGGCCTTCAGCTGGGCGACGATGCGGAAGAGGTCGTCGATCTCGTTCGCCGACAGGGCCGCGGTCGGCTCGTCCATGATCACCACCTGCGCCTCGTGCGACAGGGCGCGGGCAATCTCGACCAGATGCTTCTGCGCCACCGACAGGCGGCGGAGCGGATAGGCGGCCGGGATCGGCGCATCGATACGCTTCAGGAGCTCAGTCGCGCGGGAGCGCATCTCCGCCCAGTCGACCATGCGGGCGCCGCCGACCGGCATGTGGCCCATGAAGATGTTCTCGGCGACCGACAATTCGTCGAACATCACCGTTTCCTGGTGGATGGCGGCGATGCCCGCCGCCCAGGCATCGCGCGGCGAGGAGAAATGCCGGGCGGCGCCGCCGATCCGCACCTCGCCCTCGTCGGGCCGGTAGATGCCGGTCAGGATCTTGACCACGGTCGACTTGCCGGCGCCGTTCTCGCCGATCAGCGCCGTGACGCGGCCAGGATGGAGCGTCAGGCTTACATTGTGCAGCGCCCGGACGCCGGGAAAGCTCTTGGAGACGCCGGAAAGGGTGAGGATCGGCTCAGACACGGCAGTCCGGCGGGATCGGGGAGTTGAGCGCAGTCATGGCCGGAGATTAGTCCGGCCATGACCAATTCGTCATCGCAAGAAGGTCGCGGGATCAGAAAATCTTCGCGAATTCCTCGACGTTCGACTTGTCGAACACGAAAGGCTCGCCCATGACGCACTCGCCGTCCTTGCCGACGGTGGTCTCGCCCTTCTTGCCCATCGACAGCTTGGAGCCTTCCGAGGTCGGCTTGCCGCTGAGGATGTCGGCCATGATGAAGGTCGACGAGTAGCCGTACTCGACCGGGTTCCAGATGGCGAAGGTGTCGCAGGCGCCCTTCAGCACGTAGTCCTTCATTTCCGAAGGCAGGCCGAGACCGGTGATGTAGACCTTGCCGATGAGGCCGCCGTCGACGATGGCCTTGGCGCCCGAGCGGATGCCGATGGTGGTCGGCGAAATGACCCCCTTCAGGTTCGGGTGCGCCTTCACCAGGCCCTGCATCTCGCGGTAGCTCTTGTCGTCCTGGTCGTCGCCGTAAACGGTCGCAACCAGCGGCATGTCCTTGTATTCCGGCTTCTTCCACTCCTCCTTCATCGCCGCGATCCAGGCGTTCTGGTTGGTCATGGTCGAGGCCGCCGACAGGATGGCGACCTCGCCCTTGCCGCCGAGCGTCTTGGCGATCATCTGCACCTGTTTGGCGCCGATGAGCGGGGTCGAGGAGGCGGACAGGTGGACGAGGCGGCCGGCCGGCGCGATTGCCGAGTCGAAGCTCATCACCTTGATGCCGCGCTCCATCGCCTTCTTGCCGACCGGCACGAGGGCGTCGGCGTCGTTGGCCGAAACGATGAGGCCGTCGACCTTCTGCGCGATCTGCGCGTCGATCACCGCGATCTGCTCTTCCGCCGTCGGCTTGGCCGAAGCGGTGTAGATGATCTCGATGCCGCCGATTTCGGAAGCCGCCTGCTTGGCGCCGTTGGCGCAGGCGTCGAAGTAGCTGTTGCCGAGGTTCTTGACGATCATGGCGATGCGCTTGTCGGCGGCAAAGGCCCGGCGGGTCAGGATCGCCGGTGCGGCGAGCGTGAGCGCGCCCGCTCCGGCGAGTTTGAATACGTCACGGCGTGTAGTCTTCATGGCAATGATCCTCCCTGCCATTCATGGGTTTCATCCATTTCGGGCCGGCACCGCCGTCCCGACCGTCCGCCTCTTGCATGGCGGAAGCGATCTCCTTTGTCCGCCGCCTTGAGGCGGCGGCCTCGTCCAATCGTAGCCCCGGCGGCCTCCGTCACCGCCGTCAGGACGCACTCTGCTGCAGCACCTCCCCCTGCCCGGCCTCCGGCCGGGTCACGATCAGCGTCACGCCCGCCGCCTCCAGCATTCGCGCATCCTGTTCGCGCAGGCCGTCGTCGGTAATCACGGTCGCGATCCGCTTCAGCCCGCACAGGATGAGGCTCGAGCGCTGTCCGAATTTCGAGGAATCGGCGAGCACGATCAGTTCGTCCGCCTGGTCGATCAGCTTTTGTTCGGCCTCGATCAGGAGCGGATCGCCCTCCATCAGACCGAGCGGGCCGAGGCCCTTGGCGCCCATGAACATCCGGCGCGCATAGAAATTGCGCGTCACGTCGTTGTCGAAGGGCGACAGGATGATGTTCTGCTCGCGATAGATCGTGCCGCCCGGCAGCGTGATCGTGTTCCGCGAATTCTTGAGGAGGTGCTCGGCGATCGGGAAGGAATTGGTGAGAATCTGGAGCCGCCGGCGGGCGAGATGGTGGACCATCTGGTAAGTGGTGGTGCCGCCGTTGATGATGATCGAGTCGCCGTCCTCGCAGAGCGCGACGGCCGCGGCCGCGATCGCCTGCTTCTTGTGGACGTTGACGGTCTCGTTGACCGAGAACGGGCGGCCGGCAATGCCGACGGTCTGGGGCGGATGGAGCGCCTCGGCCCCTCCCCGCACGCGGCGCAGCCGCCCCTCGACATGGAGGGAGGCGATATCGCGGCGGATCGTCGCTTCCGACGCCCCGGTCAGCTCGCAAAGCTGCGTGACGGTCACCACCGGACGGTCCGCAACCTCGCTCAGAATGATGCGATGGCGCTCGATTTCGTGCACGCAAGTCTCCCCGCGCCGTTCAACCAAGGAATTCGCGCGCTGTCAATCAACAATGATCATTTCCGATAATATTGCGTCGCACAAAACCGCTTCGCGGCTGCGAGAGCCGCGCACGGGCCGGCGCTGCTCAATGTTGATCGCTTTTGATTGACAAGGCGGAGGGCATTTGCGACAGCTTCGCCGCCGCGCCAGGCTCCGGGGCAGACCCCATGACCGCACCGATCGAATCCCCGCTTCTCGCCAGCCAGTGGGATGAAGCGCATGCCGCGACGCTGGGCCCCGCCGAGCAGCTTCTCTACCGCTCGAACCTCCTCGGCTCCGACCAGCGCATCACCAATTTCGGCGGCGGCAACACCTCGGCGAAGCTGAGGGAGCGCGACCCGCTGACCGGCGAGGAGGTGGAGGTCCTCTGGGTCAAGGGCTCGGGCGGCGACCTCGGCTCGATGAAGCTCGACGGCTTCGCCACCCTCTACGAGACCAAGCTGCAGGCGCTGAAGAAGCTCTATCGCGGTCCCGGGCACGAGGACGAGATGGTGGGCTGCCTCCCCCACTGCACGTTCAACCTCAACCCGCGTGCGGCCTCGATCGACACGCCGCTGCACGGTTTCCTGCCCTACAAGCACGTCGACCATGTCCACCCCGACGCGGTGATCGCGATTGCCGCCTCGAAGAACTCGCAGGCGCTGACGCTGGAAGCGTTCGGCGAGACGATCGGCTGGCTGCCCTGGCGCCGTCCCGGCTTCGAGCTTGGCCTGATGCTGGAGAAATTCGCCGAGCGGCATCCCGATGCCGTCGGCGTCGTGCTGGAGAGCCACGGCCTCTTCACCTGGGGCAATGACGCGCGCACCTGCTACGAGACGACGATCGAAACGATCAACAAGGCGATTGCCTGGCTGGCGAGGACGATCGGCCAGCGCGAGGTCTTCGGCGGAGCCGCCGTCGCCCCGGCGCCGCCGGCCGAGCGGCGCCAGACCGCCGCGCGCCTGATGCCCGTGATCCGCGGCCTCATCGGCAAGGACGAGCGGAAGATCGGGCACTTTGACGATTCGCCGGCGGTGCTGGAATTCGTCAACTCGAAACGCGCCGCGGAACTGGCGGCGCTCGGCACCTCCTGTCCCGACCATTTCCTGCGCACCAAGATCCGCCCGCTGCTCATCGTCGCGGACGGCTCGGGGCTGGCCGAGGCGGTCGCCGCATACCGGGCCGGCTATGCGGCCTATTACGAGCGCTGCAAGCGCCCCGACAGCCCGCCGATGCGCGACCCCAACCCGGTCGTCTATCTCGTTCCCGGCATCGGCATGATCACGTTTGCCCGCGACAAGGCGACGGCCCGGATCGCCGGCGAGTTCTACCGGAACGCGATCAACGTCATGCGCGGAGCCTCCGCGGTCGACACCTATGTCGGCCTGCCCGAACAGGAGGCCTTCGACATCGAGTACTGGCTGCTCGAGGAAGCCAAGCTGCAGCGGATGCCGAGGCCGAAGAGCCTTGCCGGAAGGACCGCGCTGGTCACCGGCGGCGCCGGCGGCATCGGATCGGCGATCGCCCGCCGCTACCTCGGCGAAGGCGCCGCGGTGGTCATCGCCGACATCGACCGCAGCGCGCTCGACGGCATGGTCGCGGCGCTCGCCAAGGCCTACGGCAGGGACAACGTGCGCGGCGTTCTCACCGACGTCACCGACGAGGACGCGGTCGCCCGCGCCTTTGCCGACGCAGCGGTCGAGTTCGGCGGCCTCGACATTCTCGTCTCCAATGCCGGCATCTCGTCGTCGGCGCCGGTGGAGGACACTCCACTCGCGATGTGGGACCGCAACATGGACATCCTCGCAAAGGGCTACTTCCTCGTCTCGCGCGAGGCCTTCCGCCTGATGAAGCGCCAGAAGCTCGGCGGCGCCATCGTCTTCATCGCCTCGAAGAACGGCATCGCGCCGACGCCGAATGCAACCGCCTACGCCGCCGCCAAGGCCGCCGAGATTCACCTCGCCCGGTGCCTCGCGATGGAAGGCGCGCCGGAGGGCATCCGCGTCAACGTCGTCAATCCCGACGCGGTGCTCCGCGGCTCGAAAATCTGGACCGGCGAATGGCGCGAGCAGCGCGCCGCCGCCTACAAGATGAAGCCGGACGAGCTCGAAGAGCACTACCGCCAGCGGAGCCTTCTGAAGCTCTCGGTCCTCCCCGAGGACATCGCCGAGGCGGCCTATTTCCTCGCCTCCGACATGGCGGCGAAATCGACCGGCAACATGATCAACGTCGACGCCGGCAACGCCCAGAGCTTCACGCGGTAACAACGGAGTGGGCGATGGACCTTCGTGAATTCGTCTCTCAAACACTGGCGGCGATAATCGGCGGTGTTGCCGATGTTCAAGAAACTGACCATGGAAAGTTGGTTGGTCAGACTTTCAGGTTCTCGCTCGACCAAAACAAGGACATTCGTGGACTGATAATCCACGGGAGCAACAACTACGCGATTGTCGAATTCGATGTAGCAGTTTCATCCAGCAACTCCGCGTCGGGCGGCGCCAAGGTGGAAGTTCTTTCTGTTCTAAGCCTCGGCGCAAAGGGTGACACGACGAATACAACCGCGAGCCGCATTAAGTTCAGCGTTCCAATAAAACTCCCGCAAGTTTCGGGCACGTAAGGCGCGAGCGCAGGGCGACGCGATCGTGGTCCGCGGGGTCGGAAGGACGCAGCGACCCGATCCAATAGGCGAGGAACCTCTGATGATTGATCCGAACCTGATCGCCGACCAGAATGACAAGGCGGCGAAGGCGCTCGACGCCGACTATGCCGCGCTCGGCGAGCAGCTCGCGCGCCGCAACATCGACATCGAGAAGATCACCAAGGCGGTGGCGAAGTTCGGCGTCGCCATCCCTTCCTGGGGCGTCGGCACCGGCGGCACGCGCTTCGCGCGCTTCCCCGGCGAGGGCGAACCGCGGAACGTCTTCGACAAGCTCGACGACTGCGCCGTCATCCAGCAGCTCGGCCGCGCGACGCCGACCGTTTCGCTGCACATCCCGTGGGACAAGGTCGACGACCTCAAGGCGCTGAGGCAGAAGGCGAAGGCGCTCGGCCTCGCGTTCGACGCGATCAACTCCAACACCTTCTCCGATGCTCCCGGCCAGAAGCGGACGTACAAGTTCGGCTCGCTCTCGCATACCGACCGCGCGGTGCGGAAACAGGCGATCGAGCGCAACATCGAGTGCATCGAGATCGGCAGAGAGATCGGCTCGAAGGCGCTTTCGGTGTGGATCGGCGACGGCTCCAACTTCCCCGGACAATCGAACTTCACCAAGGCCTTCGAGCGCTACCTTGATTCGATGCGCGAGGTGGTGAAGGCGCTGCCCGGCGACTGGCGCGTCTTCATCGAGCACAAGCTCTACGAGCCGGCCTTCTACTCGACCGTCATCCAGGACTGGGGCACCAGCTACATGGCGGCGGTCGAACTCGGCCCGCAGGCCTTCTCGCTGGTCGACCTCGGCCACCATGCGCCCAGCGTCAACATCGAGATGATCGTGGCGCGGCTGATCCAGGCCAGGAAGCTCGCGGGCTTCCACTTCAACGATTCGAAATACGGCGACGACGACCTCGACAGCGGCGCGATCAACCCGTTCCAGCTCTTCGTCATCTTCAACGAACTGGTCGACGCGGCGGAGCGGAAGGCGCCTGGCTTCAAGCCGGCCTACATGCTCGACCAGTCGCACAACGTCACCGACCCGATCGAGAGCCTCATCACCTCGGTGGTCGAGGTGCAGCGCGCCTACGCCCAGGCGCTCCTCGTCGACCGCAAGGCCCTCGCCGGCTACCAGGACGGCAACGACGCGCTGATGGCGGCGCAGACGCTGAAACGCGCCTTCACCACCGACGTCGGGCCGATCCTGGCCAAGGCGCGGTTGTCGAAGGGCGGCGCCATCGACCCGATCGCGGCCTACCGGGACTCCGGCTATCGGCAGAAGGTCGCGCGGGAGCGGCCGAAGGCGGCGAGCGGGGGCGGGGGGATCGTGTAGGCTGCGGCGTGTATTTCTTCGTCTACATCCTCGCCAGCAGAAGGAACGGAACCCTTTACGTCGGGATGACAGACAATCTCGGACGCCGCATGTGGGAACACAAGAACGGAGCCTTTCCCGGTTTCACGGTCAAGTATGACGTGAAGCTTCTCGTTTGGTACGAGGCCCACCAATCGCGCGAGTCTGCATTTCTGCGCGAACGACAGATGAAGAAGTGGCGCAGGTCCTGGAAGGTTCGTCTGATCGAGGAAATGAATCCCGAGTGGCGCGATCTCACCTACACGTTGTGATCAGATTCCCTCTCCGCTCATCCCCGCGCAAGCGGGGAACGAGCCTGGTTCTCACAAAGCGTTGTTCAGGTGCTGCGGGGTTTTGCCTGCCGCAGCCTCTTCCCCGCGCTCTGCGCCCGCGCACGGGACTGGGTCCCCGCATGCGCGGGGACGAGCGGGTTGGGCGGTCAGTGACGAGTTGAGCGCTGCTCACCGTCCTCTCCGCTCATCCCCGCGCAAGCGGGGAACCAGCATGGTTCTCACAAAGCGTTGTGCAGGTGCTGCGGGGGTTATGCCTGCCGCAGTCACTTCCCCGCGCTATGTGCCCTGGCACGGGACTGGGTCCCCGCAGGCGCGGGGACGAGCGGGTTGGGCGGGTCAGTGACGAGTTGCCCCTGGGCGCTGCTCACCGTCCTCTCCGCTCGTCCCCGCGCATGCGGGGAACCAGCATGGTTCTCACAAAGCATTGTGCAGGTGCTGCGGGGGTTATGCCTGCCGCAGTCCCTTCCCCGCGCTCATGTGCCCTGGCACGGCACTAGGTCCCCGCATGCGCGGGGACGAGCGGGTTGGGCGGGTCAGTGACGAATTGCCCGTGAGCGCTACTCACCGTCCTCTCCGCTCGTCCCCGCGCATGCGGGGAACCAGCCTTGTTCTCACAAAGCGTTGTGCAGGTGCTGCGGGGAATATGCCTGCCGCAGTCACTTCCCCGCGCTATGTGCCCTGGCACGGGACTGGGTCCCCGCATGCGCGGGGACGAGCGGGGTTGGGCGGTCAATGACGAGTTGAGCGCTGCTCACCGTCCTCTCCGCTCATCCCCGCGCGTGCGGGGAACCAGCCTGGTTCTCACAAAGCGTTGTTCAGGTGCTGCGGGGTTTTGCCTGCCGCAGCCTCTTCCCCGCGCTATGTGCCCTGGCACGGGACTGGGTCCCCGCATGCGCGGGAACGAGCGGTGAGAGGGTCGTGTTGTCGGCCTTCACGGGTTTGAGCCCGCCTCGACGTAGAGCTGCATGAGCGTTTCGGAGAGCCAGGTGCCGGTCCGTTCGACCCCTCCAAACGGGAAGAAGTGCAGGCCGGTGGCGCGGTGGGCCGATCCGGCGAGGGCGACGGCGAGTTCCCGGAGCAGTTCGTTCGGCGTTGAAACGCCGAGCAGCCGACCGACGAGATTGGGGCGATTGCGGAGCGCGCGGAGCGAGTTGCCGACTCCGCAGGCGACGGCAAAGCGGACGAGCGTGGCGAGCGTCGCCGGACCGGCGATGCCGATGCGCACCGGCGCGTCGATGCCGGAGCGGCGGAGAGCGTCGAGCCAGGCCGTAACCGGAGCCGCCTCGAAGGCAAATTGGCTGACAACGAACGGCGCGAGGCCGGCGGAACGGGCGGCGGCGATCTTGCCGGCAAGCAGCGGCAGGAGCAACTCGGCGGAAGCGCCGCGGCTCCCTTCGGGATGGCCGGCAAACCCGACGCTTCGAATGCCGCTTCGCGCGATCGCCCCGCCGGCAAGCACCTCGGCGCTCGATGCGAAAGGGCCCCGGGCCGCGGCGCGGTCTCCGGCGATAAGGAGAACCCGCTCGACGCCCGCCTCGCCGGCGGCGCGCGCCAGGAAATCCTCAAGCGCCGCGGCCGAGGGCATGCTCCGCGCCGCGATATGCGGAACCGGGTGGAAGCCGGCGCGGCGGAGCGCGATCGCGGTAGCAATGACCGGGTCGGGTTCGCCGCCCGGCAGGAAATTGACGAAGATTTCGGTGCCCGGATCGAAGTTCTCGCGCGCCGCCTCGACCGCATGCGGCCTGCCGGCGGCGATTTCGATCGAGGCGCCGCGCAGCCACTCGACCAGCCGCCGGGCGACGGCGCTGCGGTCGTCGGCCGCTGCCGGCACCGTGCTCATGGCCGCCGGCGCGAGATGACGAAGGACTCGTCGAGGAACCAGAGCCCGCCGTGCTTCTTCAGGACCTCGGCGGTGGCTTCCAGGTACTTGCCCGAGCGGACGACCTCGTCGAGCCTGTCGTCCTCGATCTGCGCCACGTAGATGGCGGCATTCCAGGCCGCAAACAGCGTCGACGTGCCGATCGGGCCGCTCACTTCGTTGGGCAGCGTGTGCATGTCGTAGCGGAAGATCGAGCGCTGATCGGAGTAGGCGTTGAAGTTGAGGTCGCGCCGGCCGTTGCCGAGCTCCGCCTTGACGGCGCGCAGGATCTCGTGGCGGTCGCTCCGGTACGGATTCTCGTCCGGCCAGATGCGGCGGATGATTTCCAGCCCCGGATCGTCGCCATGCGAGTGGATGCCGATCAGGCGGCCGCCCGGCCCGACGGCGCGGGCGAGCGGGCCGATGACGCGCTTTGCCTTGAACTCGGCCGGGATGCGCAGGCGATAGGGCTGCGAGGCGATGATGAGGTCGTAGTCGGCCTCCGCCTCGCCGAGCTTCGGAATGACATTGTCGAGGAGAAAGCGGTGGTCCTCGCGGTAGAGGACGAGAACGACCGGCCGTTCGTAGACCGGGTTGCCGGTGGCCGGGCTGGCGCGCGTCTGCCAGTTCTCGGCTAGGAAGGGAAAGAGCGCGTTGATCTGCTCGTCGAAATCGTGCCCGGCATTGCCGGCAAGCGCGACCTCGCGCCAGACGAGGCTCGCCGCCATCTGCGGCGAGCGCACGCGCAGCCACGGCGCCTCGGAGTAGAACATGTTGGTCAGCACGACCACGCTCGCCGGGTGCTCCATGAAGCGGTCGGGGAGCTTCTCCAGGGTCAGGCGGATGTCCTCGAGGCTGATCTCCTTGCCGACGACGTAGAAGGGCATGGTCGGATAGCGCGCGTGCATGGCGCGCATCACGCGGGTGAGGACGGTGCCGTCCCCCACCCCGGCATCGAACAGGCGCACCGCCGGCGGCCGCGGCCGGATGTTGGCGAGTTCGAGCGCGACGCGGTTGGCGACCATCGCCTTCTCTCCGCACGTGGTGACGAAGAGCAGGTACTTCTGGCGATTGTCGAAGAAGCGGAAGTTCCGGCGCGGCCCTTTCTCGACCTCCGAGATCGGCGGGGCCGGCGGCAGGCGCGCCGGACGGACGACCGAGCGGGCATTGGCGTCGACCGGGTGGGCGGCGATATAGGCGCGCAGGCGATCGAGCGTGATCGCGGTGATGCGCCCGCCGTCGCGCAGGCGCGAGATCAGCTTGCCATCATTGACCGCGAGCCGGCCGAAGGTCGACTCGGCGAGGCCGGCGGCCCGGCAGTAGTCGCCGACTTCGCGGAGAAGCTGGCTGGCATCCATGCCGGAAGCGTACTCATGCCCATCTCGCGATCAACCACAAACCCGCCCATCGAGTAATGGGTAAACAGTGGGCAAGGACCCTCCGACCCCCGGACGAATCCACAGGAATGCCAAGATTCTGTGCCGCGCTGACGGCATCCGAGGAACTTCGGGCGGGGGCCCGCGTTCTCGGCAAGTCTTACTGGCTTCTCTGCAGGCGCGGGAAGCTTCCCAACGGAGGTCGGAAATGAAGCGGATGATCGCAATTTCGTTGGCCTTGATCGTGGCGGCGGGCAGCCTGTCGGGCTGCCTCGATACACGCGTTGGGCGAGCCACCACCAAGGGCGCCGTGATTGGCGGCGTGGCCGGAGGGCTGATCGGCGGGAGCGCCAAGGGCGTGCTCGTCGGGGGCCTGATCGGCGCCGGCACCGGCTACGTCATCGGCAAGACCGGCTACCGCTGCAAGAAGACCAACATCTTCGGCCAGCAATATTGGGGGACCTGCCTGCGCTAGGCGCGACAAGCGTCTCCGGCAGCCCCGCATCGGCCCCGCGGCGCCCTCCCCCGCTGCGGGGCCGATCTTTTGGCGACGGCGATTGCCCTCCCAAATGCCCGCCGACGGCTACTCAAGCGCCGTCGGCTCATGTATCAACTGCGCCGACAGCGACCGGGGAAACCGGCGGGCAGCGCGAGGGAGGAGCGGGACATGGCATTCGAGACCCGGAAGCTCGGACGGACGAGCCTCGAAGTGACGACGTTCGGTCTCGGCGGCGCCACCCTCGGCGGCAACATGCAAGCCGTCCCCGATTCCGACGCCCGCCTCATCGCCATCGACGCCTACGATTACGGCGTCCGCTACTTCGACACGGCGCCCTATTACGGCTTCGGCAAGTCCGAGCACCTGATGGGCGACGCGCTCCGCTACCGCGACGGCATCGTCCTCTCGACCAAGGTCGGCCGGCTTCTCAAGGCGCGGCGCAGCGCCCAGCCGATGGGCGACTGGAAGCAGCCGTTCCCGAACGAATACTTCTTCGACTATTCCTACGACGGCGTCATGCGCTCCTACGAGGACAGCCTGCAACGCCTCGGCCTCGAGCGGATCGACATCCTGCTCATCCATGACATCGACATATTCACCCACGGCGCCACCGTCCAGCCGCAGATGTTCAAGGCGGCGATGGAGGGCGCCTACAAGGCGCTCGACAAGCTGCGTGCATCGGGCGAGGTGAAGGCCATCGGCCTCGGCGTCAACGAGGCCAAGCCCATCGCCGACGCTCTCGCCTACGGCCAATGGGACGCCTTCCTGCTTGCCGGCCGCTACACGCTCCTCGAACAGGACCCGCTCGACACGCTCCTGCCCGCCGTCCAGAAGCACGGCGCCTCGATCATCGTCGGCGGCCCCTTCAATTCGGGCGTGCTCGTCGGCCGCGAGACCTGGAACTACACCAAGGCGCCGGAGCAGGTGATGAAGCGCGTCCGCGCCATCGCCGACGTGTGCGATTCGCACGGCGTGCCGCTTCCCGCGGCGGCCCTGAAGTTCCCGCTCGCTCATCCGGCAGTGGCGAGCATCATTCCGGGGCCCCGCTCGACCGACGAACTCAACCAGATCTTCGGCTGGTGGGAAACGCCGGTGCCGGGAGGGCTGTGGAGCGACCTGAAGAATGCAGGGTTGATCCCGGCGCACGCCCCGGTCCCAGCCTGACGCCGACAGGGGTGGTCGAAGCCCGGTGCTGTTCTCCGAACTGACCGCCCTCCTGACGGTCATTGCCGTCGACCTCGTCCTTGCCGGCGACAATGCCATCGTCGTCGGCATGGCCGCGGCGGGCCTACCGCCCGAACAGCGGCGGAAAGCGATCATCGCCGGCATCGCCGCGGCGGCGGCGCTGCGCATCGTCTTTGCGGTCTTCACCACCAAGCTGCTCGCAATCATCGGACTGACGCTGGCGGGCGGCCTGCTGCTGCTCTGGGTCGTCTGGAAGCTCGCCCGCGAAATCCTCGCGGAGCGGCGGGCCCGACTCGCCGACCAGGAGGCCCACGGGCTGGTCATTCCGCCCTCGAAGAGTCTCGGCCGGGCGATCACCCAGATCGTCGTCGCCGACATTTCGATGTCGCTGGACAATGTCCTGGCGGTGGCGGGCGCCGCCCGGCAGCACATCGTCGTCCTCATCATCGGGCTGGCGCTCTCGGTCGCGCTGATGGGCGTGGCGGCGAGCGTCGTCGCCAACCTCCTCAAACGCTACTACTGGATCTCCTACGTCGGCCTCGGCATCATCGCCTACATCGCGGTGACGATGATCTGGGACGGCAGCCTCGAAGTCTTCGGTCCGCCGCATCCGCCGCCGGCGTAGCGCCTCCGGCTACTTGTTGCGCAGGAAGGCCGCGCCGACCGGAAGCTCACGCACGGCGAGGTCATCCTCCTTTTCCTCGGGATCGAGCGGCCGGGTACGCTTGTCGTCGGGGTCGAGGCTGGTGGCATCGGCGAGCGGATCAACCGGCTTCCCGTCGGCGCGCTCCTTGAGGCCCTTGGCCGCGAGGCGGCGTTTCTTCAGGATCTCCTCGCCCTTTTCCCTGTCGGTCATGTCAGCCATGGCGATCTCTCCTTGTTCTCGCGCGAGGGAAAACGGCAGCGGCGGCGCCGCGGTTCCGATCCGGTTGACGGCACCGGGGCGCATCCCGATAAAGGCCCGCCGCCCGTCGCGGCCAAAACTTTCGGGGGAGAAATCATGGCGCCGCTCTTCGACCTTACCGGCAAGATCGCGCTCATCACCGGATCGAGCCGCGGCATCGGAGCAGCGATCGCCCGCGGCCTCGCCGAGGCCGGCGCGACGGTCGTCCTCAACTCACGCAGCGCCGCCGATGTCGACCGGGCGAAGGTCGAACTGTCCGGCCTGAACCGGCCGGCCTACGGCTACGCCTTCGATGTCACCGACCAGAAGGCGGTCGCCTCCGCCGTCGACCGGATCGAGGAAGAGGTCGGGCCGATCGACATCCTCTTCAACAATGCCGGCATCCAGCGCCGCGCGCCGCTCGAACAGGTTCCGGCGGAGACCTGGCGCGAGGTGATGGCCACCAACGTCGACAGCGTCTTTTTCGTCGGCCAGGCGGTGGCCCGCCACATGATCCCGCGCCAGCGCGGCAAGATCGTCAATACCTGCTCGCTGGCGAGCGAAATCGCGCGCCCATCGATCGCGCCCTACGTCACCGCCAAGGGTGCGGTGAAGATGTTGACCAAGGCGATGTGCGGCGAGTGGGCGAAGCACAATATCCAAGTGAACGGCATCGGCCCCGGCTATTTCAAGACGGAGCTGAACCGCGCGCTCTTCACCGACCAGGCCTTCGACGAATGGGTGCGCAAGCGCACGCCCTCGGGCCGGTGGGGCGAGGTCGAGGAACTGGTCGGCGTCGCTTTGCTGCTCGCCTCGCCGGCTTCGAGCTACATCAACGGCCAGGTCATCTACGTCGACGGCGGCCTGACCGCCGTCATGTAAGCGGCAGCGAGCGCTCCGGCAGGCCGGCCATCGCGCGGATTTCCGCGACCCTCTCCACGACCAGCAGCCCGTCCCCGGCCGGCGCGCGCGGCGGCGGACCGCCCGAGAGGTAGGCCAGAAAGGCCGCGACCTCGCGGCGGAGCGGCAGGTCGGCGGAAATCGGGATCCGCTCGGGATCGCGCCTGAGCCCGGCCCGCCGGCCGCCCGGCATGAAGAGGAGGTGGTCGGCGTAGGAATCGGCAAGCTGCGCCGCTCCCTTGTCGCCGACGACCACCACCGAGCGTTCGGTAAGCGGCTGGCTGGTCGCGACCTCGATCACCGCCCCCGGTCCGCCACTGCCGCCGAGGCGCGCCATCAGGTCGCATTCGCTCCGCCCGGCGACGGTTCCGAAGGCGCCCAGCACCGGCGGCAGATGGCCGAGGATTTCGTGGACGATGGCGAGGTCGTGCGGCAGCAGGGTCCAAACCGGATCGACATCGGCATGCGACGTCCCCCAGCCGAGGCGCCGCGTGCGCACCGCGCGCACCGGCCCGAGTTCCCCGGAGACCGCCAGATCGCGGAGCTTCTCGACGCCCGGATGGTAGCGCCATTTGTCCATGACGAAGAGGAGGCCGCCCGCCCGATCGACGAGCCGGCGCGCGTCGGCAACGGAGTCGGTCAGCGGCTTTTCGACGAAGACCGGTTTGCCGTGGCCGAGGAGGGCGTCGATCACCTCCGCATGCGTCGAGGTCGGCGTGGCGACGATGAAGCCATCGACCATGCCCGAAATCGCATGCGCGTCATTTCCGACGGAGGCCGCGCCGAGAGCGGTCAGCTCGTCCCGGCTGCCGCTCTCGCGGATGACGACATGAACCGCCGCACCGAGCTCCACCGCATCGCGGAGGATGAGCCGGCCCCAGGCCCCGGCACCGACAAGCCCGATGGCGGCCGTCATCGCGCCTTGCGAGCGGCGGCCGTGCGGTAGGCGTCGAGCATCGCGGCGTAACTGCCCGCGGCGGCATCGCGGGCGGAGAGGCGCGGCGAAGGGTCGGGCCATTCGAGCCCCAATTCCGGGCTGTCGAAACGGCAGCCGAGCTCGTCATCGGGATCCCAATAGGCGGTGACGCCGTAGATATGCAGGCTCGGCTCGTCGAAGTAGAAGCCGTGCGCAACGCCAGGCGGGATGACCACGGCCTGCGGTGCGGCACTCTCCAGCCGCAGCAGGACCGAATGACCCCGGGTCGGCGAATCCGGGCGGATGTCGCTGAGGCCGAGCAGCATCGAGCCGGCGACCACGGTCAGGTAATCGGTGTGGACTGCATGAACGTGGACGCCGCGCAGCACGCCCGGCCCACTCGACGACGCGTTCCACTGGACGGGGCGGAGATCGTCGCGCCAGGTTCCCCTAAACATCTCGACAAGCGAACCGCGCTCGTCGCTGTGCCGGACAAGCGGCCGCAGCACGACGCCGGCCGGCAGGTCGGAAGCAGCCGGCAGCCGGGTCGGGTCAAAATGCTTGCTCATCGCGGGCCAGTTCCATTCGCAGCATGATCATTCCGATGCCGAGCCGCCGGTAGTCGGGACCGAGCCCGAGACGGACCGGCGTTTCCAGCGGCGCCGAGAAGCGGAACGCAATATAGCCCTGCCGCCGCCAAACCGGCTCGGGGATTGTGAAACTGTAGGTGAAAGGTCCGGGCTTGCGCTCGGCGCCCTCGAATACCGGCAGAGCGTTGGCCGTGACTGAAAATCGGGCAAGCGGCCTTTTGCGGCGTTCGACGAGATGCCTGGCGGTGACCGTGGCCAGCAAGTTGCCGGAGACGCCATCCGGCACCGGCAGAACGATCACCGCCGGGTCGGTCGATGTCCACGCACCCCATTCCTCCGCCGGAAAGAAACCCTGGTTCGGAAACGCGTGGGCGTCGCCGCCGTCCGCGAACGACAATGCCTGCCCGAGGGCGTAGGCCGGCAGGCCGTGGCGCCCCTCTTCGCCGGAGAGGCGCGCCGCCGCCTCTGCCCTGCCCTGTCGTCCGCGCGACACCTCGACATGCATCCGGTGGAGGAGCGGCTGCAGCCCCGACTGGATGAGGGCGAGGCGCCGTTCCGGGTCGGCGACAATCGCCGCGGCCTTCTCCAGTTCGGCGAGGCGCTGCTCACGCGGCCAGCCGCGCCGGGTGACCGAGGAGAGATGCAGGCCGGTCGGCCATTTGTACGAGACGTAGCGGCACCACGGCTGCTCGACGAACTGAAGCCAGAAATAGACATCGCTCGGCACGTCGCGCGGCGCCGGATGCCAGCCTTTGGGCAGGCGCCTGTACGAATCGAGGCGATGGGCGCCGCTTGCCAGCCCGAAGCCGGCCTCGAAGCGGCCGAGCCGGGCGACGCCATCCGGTTCGACCGCCGCGTCGAATACGCCGGTGAACACCCCGCCGTCGGGGTTGAACTCCATGAACATGGTGTGGGCGATGTCGAACCGTTCGAGGAGCGGGGCGAGGCTTTCGAGGTGGTTCGGGAACCACAGGTCGTCGTCGGCGAGATAGGCGACGAAATCCGTCGTCAGGCCGTTGAGCACATGATGGCGGTGCGCTTCGCCGTGCCGCTCGCCTTTCGGGAAGGGCAGGAAACGCACGCGCCGGTCCCGCGCCGCGAGCTCGGCGGCGATCTCGTGGGTGCGCGGCGGCGAGCCATCGCCGACGATCACGATCTCGAAGTCCCGCCAGGTCTGGTTGAGGACGCTGCCGACCGAATGGATGAGCGTCTCGGCGTGATCGTGCGTCGGGACGATGACGGTGAAGCTCATCGGGGCGAATGGACCCCGATCACGCCGGCAGCGCGCAACCGTTCGATCTGCGCCGCATCGTAGCCGATGTCGGCGAGGACGGCGGCAGTGTCGGCGCCGAGGCGCGGGGCTGCGCGTCGGGCGATAACCGGCTCGCCGGAGAGGAGGACCGGCGTCCGCACGGAGGGAACGGCACCATCCGCGCCGGGCAGGTCGACGCGCATCCCCCGCGCCAGCACCTGCGGGTCGGCAAAGACCTGGTCGAGCGCATTGATCGGGCCGCCCGGAACGCCCGCGGCCGCAAGCCCATCGAGGAGGGGCTGACGGCGGAAGGGCGCGAGCCGCGCCACGAGCCGCGGGATCAATGCCGCCCGGTTCTTCACCCGTTGCTCGTTGGTGGCATAGGCGGGGTCCTCGGCCAGCTCCGGCGCGCCGATCACGCCGCAGAATTTGCGGAACTGGGCGTCATTGCCGACGGTGACGACGACATGGCCGTCGGCGACGGCGAAGACCTGGTAGGGCACGATGTTGGGATGGGCATTGCCGAGACGGTGCGGCGGCGTGCCGGTGACGAGGTAGTTCATCGCCTGGTTGGCGAGCACGCCGACCTGGACGTCGAGGAGCGATATGTCGATGTGACGCCCCTCCCCGATCCGCGCCCGCTCGGCAAGCGCCGCCTGGATCGCGACGACCGCGTAAAGGCCGGAGAAGATGTCGGCGAAGGCGACCCCGACCTTCTGCGGCTCGCCGGCGGGATCGCCGGTAAGGTCCATGATCCCGCCCATCGCCTGGACGAGGAAATCGTAGCCGGGGAGATCGGCATAGGGGCCGGTCTGGCCGAACCCGGTGATCGAGCAATAGACGAGCCGCGGGTTGACCGCCTTGAGGCTCGCATGGTCGAGGCCGTGGCGGGCAAGACCGCCGACGCGGAAATTCTCGATGAGCACGTCAGCCGACGCGGCGAGGCGGACGACGATGTCCCTGCCCTCGGGCTTGCCGAAGTCGACGGCTACAGAACGCTTGCCGCGGTTGCAGGAATGGAAATAGGCGGCATCGGCGCCGCCGTCGGCGTAGCGGACGAACGGGGGACCCCAGCCGCGCGTGTCGTCGCCGGCCGGGCTCTCGACCTTCACCACGTCGGCGCCGAAATCGGCGAGGAGCTGCCCCGCCCACGGACCGGCAAGGATGCGGGCGAGTTCCACCACCTTCACTCCGGCAAGCGGTGCGGTCACCACCCTATCCTCCGCGGCTTGCGCGGCAGCGATTCCGGCCGCGGCGCCGCCGGCTCGTCCTCGCGGAGGAACACGCCGGCGCCGAGGAGGAGGACGGCGAGTATCCCGTTCAGCCATTCATCGGCCGCGCTGTTCGAGATGAAGTCGAGCAGCGCCAGCCATTGCCCGTCGCCGAGCACGCCCAAGACGAACATGGCGGCGAATGCCAGCCCGACGATCCGCAATGCGCTCCGGCTGCCGAGGGCGGTGAAAGCGCCGGCAAGGAGGAGCAGGCCGAGGACGATCAGAACCAGCGCATGCCAGATGCGGATGTGGAACAGCGCCTCGCCGCTGCCGTCGGCGAGCGGATTGCCGAACAGGGCGATGGCGCCGGTCACGCCGATGACGACGCCGGCGGTAATCGCAGCCGTGCGCGCCTCGATCATCGGTCGCCGGTCACGAGAAGGCGGCAATGCCGGTCTGCGCCCGGCCGAGGATCAGCGCGTGGATGTCGTGCGTGCCCTCGTAGGTGTTGACCGTTTCGAGGTTGACGAGATGCCGGATGACGTGGAACTCGTCGGCAATGCCGTTGCCGCCGTGCATGTCGCGCGCCTGCCGGGCGATATCGAGCGCCTTGCCGGCATTGTTCCGCTTGACGAGGCTGATCGCCTCCGGCGCAACGATCCCGTCATCCATCATGCGTCCGACGCGGAGCGCGGCGTGAAGGCCGAGCGCGATCTCGGTCTGCATGTCGGCGAGCTTCTTCTGGATAAGCTGGTTGGCGGCGAGCGGCCGGCCGAACTGCTTGCGGTCGAGCACGTATTGCCGGGCGCGGTGCCAGCAATCCTCGGCCGCCCCCATCGCGCCCCAGGCGATCCCGTAGCGCGCCCGGTTGAGGCAGCCGAACGGCCCCTTCAGGCCGGAAACGTTGGGCAGCAGATTCTCCTCCGGGACCTCGACTCCGTCCATCACAACCTCGCCGGTGATCGAGGCGCGGAGGCTCACCTTGCCTTCGATCTTCGGCGTCGACAGGCCCTTCATGCCGCGCTCGAGGATGAAGCCCCGGATCGCGTCCTCATGCGCCTCGGACTTCGCCCAGACGACCATCACGTCGGCGATCGGCGAATTGGTGATCCAGGTCTTGGCGCCGGTCAGGCGGTAGCCGCCAGCGGTCCTGATCGCACGGGTGACCATGCCGCCGGGGTCGGAGCCGTGGTCGGGCTCGGTCAGGCCGAAGCAGCCGACGATCTCGCCGCGCGCGAGCCGCGGCAGGTGTTTCTTCCGCTGCGCCTCGCTGCCGTAGGCGTGGATCGGGTGCATGACCAGCGAGGACTGGACGGAGAGTGCGGAGCGGTAGCCGGAATCGACGCGCTCGACCTCGCGCGCCACCAGCCCGTAGCTGACATAGCCGGCGCCGGCGCCGCCGTACTCCTCCGGGATGGTCGAGCCGAGAAAGCCGGCCTCGCCGAATTCGCTCATGATGGCGCGGTCGAAGCGCTCCTCGCGAAAGGCGGTGAGCACTCGCGGCGCGAGATTCCGCGCCGCGAACTCGCGGGCCGAGTCGCGAACGAGCTTCTCCTCTTCGCCGAGCACGTCGTCGAGACGGAGCGGGTCCGCCCAGTCGAATGCCGCCCGCGTCGCGCTGTCGTTCATGAGAGGCTCGTCCCCCGGAAGGATGTGCAGTCGATCATAGCCGACAGAACCGGGCGGTAGCATCCTTCAATAAGGATGCGCCGATGCGGCCTCTCATGGCATCATCGCCCCTGCCGTCGCCTCCTTTGAAGGGAGCTCAGGATGAAACGCGCCCATTTCGTGCTTGCCGCCATTGGCTCGCTGACGATCGCGGCCGGAAGCTCTCCGACTGCGGCTGCCGACAAGGCGCTCGGCCTTTTCGGCAAGGACCCGGGCAACGGCAAGGCCTATGCCTGTTTCATGCGGCGCTACGACAAGGCGCATCTCGCGGTTCACCCGAAGCAGAACGTGGTCGACATGACCCTTCTGGTCGACAGTTCGGTCGACGGCGATGCCGGGCGGCAATATTCGCTACAGATCGGCGTCCATTTCCGCAGGAACAAGAGCATGTTCCAGGTCTCCGGCGGCTGCGGCTCCTATGAGAACAGCGGCGATGCGCTCAACTGCGGCGTCGACTGCGACGGCGGCTCGATCAACGTCCAGATCCGCGACGCCAACTCGATCCGGGTCCTCATCCCGGACGGCGCGCGGACCTGGGACCCGGCGTCGGACGGCGAGAGCGACCCGCCGGCAAGCGCCCGCTTCGGCAGCGACGATACGGTCTTCCGCCTCGACCGCACCGCGCTGTCGGACTGCATCCCGCTCGCGGCCGACGACGAAACGAAGGCCGCCCTCAACACGCCGACAGAGTAGCGATGCTGACCAGCCGCCGCGGACTGATCGGTCGGCTCGGCGCGCTTGTCGCCGGCGGTGCGGCCGCCTGGCGCGTTTCGGCGACACCGGCCCGGGCCGACGACGCCGGCGTTCCGAGGGTCGCCTACCACCTCGCCGACACCGAGAAAGTGCAGTTCGTGCTGGGCAACATCGCCAACCACATCGAAGGGATGGGCGGACCGGACAAGGTGCACATCGTCCTCGTGGTGCATGGCCCTGCCCTCCTGCAGTTCCGGAAGGCGAAGGCGACGCCCGACCTCGCGCAGCGCTTTTCGAAGGTCGCGCCGCATATCGGCCTTGCCGCCTGCGGCAACACCATGAAGGCGCAGGAGCTCACGCTCGACGACCTGCTCCCCGGCTTCGTCCGGGTCGATGAAGGCGGCGTCGTCCGGCTGGCCAAGCTGCAGGCTGAGGGTTACGCCTATCTGCGGCCGTGACGGACGGCGTGGCGGGATTGCATGACCGAGGCGGCGCGCATGCCCGGAAGTGACCGAGCGGAGCCGGCGGCGCTGAAGACCGTGGCGGTCGTCGCGTCCAACCGCGGCGACTCGCTGACGGCATTCCTCGCCGCCTGGTCGCCCGCTCCCTGGAGCGAAATGGTGGTGGTCGAGGACGGGCCGCGGAAGACCTTCGACCTCGGCCGACCCGGCGTTCCGCTTCATCACGTCGCCTGGGACGACATCGCCGCCGAAGCTGCGGTCGGTCGGCCGGACCCGTTCAGCCGGCGGGATTCGGCGATCAAGCTCTTCGGCTTCTGGCTGGCGGCGACGCGCCTCGGCGCCGACATCGTCATCGGCCTCGATGACGACTGCCTGCCCGTCGGCGAGCCGGCCGGCTTCGTCGCGGCCCATCTCTCGGCACTGGCGCCGCGGCCGCGCTGGGTACCCTCGCACGACGACCTGCCGACGCGCGGGCTGCCATACTACGACCTCGGCACGATGGAGGGCGCGGTCGCCAACATGGGGCTCTGGCAGGGGATCGCCGACCACGACGCGCCGCAGACCCTCGCCCTGCGTCGGCTCGGCCTCTCCGGTCACGATCACCGGCCGGGCGCCGGCAGCCGCCTGATGCACCCGCGCCAGTACTGGCCCTGGTGCGCCATGAACATCGCCTTTCGCGCCGAGGTCCTACCCCTCCTCTACATGCCGAAGATGGGGGAAGGATCGCCCTACCGGCGCTTCGACGACATCTGGAGCGGCATCATCCTCCAGCGCTGCTGCCGTCACCTCGGGCTCCTGCTTTCCGCCGGCGACCCGCATATCCGCCACAACCGCGCCTCCGACCCGATGGCGAACCTCGAAAAGGAAGCGCCGGGCATCCGCGCGAACGAGGACTTCTGGAAAGTGGTGGATGCGGTCCCGCTGACGGAAATGGAGACCGATCCGCTCGCCTGCATGGAGGCGGTCGCCAGCCATTTCGCGGTTGCCGGCCGCGACCGGACGCTCGCCGGCCGGAACGCGGTTCTTGCCGCCTACCTCGCGGAGGAGGCGGACCGTATCCGGTCATGGTGCGGAATGTTCAGGGGACCTGGCGCGAGCGGCCGGTCGCCGGCCTGAGCTCAGGCGTCCGCGACGATGATGTGGGCCTGAATCTTCGCTGCGACCTCGCCGGTTCCGTGCTTCCCGGCGATCACGGAGGCAACGCTGTCGGTCACCGATTCCAGCCGTCCGGGGCCCCGCGCCTCGATCTCGTTCCGGAGAACCGTTCCCTGGCAATAGGCGACCGCGGGAATGCGCGGCGAGGACGCGCGGCTCTCCCCGGCACGCGTCTCGATGACCGCGCGCGGGAAGCCCGCCGCTTCCAGTTCACGGCGGATGAGGGCCGTATCGTGGTAGCCGTGCGGCGTGCGTGCCATGAAGCGCGGCGGGTCGTCGGGAAAAATCCCGGCAAGCGCATTGGTCACATCGCCGGCGAAGACGTTCTCCTCGATGCGGTCCCACACATTGAAGAGGAAGCGCCCGCCGGGCTTGAGGACTCTTCTCGCCTCACGATAGCCGGCGATCCGGTCGGGAAAGAACATCACACCGAACTGACAGAGGACGACATCGAAGCTCGCGTCCTCGAACGGCAGCGCCAGCGCGTCCGCCTCGCGCCAGGCGATCCGAGTGTCGTGCGGCTGCTGCGCGGCGGCGTAATCGAGCATCGGCCGGTTGAGGTCGGTGACGGCATAGCGCGCGCCGATAGGCAGTTTCGGCGCAAGCGCGCGTGTGACGACGCCGCTGCCCGCCGCGGTTTCGAGAACAGCGCCGGGCGCCAGCGCTGCCGCACGCCGCGCAAGGTCCTCCGCGTAGGGCGCGAAGATGAGAGGGACCATGTAGCGGTCGTAATTTTCCGGCACCGAGCCGGCGAAGATCTTGTCGGATTCGAGCATGGTTGACCGGATTCACCGTTGCTGGCGTGCGACTACATAGGGCGCCAGGCGCGGGCCTGAAGGGTGCGGGGCGGCAGGAAGCCCGGCGCGACGGGCCGACCTCCGCCCGTCGGCTATGTCGTTGATTTATTGAAGGGCTGGTAGCGGAGGAGGGATTTGAACCCCCGACACACGGATTATGATTCCGCTGCTCTGACCAGCTGAGCTACTCCGCCACTGGCCGCCGATATAGGAAGAGCCGGGGAATCCTGTCAACCGAGCCGCCGGCCTGCCGGCGCGGGGCGGAAGCGGGCGAGGAAGCGTTCCGGCGTCGCTCGCCGAGGTTAAGGTTTCTCGCGTTTCCTTGCGAACATTCGTCATTTTTCAACCGCATTGGCCCATCATCGGGGGTAAGAAGGCCCTCAGAACTAACGGGGAATCGATTCCGCGATGGGCAGATATTTCGGCACCGACGGCATCCGCGGGCGCGCCAACCAGTATCCGATGACCGCCGAAGTCGCGATGAAGGTCGGCATGGCCGCCGGGCTCATCTTCAAGACCGGCGAGCACCGCCACCGGGTCGTCATCGGCAAGGATACGCGCCTCTCCAGCTATATGCTCGAAAACGCGCTGACCGCCGGGTTCCTGTCGGTCGGCATGGACGTGCTCCTCACCGGCCCGATCCCGACGCCCGCCGTCGCCATGCTCACCCGCTCGATGCGCTGCGACATCGGCGTGATGATCTCGGCCTCGCACAATCCCTTCGACGACAACGGCATCAAGCTCTTCGGCCCGGACGGCAACAAGATGTCGGACGCGCACGAGGCGGAGATCGAGAAGCTTCTCGAATCGGAGCTGGGCAAGCGCCTCGCCGGGCCGCGCGACCTCGGCCGCGCCCGCCGCATCGAGGGCGAGACCGAGCGCTATATCGAGTTCGCCAAGCGCACCCTCCCCCGCGCGCTGTCGCTGGAAGGGCTGCGGGTCGTCGTCGACTGCGCCAACGGCGCCGCCTACAAGGCCGCGCCGCAGGCGCTCTTCGAGCTCGGCGCCGAGGTGATCGCCATCGGCGATGCGCCCGACGGCTTCAACATCAACCGCGACGTCGGCTCGACCTCGCCCGCGGCGCTCTCCGCCAAGGTCCGCGAGATGCGCGCCGACATCGGCATCGCGCTCGACGGCGACGCCGACCGGGTGCTGATCATCGACGAGAAGGGCCACATCGTCGACGGCGACCAGCTGATGGGGGCGATCGCGCAGTCGTGGCACGCCGAAGGGCTGCTCGCCAAGCCGGCGATCGTCGCCACGGTCATGTCGAACCTCGGGCTGGAACGCTACCTGAAGGGGCTCGGCATCGGGCTGGTGCGGACCGCGGTCGGCGACCGCTATGTCGCCGAAGCCATGCGCGCCGGCGGCTACAATCTCGGCGGCGAGCAGTCCGGCCACATCATTCTTTCCGACTACACCACCACCGGCGACGGACTGGTGGCGGCGCTGCAGCTGCTCGCCGTGGTGAAGAAATCGGGCCGGCCGGTAAGCGAAGTCTGCCACCGCTATGACCCGCTGCCGCAAATCCAGAAGAGCGTGCGCACCGGCGCCGGCAAGCCGCTCGACAATGGCGATGTCCGGAAGATGATCGACCAGGCGAGCGGCAAGCTCGACGGCCGCGGCCGCATCCTGGTGCGCGCCTCGGGCACCGAGCCGGTCATCCGGGTGATGGCCGAGGGCGACGACCGCGACATGATCTCAGCGATCGTCGACGACCTCGTCGCCGCGATCACCAAGGCGGCCGCCTAGCCGTCGTTGGCCGCGCGCATCACCGCGGCGACCCCGGCGCTGTCGGTCTCCAGCCGCTCGTATTCGGGCGGGCGCAACTCGCCGCCCATGAACATGTCGGCGCGGCGGAAGCGCATCGGGCTCTGCGCCGCCGCCCGCGCTGCGAAATGCATTTCGCGCGCGCCGGTAATCGCCGCCACCCGCGCCGCGTTCCGCTCGGTGATGCCGCCGCCCGGCATGACCACGATCCGCCCAGCCGCCGCGCGTATCAATGCGGCGATCCGCTCGGCCCCTTCGAAGGCGTTCGGCTCCTGACCCGACGTGAGCACGCGCTCGATGCCGAGGTCGATCAGCGCCTCAAGCGCCGCGAAGGGGTCGGGCGTCATGTCGAAGGCGCGGTGGAAGGTGACGGCAGCCGGGCGGGCGAGCGCGACCAGGCGGGCGGTCAGCGCCACGTCGATATTGGCGCCGGTGTCGAGGACACCGAAGACGACGCCGTCGGCGCCGATCGACTTCGCCGCCGCGATGTCGGCCTCCATCGCGGCGACCTCGTCGACATTGTAGAAGAAATCGCCGCCGCGCGGCCGCACCATGACATGCAGGGCGATGCCCTCGACCCGGCGGGCGGTGAGCATCGTGCCGAGGCTCGGGGTGAGGCCGCCTTCCAGAAGGTCGGAGCAGAGCTCGACGCGGTCGGCGCCGGCCTCCTGTGCGGCGCGGACGCCCGCAACCGAGTCGACGCAGATCTCGAAGACGATGCTCAAAGCCGGACCACCTCGCCGGTCCGCACCGACCTATCGGCGGCGAGAACGATGGCAAGGCTCTTCACTGCATCGGCCATGTGCTCGCCGAGATCCATGTCCTCCTCGATGGCTTTGAGCAGGAACCGCTGCTCGCGCTCGCAGAGCTGGTCGTGGTTGGGCTCGTCGCGCATGGAGATGCGCCGGTCGGGCTCGGCGAGCGTGCCGTCGGCGGCGAGCCGCGACGGGTGAACGAGAATCTGGTTGGTCATGGTGTGGGTGTTGATGTCGGCCGATTTCGGCGCCGGCCCGCCCGCGTCGGCGACGACGATCGACACCGAGCCCTTCGGCCCGATCGCGTCTTTCACGAAGAAGGCCGTCTCGCTCATCATCGGCCCCCAGCCGGCCTCGTACCAGCCGACCGACCCGTCCTCGAACCTAACCTCGAAATGCCCGTAATTGTACATGCCGGGCGGCATGTCCTCGGTGAGCCTGGCACCGACGGCGTGCACGCTCACCGGCTTCGCCTTGACGATCTGGCACCAGACGTCGACGTAGTGGACGCCGCAATCGACGATCGGCGACAGCGTCTGCAGCAGGCGCTTGTGCGTCTCCCACTCCTTGCCGGATGACTGCTGGTTGAGGTTCATGCGGAAGACCATCGGCGTGCCGAGGGTGCGCGCTGTCTCGATGAACTGCGTCCACGACGGATGATGGCGGAGGATGTAGCCGATGACGACCTTCTTCTTCAGGCGCTTCGCCGCCGCGATGACGCGCTCGGCATCGGCGACCGTCTCGGCGAGCGGCTTCTCGACGAAGACATGCGCCCCCGCCTCCATCGCCTTCACCGCATAGTCGGCATGGGTGTCGGACCAGGTATTGATAGAGACCACGTCGGGTTTGACCGCGGCGAGCGCGTCCTCGAAGCGGGTGAACTTCGGAGCCGCGGCGAGGACCGCCGGGAGCTGACGCCTGTCGATGTGGCGCTCGCAGAGCCCGGCGACCTCGAATCCGTCGATCCGCGCGTAGGCGAGCGCATGGCTCATGCCCATGTTGCCGAGCCCGACCACCAGAACGCGATATTTGCCGCTCATTGCCCCACTCCGAACCGAGCGCGACCCGCGCCGCGCGCCTATTGGCTGCTGCTCCTGCCGTCGATCCACGTTTCCCGGACCATGAGACCGTCGTCGAGGAGGACCAGGCTCCCGCGATAGCCGGGCGCGATCCGCCCAAGCTCGCGGCCAAGGCCGAGGAACTCGGCCGGCGCGAGCGAGGCCATGTGGAGCGCCGCTTCGAGCGGCAGGCCCAGCTCGGCGACGGTGTTCCGCACCGCCGTCGCCATGTCGAGGTCGGAGCCGGCGATCGTGCCGTCGCCGGTGGTGAGCCGGCCGTCCCGGCGGGTCACCGTCCTGCCGTGCAGGTCAAAGCTTGCAGTGTCCGAGCCGACCGAGGGCATCGCATCGGTGACCAGCATCATCCGCTCCCAGCCGCGCGCGGCGATGGCGATCCTGAGGCTGACCGGCGAAACATGGAAGAGGTCGACGATCAGGCCGACATAGGCGTCCGGGTCGTCGAGCGCGGCGCCCACCGGACCGGGCTCGCGGCCGGCAAGCGGCGGCATGGCGTTGAAGAGGTGGGTGAAGCCGGTGAGGCCGGCAGCGCGCGCGGCGCGGATCGTGTTGTAGTCGGCGCGCGTGTGGCCGGCGGAAAGGACGACGCCCAACTCTACCAGGCGCTTCAGCGTCGCGACCGGGACCATTTCCGGTGCGACCGTCATCATCACCTTGCCGGCGTCCGCGCCGGCGATCACGCGGATGTCGGCCTCCTCGACCGAGCGCATCAGGTGCGGGAGATGGACGCCCTTCCGCTCCGGGTTGAGGAACGGCCCCTCGAGGTGGACGCCGAGCGCGCCCGGGACGCCTGCCCTGCGCGCGGCGGTCGCGGCGGCCACGGCCTCGGCCATGTGCTCGTGCGTATCGGTGATGAAGGTGGGGAGGAAACCGGTGGTGCCGAAACGGCGGTGCGCCGCGCCGATGGCCGCGATGCCCGCCGCGCTGCGCGTATCGTTGAAGAGGACACCGCCGCCGCCGTTGACCTGCGTGTCGATGAAGCCGGGCGCAAGCAGGCCCTCGATCCTGCGCCGCGCAGCGCCGGCCGGAATGTCGCGCGCGGCGAGGACGCCGGCGATCCGCGCGCCGTCGAGGAGAACCGCCTGCCCGTCGACGAGCCGTGTGCCGTCAAAGACCCGCGCACCGGTGAGCGCCGTCATCGCCATCAGCGCGTCTCCGTCACCTTGGCGAGGTGGGGCGGCCGGTCGGGATCGCGCCCGCGCGACCGGGCGAGCGCCTCGGCAACCGGATAAAAGCTCTGCACGAGCGCGATCGGCTGCGCGAAAGGGTGGAGGCCTGTGGCCGAGGGCAATGCCAGCGTCCCCTCGCCCGCCGCCGGTCCGGCGGCAAGCACCGGCACGCCCCGCCGCACCAGGACACGGGCGAGGTCGGCGATCCCGGGAAGCGAGGCGTCGTCCTGGCTGTAGAGAAGGACCGGGAAGTCGGGCGCGGCGAGGGCCATCGGCCCGTGCAGGAGTTCCGCCGCGCTCTGCGCCTCGGCATGCAGGCCGCAGGTTTCCTTGAGCTTGATCGCGGATTCGAGCGCGGCAGCGAATCCGGGCCCGCGGCCGGCGACGTAGAGGTGGTTCGACCGTTCGAGGAGCGGCAGCGCCGGCCGCCAGTCGGCCGCGTGCGCCGCGGCGAGATCCTCGGGCAGCCGCGTGACCGCCGCGGCGAGCGCCGGGTCGTCCGTCCAATACGACACGAGCTGCAGGACGCCGACCAGCGAGGCGAGATACGACTTGGTTGCGGCGACGCTCCGCTCGGGAGCGGCATGGAGCGGCAGCACGACCTCGACGAGGCTGGCGAGCGGGGAGCCGGTCTCGTTGAGGAACGCGACCGTGAGCGCGCCGTCCTTCCGGGCTTCCTCGGCGAGCGCCAGGATGTCCGGGCTGCGGCCCGACTGCGAAATCGCGATGAACAGCGCGTCCTTCATCCGCGGGCGCGTGCCGTAGACCGACGCGATCGACGGCCCGACCGAGGCGACGACCGTCCGGGTCGCGATCTCGATGACGTACTTGGCGTAGGTGGCGGCGCTGTCGGAACTGCCGCGCGCGCAGGTGACGACGAATGCCGGCGGCCTGGCGCGGAGCCGCGCGCCGAGGTCGCGGCAGGCGGCCCGGTTCGCCGCGATGAGCCGGGCGGCGACCGCCGGCCCCTCGCCCGCCTCGCTCGCCATCAGCGTCGGC
>DASRGK010000088.1:0-14136 GCA_035651055.1 Bauldia sp.
CGTTCCGCGTGAAGCTGGAAAACGACCACGAGATCATCGCCCACACCGCCGGCCGCATGCGCAAGAACCGCATCCGCGTGCTCGCCGGCGACAAGGTCCTCGTCGAGATGACGCCCTATGACCTGACCAAGGGCCGGATCACCTACCGCTTCAAATAGCCGGGGCAACCCCATTCGGGAGAAGGGTTAATGGCAGGGCGTCTGCGGCTCGTTCTCGCCTCGGGCTCGCCGCGCCGGCTGCAGCTCCTCGGCCAGATCGGCATCGTCCCCGACCGGCTGATGCCCTTGGGCCTTGATGAGGCGCCGGGGCGCAAGGAGCTGCCGCGCAACCTCGCCCGCCGCCTGTCGCGCGAGAAGGCCGAAGCCGCGCTGAAAATCCTGAAGGGCGAACCGGAAAGCGCCGGCTCGCTGCTTCTTGCCGCCGACACGGTGGTGGGCGTCGGCCGCCGCATCCTGCCGAAGGCCGAGTTGATCGACCAGGCCGCGGCATGCCTGCGCCTGCTCTCCGGCCGCTCGCATCGCGTCTATTCCGGCATCGCGCTGGTGACCGCGCGCGGCTACATCCGCCAGCGCCTGGTCGAGACCCGCGTCCGCTTCAAGAAGCTCTCCCGCGACGACATCGAGGCCTACCTCGCCTCGGGCGAGTGGCGCGGCAAGGCCGGCGGGTATGCCATCCAGGGGATCGCCGGCGCCTTCGTCGTCAAGATCGTCGGGTCCTATTCCAATGTCGTCGGCCTGCCGCTCTACGAGACGATGGCGCTCCTGGCGGGCGAGGGCTACCCGGTCCATTTCGGGTGGCTCAATCCGGCCTGATCCCATGGCGAACCCGACCGCCGCGCCGAAACGCAAGTGCCCGATCTGCGGCAAGCCCGCGGTGGTCGAGCGCCTGCCGTTCTGCTCCAAGCGCTGTGCCGACGTCGACCTCCACCGCTGGCTCTCCGGCGGCTACGTCATCGCGGCCGCCGAGGAAACCCCGTCCGCGGAGGAGGTCGCCGACCCGTCCCGCGCGACCGATCCGACCGTACATTAACCCGCCGCCTCAGGGCGGCGGTTGGCGGAACGCCCGGCTGGACACCCGGAATGCCGTTCCCTATAACCCCGGTCGCTTGCGGCGGAGGCAGATATTCCACGCCTCCCGCTGCTCCAGCCCAGGTAGCTCAGTTGGTAGAGCAGCGGACTGAAAATCCGCGTGTCGGTGGTTCAATTCCGCCCCTGGGCACCATTTTCACGTCAAAGGTTTGGATCGACGGAGCGGTGAAGCGCTGCGGCATCTAGTTCTGCCGTGGAGGGTTCGCCGGATCGTCCGAACGAGCACCGATCTTCCAGCAGTCCCGAGGATTCAGGCGACCAGACCTGTCGATGGTTGGGCGGCGATTGGCGCCGCGAGGGGCGCAACCGCCCGCATCGTCCGCACCGTCCGCCCTCGGACGAAGTTCACGCCGGCCAACGGCGTCGCATACGGCGTGCGGACGGCCTCGGCCGTTGGCCGTATCCGATCTTGCGCGTTGGCGACGTCGCCAATTCGGTCAGCGTCGAAATCGTGCCTCGTCCCGGCGAGCCTTTTTGTCGGCACCGGCGAGGCGGCACAGGGCCCGACTTCCGCCGCGGTCGCAAGTGCTGTCCGCGACGCCATCGGCAAGCGCCTTTACGGTCTGCCCCTCACTGCCGACAGGGTGAAGAATGCCATCCTGGCCCGCGGATAGCGCTGCCGGCACCCGCAGTGCGTCGTCCACGGCAGGCGTCTCGGACGAAGGAACGGAACATCGGTCAGCGCCTGCGGAGTTGCGGCACGAGCCGGTCAGGCGTGCGCAACTCCCGCAGTGCCGGCGACCCGTCGACGGTGGCGAAACCGGTCTCGAACTACTTGAGGAGGCCGGCGCGCGCAGGTGCGAGGTAAGTCGCTATGCTGTCGGGGACCGTGCGGGCGGCACAATTCGAGCAGGTACCGGTGCACTTCCCCTTGTTGGTGCAGGTCACCGTCCCGGTCCCCGTCGCGCAACCATAGCCGCCGTTTGCGGTGTTGAAGAACTGCCCCGACGCGTCGATGCACGCCATCTCGATTGAGCTGACGCTGTGGGTTCCCTTGAGGACGTGGGATGGGACGACGGCGTTCGCCTCGAATGCGAAAAGGACGAATGCCAGACAGGCCGTGATCCGCAGGATGTGGGTCATGACGACAGACTCCAACATGAACCGCCCCGGCAGGAATTATACCTGCGTTCCCGCCTGAGCGCACCGTGTCAGAAGGGCGCCCGCGGCTCCAAGGCGAGGGCGAAACGAGGCGAGATGCAACCCGCAATCAACGGTCGCTAGAGGCTTTTCCACCTCTGGACGACTCTGGTCAGTTCCTCGATCAGCTGCTCCAGAACTTCTATGCCCTGTTCCAGGGCCTTCCGTTCGGAGGGGCAATCCTTGAAGGGGAAGGTGAGGGTGACGGCCGGCGTCTCGGTCACGTTGACCGGGATCTCGATCGTGCCGTTCACACGCCACTCCTCGCTCATTGGACGGATCTGACCGGGCACGACCTTGATCGTTCCGACGGTTACCGCTGAACTGGAATCTTGCCGGGTAGCCCGCGCCGCATTCAACATCGTGTTTTCCTCACGCTGCGGCCCGAGACCCTCCCGCCACTTGGCTGGATTCGACTTCCTCCCGGCCGTTGGCGGCCGCACCGAAGTTCCCGCAAATGTGGGAGCCGGCCCGGCCTTCCGCTTCAATGAAATCGCCGGGATCAGGTTCCCGTGAGGCGGCGCCGCTCGCTTCTGCGATCCGTATCGGCCTTGTGCGGCGCCGTGCTGCCCGGTCCGGCTGCGCGCCGCGAACCGCGGCGCGTCGCATAGGCGTGCGTGAGCTCGGCGCCGAAGAGCACGATCTGTGCAGAGTAATAGACCCAGATCAGGAGGATCAGGATCGAGGCGACAGCGCCGTACGTGCTCTCAAGTCCCTGCGAGCCGACGTACCAGCCAATCAGCGCCTTGCCGATGTCGAAGAGAATGGATGTCACGATCGCGCCGAAGATCACGTCCCTCCACGCCACTTCCGTGTCCGGGAAGAACTTGAACAGCGCGCCGAACAGGATTGCGAGGATCACGAACGAGGCGACGAAGTTGATCGCCTGCCAGACGAGCGAATCGTCCGTACTGCCGAAATGGGCCGAGATCGCCGCCAGCGCCGCGCTCACCACCAGCGAGGTTGCGAGCAGAAAGCCGAGGGCGAGAATGCCGGCGAACGAAACCAGATAGGTGCGCACATACCACCAGGCTGAAGCATGTTTGGGATCGCGGACGTCCCAGATCGTGTTCATCGCGTCCTTGAGTTGCGCAACGACGCCCACTGCCGCAACCAGGAGGACGACGATGCCGACGAGGGCCGCCAGCCCGGTCGCGTCCGGCGAGATCGCGTGCGCCAGCATCGTCTCGACGGCATCGCCGCCAGTTTTCCCTAGCAGTCCTCGAAACTGACCGACCAGACTGCCGCGGACGAAATCCGCGGTGAAAAAGAAGCTGGCAAAGGCGGTCACGATCAACAGAAGCGGACCGATCGAGAAGACGGAATAGTAGGCGAGTGCGGCGGCGAGCCGTCCCGTCCGATGCCGCGACCATTCCTGGAACGCGACCTTGAGGATCTCCCACATCGTTACCCTCCGCCTGCCGCTAACAGGCAAAACTCCCCGCAGCGATGGAGGTTTCACGGGTGCACCGTGCTAAAGCAACTCGATCAGGCGCGCGGCTTATGTCCGGCCCGCCTGTTTCACCAACCGGTCGAGCGTGTCGAAGTCTTCTTCGTCGGAATAGGGCGTCAGGTCGAGCGCCGCGGGGACGCGGGTCAGCCTTTCCACGGCGATCTCCTTTGAATGTTTCTTCGTGAAGCGATCATAGGTGCGCCAGGAAAGCCCGGCTGCGCGGACGGCCGCCTGTTCAGTCCTGAGCGCCACCTGGTGGGCGTGCAGGTAGTGCAGCCGCAGACCGTCAAGCAGCGCCTTCTCGACGATTTCGTGCAGCGCAATGAAGCGATCGGTCGGAACCCGCCTGCCCCCGACCCGGAGGGCGGACGGCATGTGGCGATCGATATAGATCACGCGGCCGTCCGAACTGTAGCCAGCGGCATAGGGGATGTCGAAATCGCGGCTGATCCGCGCCGGCCGCTTCAGCGCGGCCGACATCATTTCCAGGATGGCCGCGTCCGAGATGTCCTCCGTCCAGGTTCGGACCTCGGCTTCCAGCAATGCCTTGTTCTTCGGAACCGCCATGGCTCAGGTCGAACCGCTGAAGGTGATCGACCCTCAACGCTCCGCCTGCCGTTGGGTTCACGGACGTCTGCTCAACCGGCGGGCCGAAGCCGCGTCCTCAACTGCGACGTGCCGACCTCTGCGGGTTCGCACCGGGGACGAGGCGAGAAAGCGAAGAAGCGAAATACCCGGCGGGGAAGGGAACTCGCCCGTCGGGGCGCGAGTTGGGAGCGCAGCCTTACGAAGAGAGACCCAATGCGCGAACCCGAGGGCAGAATCGATCCGTCGAAACGCCGGTCAACCGGCGGCAGCGACAGTACCGGCACGATCAGCACGACCAGACGGTCACAGCCGGGAAATTCACCACCGCGGCAACAGGGACCGCTCCCTACAAAGACCTTGAAGGATGCGGCGGACGACATCGCCGACTCCGCGAGCGACATTGCCGAGGTCGCGCGGGAAACGATCCGTACCACCGCCCGAGCCGTCTCGGAACAGGTGGGCGAACTCGCATCCCATGTCGGCGAAGAATTGGAAGAAACCGCCGCCGAACAGAAGAAGCGCGGCGCCGCATTTCTGGAAAACTTCGCCCAGGCGGTGGGAAGGGCATCGGAAGATCTTCGCGCCCAGTCGCCTGCGGTTTCGAACTACATTCGCGACGCCGCGAAGAGTGTCGAGAAGTTCTCAGGCACCATCCGCAATCGCAGCGTCGGCGATCTGCTGGAAGCCGCCGGATCGTTCGCCAGGCAACGCCCGGAAGCTTTCGTCGCCGGCGCGGTGGCTGCCGGCTTTGTCATCTCGCGCTTCCTGAAGAGCACGAAGCGAACCGGCACGAAGCGGCCCAATGACGCAAACGGGAGCACTCGCATGCCCACCGCTCGGACTCGGTCCGCGGCGGAAAGCGGAGGACACCTCCGTGGCGAATGAGCGCCATTCCTCCACGTTGGGCCTGTTCGCCGACGTCGTCAGCCAGCTGGCCGGCCTTTTCCAGAATGAACTGCAACTGCTTCGCGCCGAGTTCGGCGAGAAGATCCGCCGTCTGATTGACAGCGGCGCGCTCGTCGGCGGTGGTGCCGTGGCGCTTCTCGCCGCGCTGCTTCTCCTCCTCCGTGGCCTGGTCAGATGGCTGGAAGTTGCCGGCATCCCGGACCAGTGGGGCTACCTGATCGTCGGGACGATCGTCGGCGTGGCGGGATGGTTTGCGCTGCAGAGCGGGCTGGCCGCGATCAAAAGGTCGACGCTCGTCCCCGACCGGGCCGTCGATCAGTTGCGGGCGGATTTTGACACCGTGAAGGAGCACGTCGGATGACGGCCACCCATGATTTCCGGGCTCTCGAACGCGAGGCCGCAGAACGCCGGCGCCGTCTGGCTTCCACGCTCGACGACCTAACGAACAACCTGACCCCCGGCCGTCTGATCGACGAGGTCCTGACCTATAGCCGCGGCGGCGGTGCCAGCTTCATGAAGGGCTTGGGCAGTGCCGCCTCCGCGAACCCGCTTCCGACGGTCCTTATCGGACTGGGTGCGATCATGTTCCTCACCGGAAAGGGTGGTCTCTCCTCGGTTGCCGATTCGGTCGGGAGCGCCGTCAGGTGGGCCACCGGCGGAGATCGTCCCGGTGAACGCGCCGCCTCCGACTACCGGCCCGCGTCGCATGGAGCCGGTGGCGCGGTCGATTGGATCAAGGATGAGGCCTCCGGAATCGGCCGGGCGGCTACCGGTGCCGCGAGTGCGGTCGGCGACCGCATCGCGCGTGCCTCTTCGGCCGTCGGCTCGGCGGCGAGCGAACTGGGCGGGGCCGCGAGCGGCGCGGCCGAAGACATCGGAGATCTTGCGAGGGAAGCGGCAAAAGGCATTGCCAGCGCCGCCTCGGCGACCGGCGAGGCATTCGACGCGGCTCTCAGCGAGGGCGCGCGCCTCGGCCATGAAGGTTTGCGGCTTGCCGATCGCCTGCGCCGGCGCGCGGGTGACTTCATCGAGGAGCAGCCGTTGATCGCGGCTGCCGCCGGCCTGGCGATCGGGGCGGTTGTCGCCGCGCTCCTCCCGAACACGAAAATCGAGGACGAGTTGCTCGGCGAGACCAGCGACGCCGTCAAGGAAGCGGCCGGCGAGGTCGCCCAGGAGCAAGTCGACAAGGTAGCCACGGTGGCCGAACACGTGGTCGACGAAGTGAAGAAGACCGCCGCAGATCAGGGTCTCGATCCCGCCACGGCGAACAAGACCGTCGCCGACCTCGGAGAAAAGGCGAAAGCGCTCATTGGCAGCGGCATCGAGGCGGTTTCGGACGCTGTCGACGCTGCGACGACTTCCAAGGATCGCGCTTGAATCGGGCTTTCGGCGCCTGCGCGGCCTTCCGTGATGGCGCGCCCACACGCGGCTGACCGAGACGGCCTCCTCGCGGAGATTGTAGACGCCAAGGGCACCGGAGCGCCGCCTGCGAACGCCAGAGCCTGGCCGGCGCTTGCGAAGCCGCAGGTGCCGGTTGCCTTCGGCAGTCCCGCCGCCTCACGTCGCTTTGGCGCTCCCGAAGATCGCATCGAGCTGCGGGATTGCCTTCTGGTGCTCGCCGCCGAGAAGAAGGATCGTGTCACCCTCCTTGGCTAGGGCGATGGCCTGGGTGATCGCGTCGGCCTGGGTGAGGGCGGAGCCCGCCGATCCGGGCGCGGTGCCGCCCCGTTCGAGCCCCGCGCGGAGAAGCCGGACTATATTGCCCGGCGCCTGGCCCCGCAGCCATTCCGGCTCCTCGAAACAGATGTAGTGGTCGAAGTGGCCTGCGACCGCTTCGCCGGAAGCGATGATCTGGTCGTCGGGCCGGTCGCCGGGCATGCTGACGAGGCATATCTGCCGGCCCGGTAGCTTCAGCCGTTTTATGTCTGCCACGATCGCGCGGAACGCCGGTGGGTTATGGCCGTAGTCGATGAAGACCCGCACCGGATAGTGGGTGAGCAGGTTGAGCCGACCAGGCGACATCGCCACCGACGGTTCGAAGGCGGTGAGTGCCCTGACGATGGTCGCATCGTCGACGTTCATCGCCCGGGCGATGGCAACGGCGGCGAGGGCGTTGGCGACGTTGACCAGCGCCGCGCCGTTGAAGGTGGCGGGAATGCCCGCGACCGGCATCAGTCTCGCGAACCCGGCTGCCGCGCGCGCCACGATCCATTCCGCGCCGTCCGCGGGCGCGGTCGTGACGGCGCTGCCGCCCGCGGCGCAATGCTGGATCAGCGCCGGAGCCTGCGGATCGAGTGAGAAGAAGAGGGTGGCGTCGGCCCGCCGCGACGCGGCAATCGCGACGCAGGCCGCGTCCTCGGCGTTGAGCACCGCGATTCTGCCGGTCTCGACGACCTTCGCCTTGACCCTCGCGAGGTCCGCCAGCGTTTCGATCCCGTCCATGCCGAACTGCTCCTCCTGTACGTTGAGGAGCGCCGCGACTTCGCAGCGGTCGACATAGATGCCGCGCCGCCGGATTCCGCCGCGGGAAGTCTCGAGTATGGCGGCGGTTACCGCCGGGTCGCGCAGCACCATCGCCGCGCCGCTCGGCCCGGCCGCGTCGGCGCGCGCCAGGATTTCGCCCTCGACCATGACTTCGTCGGTCGTTGCCATGCCCGTCTTGTGTCCTGCCGCGGCAAGGATTCGCTCGACCATGCGCGCTGTCGTCGTCTTGCCGTTGGAGCCGGTGACGAGGGCAATCGGAATGCGCCCGCTGCGGCCGGGCGGGTAGAGCGTGTCGAAGATCGGTGTTGCGACATCGCGGTCGGGATTGGAGGCCCAGTGCGCGCGAAGCCCGATGCCGGCATTGACCTCGGCGATGCCGCCGCCGACCTCGCGCCACGAGCGCGAAATGTCGGGCGTGAGAAAGTCGATCCCCGAAACCCGGAGGCCGATCGCCTGTGTCGCCCGGATCGCAAGGCGCGCATTGTCGGGATGGACCTCGTCGGTGACGTCCGCCGCGGTTCCGCCGGTAGCCATGTTGGCCGTCTTGCGGAGGCGGACGCGCCGCCCCGGTTCCGGGATGCTGTCGAGGCCAAGGCCCTGGTCGCGCAGGACCTCGACGGCCGCCTCGTCGACGGTGATGAGGTTCATCACCTTGAGAAACCCTTCGCCGCGGCGCGGGTCGCGGTTGGCGGCCTCGACCAGCTGCCGCACGCTGGACGAGCCGTCGCCGGTGACGCCGGCAGGGTCCCGCCGCGCGACCGCGACCAGCCGCCCGTCGACCACCAGCATGCGGTAGTCGTCGCCGGGTATGAACGACTGGACGACGACTTCATTCCACTTGGGGAGGATGCGCGCCGCCGCCGCCCGCACCGCGGCATCGTCGGTGAGGCCGATGACCACGTCCATTCCCTTCTTGCCCGTGTTCGGCTTGAGGACGACGGGATAGCCGACCGAACGCGCCACGCGCGCCGCCTCGTCGGCGCTCCGGGCGAGCGCGTGCCGTCCGACCGGAAGGCCGACCGCGTCGAGGATCGCGCAGGTGATGGCCTTGTCCTGGGACAGGCGGACCCCGGCCACCGACTCGTTGCTGCGGAGCGTCTCGTGCAGCCGGGCCTGCGCCGCGCCGTGCCCGAGCTGCACATCCCGCCTTGCCGCGACGATGCGAAACCACGGAATGCCGCGCATGTCGGCGATCCTGACCATGGCCAGCGCCGACTGGTCGAGCGCCATGCCCTCGACTATGTCGCCGAGGTTGCGGATGCTTTCCGCGATGCCCTTTGCCGGCAGATCCGGCCGTTCGGCGAGGTGGTCGACGAAGCGCGTCGCCACGCGCGCGGTCCATGCCGCGAAGTGCTGGTCGGGCGCGGAGAACCAGAACTCGTCGCGGCCGGCAACGCCCGCCGCGTCGGCCTCCCCGAACTTGTCCCGCTGAAACGCGACGCAGATTTCGCCGAGCAGTCCGGCCAGACCGGGATTTGCCCCGATGCCCTGAAATCGCTCGGCGAGCGCCTCCCGAACCGGCCGGGCGAAGTTGGCGAAGTGCCAGTCGCTCCGGTTCCCGGCGTCGTAGCGGACCGAGAGCACCGGCCGGTCGTGAAAGCGATTGCGCCAGTAGTGATAGGCGCTCTCCTTGATGCTGATCACCGGCCGCCTTCAGTCTGCCCGCGTCGTGACAGCGGTGTGGTCGTCGGTCGCCGGCACACGCTACCTGACCCGGCAATCTCGGCAAGGGTCGCGCCGGCCGCTTGACCATGGTCGGGCGAACGCCCGATTCTGTCGGGAAACAACGCCGGTCCCCCGCATCGCCCATGTCCCGGCTTTCCGCCCGGCTCGATACCTGGTTTCCGCGCACCGTTGCCATGCGGCGTCTCAGCCGGCTTGCTTCGGTCGATCGCCCCGTCAGGGTCTTCGTCGAGCGGACCTCGATCGATCTCGGCACCTACAACTACATCCTCCGCAAGACCCCCGACGGTGTCGCGATGGCCTGCAACATCGACCGCATCCGCCGCCGGCCGTGGCTGGTGGCGCCGTTCACGCGCAGGCCGGCGGCGCTGATCGCGATGTTTTCCGCCACCGATCCGGCGATCCGCCGCTGTCAGGCGGAATCCTCCGATGGCTGGGAGAGCGCTCCCGGCGTCGTCAGCTTCTGCGCGCAGCATGCGGGCGCTATCCTTGTTCCGGACGCGGAATTCTTCCTGCGCCGCGGCTATGACGGCCTGCGCCGCGCCGCCGCTGCCCGCTCCGTCCCCTGGATCGAGCGCAGCGGCGAAATCCTCTGGCGCGGTTCCTCGACCGGAACCGGCGACGTTGCCGCCGCGGACATGAGCCCCGGCAACACCGCCCTCATCCCGCGCGCACGTCTTTGCCTGATGCTTCGCGACGTTCCCGGCGTCGATGCCAGGCTCGTCAACGCCGTGCAGGCACCCGACCGCAACGCGGCACTGGCTCGGCTGAAGCAGGCCCGCATCCTTGGCGAGGAGCGCCCGCCTGCGGAATGGCTCGGACGGAAATTCGCCATCGATATCGACGGCAATTGCAACGCCTGGAGCAATCTCTTCACCCGGCTGCTCCTCGGCTGCTGCGTCATCAAGGTCGCCTCGCCGCAGGGCTATCGCCAATGGTACTACGGCGACCTCGTGCCGTGGCGGAACTTCGTCCCGGTGAAGAGCGACATGAGCGACCTCATGGAGAAGATCGACTGGTGCCGCCGAAACCTCGCCGAGTGCGAGGCGATTGCCGCCGCCGGCCGGCGTCTGGCGATGGAGATGACCTTCGCACGCGAAATCGCCCGCGGCGTCGAGACACTCAACTGGATGCTGCCGCGCGATTAGCTGAGCGAGAAGATCCGGTTCGGCGCGAGGATGAACGGGGGGAGACAGCCGGCGAGGTTGCTGAACGGCAGCACCTCGGGCTTCAGGCGGATGCCGATCGCCTCGGCCATGAAGGCGCGCCGCGCCTCGATCCGGCGCCATGCCCCGGGGTAGCGCTCGCGCAATTCGGCGCGGCCGCGCTCGTCGAGAAGCGCGATCCCGTCCTCGATGTTGCTGGTGAACCAGGCCGTGCCGGTTGCCGGGATGATGTCCAGCTGGATCGCCTGGCCGCTCTGCAGCCGCTCGCCGCTGCCCGGATAGATCGGCGTGTTCAGCCATTCGTCTAGATGGATGAGGTGGCCCGGGTTGAGCGCGAGGTTGAAGAAAGGGTCGCCGAGGTGCCGGCGCACCATGGCGTCGATGTCGCCGCCCGTGACGCCGATGCCGATCGTCTCGTACCACTCCGCCGCACAGGCGAAGTAGGGGGCTGCGAGCTTGTCGACGTAATCGCGGATGCCGGCGGGAAGGTCCGCCGCATCCTCGACCAGGAAGCCGGCGCGGCAGGTGAGCCCGCCCCAGATCCCGAAGGCGCAGGTGAAGGGATCGCCGCGCTCGATCCTGCGGTCGCCCGGGCTGCCGAGGCCGAGATAGGCGCGCGGGCCTGCCGACAGCATCGCGTGGCAGGAGAGGGCGAAGCCGCCCTGGTCGAGGAGCCGCGCCGCCTCGAACTCCCGCATGCCCGGCCGCACGCCGAAGACGACGCGCTTCACCGCCTCGGATGCGTGGGTGGCCGCGAACTCGAATTGCGCCAGCTGGTCGATCTCGTTCTGCGCCCTCAGGCCGCGGCTGGCATCCATCATCAGCGCCGTCGCATTGATCACCCTGCCGCCGGCGCCCGCGATATTCCGGAGCGTGTCGGCAATGAAGGACGGAATCTCGATCCAGGTGTCCGGCGTCGGCGTCTCCTCGCGCCCGTAATATTTCCAGCCGATCGTCCCGATGGTCTGGCCGCTTCGCAGGCCCGCATCGCGGAGCATGTCGGCGAGCGGAAGGGTGCCGCGGCGCACCTGTCCGAGGAGCCCGAACGGCCGGTAGAGATGCACCTCGACCGGGATCGCGCTCGCCCGGGCGCCGCCCTGGTTTTCCGGCCCGGTAAGGATCACCGGGTCGCGGCCCGGAACGAGGATAAGCAGTGCCTCCTCGAAACGCGGATCGAACCCGGTCAGCCACGCCATGCTCGCGAAATGCTCGCGGTCGGCATAGAGCACGGCCGCGCCGATGCCGGCCTCGCGCAGCCGATCGCGGAAGCGCTGCAGCCGCGCGGCATGGACCGCGGCCGGAATCTCCGGCCGCGTATCCGGCGTTCCGAAGTCCGGCAGCTTCGTTTCGATGAGGCGCGGCGCCCTTCGGGCCACTATCTTGCCGCCCAGACTTGCGGCGGCTTGCCGCGTTCGAGCGTGTAGAACTCGTCGGCGCCGAGCTGTTGCCAGTCGCCGACCGTGCCGTCGGGCCATGTGATACGCACCTCGGCGAGCGTCGCGTCGGCGAGGCCGAAATGGATCCAGCCGAGTTCGCCGCTGGCATGGCCGCCGCCGATCGTGACCTCCTTGCGCATCAGGTCGGCGCCGCACTTCATCTCGATCCAGGCGCCGATCCCGTCGCGGTTCGGGCCGTCCTGTCTCAGCCGCACCTCCACCCAGTTGCCGGCGCCCTTGGTGACGTTCCGCCACACCTGTGCCGACTGCCAGCGGTTGACGACGACGAGGTCGGGCAGGCCGTCGAGGTTGAAATCGGGTAGCCCGGCGCCGCGCGAGTTGGCCATGCTGGCGACGCCCGCCTTGTCGCCGGCCTCGACGAACTTCCCGTCGGCGCCCTGCAGGAGCAGGTTGTTCGGGTCGTCGTTGGCGAAATCGGGCATGCGCGAGACGTTGCCCTTGGCGATGAACAGGTCGGCGCGGCCGTCATTGTTCACGTCCTCGAATTGGGCGTGCCAGGCCGTGCTCGGCCTTACGTCGCTGCCGGTATAGGGATGCTGCGCGATGACGTTCCGCGCCAGCGCGATGTCCTTGTAGTCGGGCTTTGCCTGCCCGTCGGCGGGCGGGTTGGTGAAGGTCTGCAGCTTGTTGTCGGCCATGCTGGTCAGGAAGAAATCGGGGTAGCCGTCGCCGTTGATGTCGGTCGCCGCGATGCCCATCCCCCAGATCTTCAGCGGCTTCCAGCCGTCCCTGGCGGTATAGGGCGAAGGCGGCTGCCCGGGATCGAGCCGCCACAGCTGCTCCTGTCCGCCGAGGTAATATTCGCGGTCGTTGGAGACGCGGAGCGCCGGCGTGCCTGAGCGGTTCCAGTCGGTGAACAGCATCGACAGCGCGCAGTAGCTGGGCTTCAGCGGAATGCGCGGCCCGAAGCCGGGTCCGCCGGCGGCCTTCGGCCGGAGCAGCCAGTTATCGGTGCAGGTGCCCCACGGCTCGATCTCCTGCGTGCGGTCGATATAGGTGCCGATTGCCATGGTCGGCCAGGTCGCGCCGTGCTCCCATTCCGCCGCAAAGGCGGTCGCCCAGGCGTCGCCGCCGTCGAAATTCCACGCCGCGTTGGCCCGCTCGAACCTGCAGTTGCCGAGTCCGCGCATGACGGCGCTTTCGCCGACGCGGAGCAGCACGACGTCGGCTATGCCGTCGCTGTCGACGTCGATCGGATAGGCTCCGGTCACGGCGTCGAGTTCGAGCCCGCTCTTTTGCAGCGCGAACTTGAGCGGTCCCCCGCGCGTGCTCCGGTTGACGTAGAACTTCGCCGGCGCATCGCCGCCGGCAAGCAGCATGTCCGGAAATCCGTCGTCGTTGCAGTCGAAGGTCGCAACCCCGCCGCCGACCATGTACTGCCACTCGCCGGCATAGACGCTGTCGATGCCGGCGCTCTGCGTCTCTTCGACGAAGGTCGGCACGAGCGGAGCGGGTTCGGCTGTGGCGGCGCCGTGCAGGCCGGCGAGCGCCAGGACGAGGATCGCACCGCGGGCGAACATATGGCGCATCGGCCTATCTCCAGGTCTTCAGCGCGACGGTATAGGCCGCGATGCACTTGCCCTGCGCCAGCCCGTTCTCGATCGCCGCGCGATAATGGATGCCGCCGTAGAGCCGGGAGATTCCCGCCTGTTGCGCGGCTTCCCAGAAGCTGCCGAACTTCTGGGGCGCAAGGCCGTCGCGCTCGCCGGTGTGGTCGTCGAAGGTGAAGCCGTCGCCGAAGAGAGCGGTCAGTACCGTTGCCGCCGCGGCCGAGGTGACGCTATGCCCGCTCGTATATTCGGGGAAGGGCGGCGTGTTGATCAGCGTCTCCCACTTGGGATCGATCACTCTCCGGATGTAGGTGAGCGGCCGCACGAGGTCGTAGGTGTATTTCGCGTGCCAGCAGCCGATGAAGGCGTCGGCCTGCGCGATGCTGAGCCGCGCCAGCGCGTCGACGCTCACCTCGAGCGATGCCTGCTTTTCGGCGAGAACCTGCAACGCCAGGTTCACCCAGTGGCCCGGCGGCGTCCATGACAGCATCGGGTCGTCCGACCAGAACCGCGCGATGGCCGCCTGCTCCGGCGTCAGGTTGTTCTTGGTGTCGTAGACTTCCTTCGCCTGCTTGTAGAAGTCGGAGGAGGGGTCCTCGCTGTAGGCGGGCGGTGGCGGCG
>DASRGK010000089.1:0-2778 GCA_035651055.1 Bauldia sp.
TCGGTCTCGGCGCAATTCAATTCGGGGAAGCGCTCGAGCGGCAGCAGCGGCTCGCTGTCGAGGTTCCAGCCCTGGGTGAAATCGAGATAGGCGGGGTTGTACGGGTCCCAGAAATGGTCGTGGGTTGCGCCGATGATCCCATCGAACGCATCGCTCCGCCGCCCATACCGCCCGACCTCGACCATCGCCGCGAAATCATCCGCCGCGACGGTCTCGTAGGCCGGATCGTGGGTGATGTGGGCTTCTGTTGGGCTCGGCTTGGGCATGCGGCTGTCCTTGCGCCCCCTGCTCGTCGGGAGCACATTGTGCGCCATACTGCGGATAAAATCGAACTCCATCCTCATGCTGGGCGCGCTTGCGATATCCGGATACGTTCTCCCTCCGCCCGTCCTGACGGCAGAGCGCGGAGCGCGCCGCGGAATACCGTCCGGGGACTCGCTCGCCAGACTTGCCGAGCTTGCCGAGACGCAGGCGCGCGCCCGCGCCAAGTTGAAAGAGCAGCGAGATCGCTTTGAACAACTGTACCGGCACGCGGAGCAACCGGAAGTCGACCCCGACGATCTGGTGGCTCTAGCCCAGGCGTTGCGAACCCAAGAGCTCGAAAATGCCGCGATACTCCTGCCACAGATCGAGCAGCTGAGGATCAATCTGGCAAGCCCTAAGGCCCGCGTCGATACGCCGGCGATCCGTTCATGGCGGCGCTTGGCCGAAGAATCTTTGGAGATCGCCGTGGTCTGGCTGGAACTCTATCAGAACCTGCAGATTCGGCTCTTCAGGCTCGCTTCCGACCGGCGTAGCGAGACGGAGCCAGGGTCTCCGGTCTTCGACGATGCCGAGAGCGCCACGGAATATCTCCGCAAACTCGTCGCCGAATGAGGCCGCGGCGCGTCCGCTATGCCTCAGGATTCCAAAAGGCCCTACGCGACTGCCCGCTCGAGCTACAGGTGCAGATCATTCGAGCGGTCGAACAGTTTATCAACCGCACGGCAGAAAATTCCCTTCGGCCGGAGCGAAAGCAAGGTCTCGACGGTATTTGGGCATTCCGCGTCACCAGCGGCGTCCGGGTCTTCTACCGGCAGGCAAAGGACGCCCAGGGAACCTACAGCGAATTGATCCACGTCGGCCCGCACGATGATTATCGGACGATCAACCGCCGGCGATAACCGGGACGGAGGCCCTCATGCCAACCCGCATCAACCGCGCGATCGAGCTCTTGGCGGCGGATCAGGCGATCTATTACGTCGGCAACCATACCGGCCACGTGCTGACGCATGCGCAGGGGCGCGAGGATGGCGGGACCTGGGCCGACTACATCAATGTCGGGATGGAGCATGGCGCCTTCGACATGACCGGGCTCTACGCCTACATGACCGGGCTCGTCGATGCCGGGGCGACGCGGTCGGGGCATCGGACGCCGGCGGTCATCGTCGAGGCGCCGGTCAACGGGATCGACGAGGACCACGTCCGCTACAATGCGTGGCAGTTCCGCCAGATCCTCGGGCGCGGGGCGCACGGCATCCTCCTCTGCCAGGCCGAGACGGCGGGGGCGGCGCGGGCCTTCGTCGAAAGCTGCCGCTATCCGCATCACCTCGAAGGCGTCGATGCCGGGTTGCCGACCCCGCTGTCGCGGCTGAAAGGCGCCTCCGGCAAACCAGCGGCGGGAAAGCTCGGCGCGGGCACGCGCGGGCGCGGGTCGGAGACGGATGCGGCGGCGATCTGGGGCCTCAGCCCGCCCGAATACATGGACCGCTGCGACCCCTGGCCGCTCAATCCCAACGGCGAGCTCCTGCTCGGCGTCAAGCTCGAAAGCCCCGAGGGCATCGCCCATGCCGACGAGATCCTCGCCGTGCCCGGCCTTGGCTTCGCCGAATTGGGCCCGGGCGATCTCAGCCTCGCGCTCGGCTACAAGGAGATGCCGCGCGACAAATACCCGCCCGAGATGCAGGAGGCGCGGGCCAAGGTGATGGCCGCCTGCCGCCGGAACGGCCTCGCCTTCCTCGAGATCGGCACGCCCGAAAACGTCATCGCCAAGATCGACGAGGGCGTCCGCGTCTTCGCCGGCCACCGCGAGGAAACCGCCCGGATCGGCCGCGCGCACCAGCGCCGGGCGATGCCGGCGTGACGGCATCGCGACAGGAGAGAGCCATGCCCGCCACCAAATCGTCCCGGGCCAAATCGTCCGGGCCGGCGACCGGCACCTTGCTGCTGATCGGCGGCGGCCGTTTCGGGACGGAACTGCAGGAAGAGATCGTCCGCCTGGGCCGCGCTCCGGACGGGCGGGCCGAGTGGGTCTTCATCCCGACGGCGGAGACGGATGAGGTCGTGCCGACCCTGAAGCCCCTGGGCTTTATCGCCCGCACGGCCGACCGGGTCACGATGCTGCACACGCGCGACCGCGCCGAGGCCGACAGCGAGGATTTTACCGCGCCGCTGCACACGGCCACGGCGGTGTTCCTGTTCGGCGGGCGGCAGTTCCGGCTGGTCGACGCCTATACCGGCACCCGCACCGAGCGCGCGCTGCGCGGGGTGCTCGAACGCGGCCGCCTGCTCGCCGGGGTTTCCGCCGGGGCGACGATCATGGGTTCCTACCTCGTGCGCGGCCACCCGTCCGACGACGCCTCGATCATGATGTGGCCGGGATACGACAAGGGGTGGGGCTATCTGACCAACGTGGCGATCGACCAGCATGTGAGCGCCCGCGGCCGCGAGGCCCATCTCGCCGAGGTCGTCGCGGCACGCCCCGAGCTGCTCGGGATCGGGCTCGACGAGGGCACGGCG
>DASRGK010000090.1:0-3670 GCA_035651055.1 Bauldia sp.
GGGGCCGGAGATGACGGTTCTCGTCGGCGGGCTGCGTGTGCTCGGTGCCAACGTCGGCGGGTCCAAGCACGGGGTCTTCACCAAGACGCCGGGCAAGCTGACGAACGACTTCTTCGTCAACCTGCTCGACATGGGCACGGAGTGGCAGCCGCCGAACGCCGAGGGCATCTACGAGGGCCGCGACCGCAAGACGAAGGCGGTCAAGTGGACCGGCACGCGGGTCGATCTGATCTTCGGCTCGCACTCGCAGTTGCGCGCCTTCGCCGAGGTCTACGCCTGTGCCGACTCCAAGGAGAAGTTCGTGAAGGACTTCGCGGCGGCGTGGGCCAAGGTGATGAACCTCGACCGCTTCGACCTCGCCGCCTGATCGCGGCCTGAAGGCGTTCGCGGGTTCGACGGCCCGGGGCGAGCTGACGCGTTCCCTCACCCGGTCTTGCATCCGATGGCGCGCTGGCTCCCTCCTCCGCCTGCGGGGGGGGCGCCGCTTCGCCGCGAGGCCGGTGAGGCCGCGTACGGCTGGTGGAGTCCGCAGGCGGAGCGAGGCGGGCGCATCAGGCGCCCCGGCCGCTGCTCGCGGGGCGGCTCAGTTCGGCATCATGACCGCCAGATACGGGGCGAGTGGCTTCTCCGTGGCACCGACCGGGCCGGGCACCTTGTTGCGGATCGCCGCGATGCTTTTGAGATAGACAGCGAGGGCCGCCGCGTCCTCATCGGTCATCTTGCTGTAGCTGTGATACGGCATCACCGGCACCAGGATGCGCCCGTCCGGGCGCACGCCGGTGCGCACGGCCTTGACGATATCGGCTTCGCTCCAGCGGCCGAGGCCGGTCTCGGCATCGGGTGTCAGGTTGGGCGGATAGAAGATGCCGACCGATGGAATCTGAAAGCCGACATCGGAGCCCGCCAGCGGGCGCCTGGCATCCGGCTTGCCGGTCAGCGCGCCGGGCGTATGGCATCCCGAGCAGTCCATGATGGTCGCCAGATACTCGCCGCGTTTGAGCTGCGGCGAGCGCGTGGGACCGGCCTCCGCGTAGCTCAGCCCGGCCAGGCCGCAGACTGCGATCATGGCGGCGCGAAGCGAAGTGCGCATTGCTCTTTCTCCTCAATTGTCAGGTGATTTTTCCTAGCCGCTTCCTGCCGGCCGGCTTCCGCTCTGGCCGCCGCAGGCGTGAACGCGACTCCTCCAGCGCTGCGCGTACCAGCGCCCGCACGGCCCAGCTCTTGATCTTGCGTGCGGTAGACCCGTCGAGGCCCAGCACGTCGCGGAAGACGACCATCGCCTCCGAGCCGAAAATCAGCGCCAGGGCGGCGCACAACCGGGCATAGCTTTCGTCGTCAAAGCGAGCGCGCGCCGGGGCCAAGGCCGCCTGGATCAAAGGGGTGCGTCGATTCTGCCGGACGGGGACGCCATCCTCTCTGACATCGCGGCCCACCGACGAGGCCAGCATCAAGCGAATCGCCGCCTCATTCTCGAATGTTGCGCGATGCATTGCCGCTTCGGCGCGATCGATGCGCTCTAGAGGATCCGTGGACGGGTCGTTGACGAACAGTTCGCTGCCGTCCGGCACCACGATGTCGAGCGCCGCTTCGATCAGCAGCGCTTCGATGTTCGGGAAGTAGCGATAGGCCGTTGCGCGCGACACGAGCGCCGCCTCGGCGACCTCGTCGAGGCTGGGCTTGCGGCCCTCCTTCATTAGGCGGCCGGCCGCCGTCAGCAGGTCCTTGCGCGTTCGGATGCGCTGATTCTTGCGTTCCGGCGGCTTCACGTCGGCCATGTCAATCCTGGGGCAACTGTTGAAGAATGGCGGCAAAATCGACCCAGACTTGCTCGCGCTTGATCATGCTGTCGTCGGTAAATTCGATGACGTGCAGCAGGCGGAATTCGAGTGGCCGGTTGCGGCCTTCGAGCCCGAAGGGCCGCCCGACCGCCACTCCGCGCCAGATCGACTCGTCGACCAGGAACTGGTTGCCGTACAGCCGCTTCACGCAGGTCACGCGACCTTCTTCCAGATCGGCGAAGAGGGCGTCGTAGAAGGGGCGCGCGTTGTCCCGGCCGCGGGTCGGGCCGGACGGCCAACCGACGATGTCGTGCTCCACATCCGGCGCGAGCGTCGAAAGGACGCCCTCCACGTCGTCGTTCGCCTCGAACCTGAAGTGCGCGTCAATGCGTCGATCCATCTCGACCGGCGTCAGGGGCATGGCGGGTCTCCTGCGTTACTGATACACGATGCTCTTAATAAGACAATTGTCTCATGTCAAGAGGTGTGTATCAAAACCAACGCCTCCCACGGGGGCGGGGACTCCGCTGCGCGCCTTTGCGGAAGGCTAATGCCTGCACGAATTCGCAGGAGAAGTTCGTGAAGGACTTGCCGGCGGCGTGGGCCAAGGCGATGAGCCTCGACCGCTTCGACCTCGCCGCCTGATCATCAGGGTCGGCTTCGACTCCTGCAGAACAGTTTCCCGCCCCGGGCGTAACGCCCGGGGCGGCTTTTGTGCGAAGGTGGATGTGGGATCGGGAAACGCTGCAGACAGGGCATCCATCATGACCAAGGTAGCTGCCATCACGGGCGGAGCGTCGGGCATCGGCTGCGGCACCGCCAAGCGCCTGCTGGACGAGGGCTGGACCGTCGTAGCGCTCGACCGCGATCGGGCGGCGCTGGAGGCCCTGCCCAAGGAGCTGCCCGGCTATGGCGACCGGCTCATCGCCCAGGTCTGCGACGTGACCTCTCTGGAGAGCGTGACGGGCGCGTTCCGCGACATCGGCCGGCGCTTCGGCCGGCTCAACGGCCTCGTGTGCTCGGCCGGGCTGCTCAGGATCGGCACGCTCGAGTCCATGTCGGTGCAGGACTTCGACGACCTGTTCGCCGTCAATGTGCGCGGGCTGTGGCTCGCCGCGCGCGAGGCCATGCCGCTCTTGAAAGCGGCGGGGGCCGCGGGCGAGCTCGCCCGCGTCGTCTTCCTGGCCTCCATCTCCGGCCTGCGCCACAAGATCGACAGCGGCGCCTATGCCGCGACCAAGGCGGCCGTCATCGCGCTCACCAAGGTGATGGCGGTGGAGTGCGCCGCGTCCAAGGTGCTGGTGAACGCGGTGGCGCCGGCGACGGTCGACACGCCGATGGTGCGCCCGCATCTCAATCCGGGGAGCGGCGCCAACACGCGCTACCGCACCTCGGGCACCTCGCCGCTCGGCCGCATCGCCCAGCCGGCCGACGTGGCCGCCGTCATCTCGTTCCTGATGGGCAAGGACGCGGGCTACGTCACCGGCACCGTCATTCCGGTCGACGGCGGCACCATCGCGGCCTTCGTGCCGCCGGGCGTGCAGAGGTAGCCGCGTGGCTCCTCTCTCCGCCTGCGTCCGCTTGCGGTGAAAGGGACCTCACGACTGAAAGCGACCCTGGGCGCGCGCCCGCGCCTTGGCGGCCTCGATCTCGCGGTTGCGCGGCGGGGCCGTGGTGACGAGCGAGGCGAGAAGCTCGTGCGCGGCCTCGGTCACCTGGTCGACGGCCCGGTTGAAGGCGGCCTCGTTGGCCTTGGACGGCCGGTTGAAGCCGCTGAGCTTGCGCACGAACTGGAGCGCGGAGGCGCGGATCTCGTCCTCGGTCGCCGGCGGGGCGAAATTGTAGAGCGTCTTGATGTTGCGGCACATGAAAGACCTCGCCCGGGGCTTCTG
>DASRGK010000091.1:0-30468 GCA_035651055.1 Bauldia sp.
CTTCTTCCGCGCCAGTGCGCCCGCAATCGCCATTGCCGGGATGATCATCCAGAAGCGGCCGACGAACATCGCGACCGCGCCGGCGAGGTTGTAGAAGTCGGTGTTGCCCGAGAGCCCCCCGAATGCCGAGCCGTTGTTGGCGGTCTGCGAGGTGAAGGCGTAAAGCACCTCGCTGAAACCGTGCGGGCCGGGATTGGCGATCGATGCCGCCGCCGATGGAACGACGATGGCGATCGCCGTCCAGCCGAGGAACATCAGGGGGAGCACGAGGATGGCGAGCATCGCCATCTTGACCTCCCGCGCCTCGATCTTCTTGCCGACATATTCCGGCGTGCGCCCGACCATCAGGCCGGCGACGAAGATGGCGATGATGACGAAGAGGAGCATGCCGTAGAGGCCGGCGCCGACCCCGCCGATGACGATCTCGCCGAGTTCCATGTTGATGAGCGGGATCATGCCGCCGAGCGCGGTGAAGGAATCGTGCATGGCGTTGACGGCGCCGCAGGACGCGGCCGTCGTGATCACCGAGAAGAGGGCCGAGAGGACGATGCCGAAGCGCACCTCCTTGCCCTCCATGTTGCCGCCGCCGAGGCCGAGCGCGTGCAGCGCGGCCGTGCCGTCGGCCTCCGCCCAGTAGGCGACGATCACGCCGGCGATGAAAAGGGCGCCCATGGCGGCCAGAATCGCCCAGCCCTGGCGCTGGTTGCCGACCATGCGGCCGAAGACGTTGGTGAGCGCCGCGCCGAGGGCGAAGATCGAGACCATCTGGACGAGGTTCGACAGCGCCGTCGGGTTCTCGAAAGGATGCGCGGCGTTGGCGTTGAAGAAGCCACCGCCATTGGTGCCGAGCATCTTGATCGCGACCTGCGAGGCGACCGGGCCGACCGCTATCGTCTGTCTGGCGCCTTCCAGCGTCGTTGCATCGACATAGGCGCCGAGCGTCTGCGGGATGCCCTGCCAGACGAGGAACAGCGCGAAGGGAATGCAGATCGGCAGGAGGACGTAGAGGGTGCAGCGGGTCATATCGACCCAGAAGCTGCCGACGGTCGTCGCCGAGGCGCGGGCAAAGCCGCGGATGAGCGCGACCGCGAGCACGATGCCGGTTGCCGCGGAGAGGAAATTCTGGTGCGTCAGCCCCAGCATCTGGGTGAGGTAGGAGAGCGTGCCCTCGCCGGCATAGTTCTGCCAGTTGGTATTGGTGATGAAGCTGATCGCCGTGTTCAGCGACAGCGCTTCCGGCACCGGCCCCATGCCCTGCGGGTTGAGGGGGAGCGAGCCCTGCAGGCGGAGGAGCGCGTAGAGGAGAACGAAGCCGCCGACATGAAAGAGCAGCATCGACACCGCGTAGGTGAGCCAGGGCTGCTCCTGGCGTTCGTCGAGCCCGCCGAGGCGGTAGATCAGCCGCTCGACCGGCACGAGGACGGGCGACAGGAACGTGCGTTCGCCGGTGAAGACGCGGGTCATGTAGCCGCCGAGCGGCTTCACCAGCGCCAGCACGATCGCGCAGAAGATGAGGATCTGGACCCAGCCCATCGCGGTCATGGGAATTATCCGTCAGAAGCGCTCGGGGCGGAGGAGGGCGTAAACGAGGTAGGCCAGCAGGCCCCCCGTCACGAGCGCGGAAAGCGTGTAGTCGAAGGCCATTTGCCGCCTCCTCAGAGACGTTCGCAGGCGTAGCAATAGGCGATCGAGAGGGCGAAGAAGCCGAGACCGCCGGCAACCAGAACCAGGTCGAGCATCAAAAGTCCTTCCATCCTGCAGGCGGTCGCAGACTTGCGCCGCTCCGCATAGGTTTTCGAGAGGACGGGAGAGGCTCCGGTATAGGAATTTCGTAGGAGCCGGCCGGCCGGCCGGGGCTACTTCGCCGGGAGCGCGCGGATTCTCTGGCGGAACCGTTCCGCGGTCGACTGGATGATGTCGAGGATGGGATCGAGCGCCCAGAAGCGCTCGGCAATGTCGTAGGTGACGGCACGGCTGTGGGCGGAAGCGAACGTGCCGAGCCTCTGATGGAAGCGTTTGGCGAGCGCCGGATAGCCCATGCCCTCGGCCATCGCCGCGAGCGCCAGGAACGCGGCGAGGTCGGTTGCCAGCTCTTCGTCGTCCTCGCGGTGGCGGTAAAGCCAGGCGTAGAGGTCGGGGTGGAAATTGGTGAACACGCCGCAGAAGCCCGGCGACGATCCGTTCCGCATGGCATCGTAGGCGATCGCCGCATTGGCGTTGATGATGGCGAGCGGGGTCGCCGCAGTGAGAGCGGCGCGGCGCGTCACGATGCCGAGGTCGCAGCTCACGTCCTTCAGCGCAACGAAGCGGCCGCTCCGCGCCGCCATGGTGAGCTCGGCGTCGGAGAGCAGGCGGCGGTACGGCGCCGGACATTCGTAGAGCCCGAGCGGCAGGCTGCCCGGCAGCGCATCGACCAGCCGCGCGAAGCGGTCGCGATAGACCTTCTCGCCGAGCCGGTCCGGGTCTAGCCGGTTGGTCACCAGCACCAGGACGTCGACGCCGGTTCCGGCGACCGCGACGAGTTCGTCGCGCTGTTCCTCGTGCGAGCCGCCGGTATGGCCGGAGGCGAGGACCGGGACCCGCCCGGCGACGCGGTCGACGACATGGCGGGCGATCGCGACCTTTTCGGCGAGCGACAGGAACTGCATCTCGCTCGACTGGCAGACGGCAAAGAGCGCGTCGGCGCCGCTCGCAAGGTACCAGTCGGTCAGCCGGTCGAGGCCGGCATAATCGACTTCGTTGTGGGCGGTGAATGGCGTGAGCATCACCGGGATGATCCCGGTGATGGTCTTTCGCGAGGAGAGGAGGCTTTTCATCGGGGCTGGCGAATCGAGCATTGCCCTCTTTCCTCGACCGGGCCGCAGTGAGATTGCGCCCATATGCGCAGATCGGGGCCCCGCACCGCAAGACCGACAAGATCGGAAATCTCCCCGATCGGCCGGCCGTTCGCCGACGGGACGCGGCGATCGATTGGCATTTTCAACGATGTGCCGGCCGAGGCCCGTCGAACGAGATCGGCGGCGGCGTTTCGCGCCAATTCGATCAAAATCCGCCTGACCGCGGGGCCTGCACCCGGCTGCCGACCCGATCATGTCGGACCAGGTCGCGGGAACCTTTCCGCGCCGCCGGCTTTGATGGAGCGAGGTGGCGGCCGACATGGATCGCGACGGCCCGGACAAGGGTCCGCCGCGCGTTTTAGTGGAGCAAAATCAATGCCCTCAGATCGTATGACACACGACGACCGCTATGTCCGCGAGGAGACGGTCGTTCGCGACAACGGCTCCAGTGGCGGGGTTGTCGCACTCGTTGTTCTCGTGATCGTGGCGCTTGGCCTTCTCTTCTGGGTGGGCAGCAGCAACCACTGGTTCGGCGGCTCGTCCACGACGACCATCGTCGAGCCGGCAACTCCCGCGGCGCCCGCGGTGACACCGGCGCCGACCCCGGCTCCGGCTCCTGCCGTCCCGGCCCCGTCGGGCAGCACGACGATCAACAACAACGTCGCCCCGCCGGCGAGTGACTCGACCAGCAACCCGCCCGCGGCGACCGACACGACTCCGGCCCCCGCTCCGGCGGCCCCGGCGCCGGCCGCTACGCCCGCGCCCGCTCCGGCGCAGTAGAGGCGCGCCCGATCCGGGGCGCGAGGACCCGCCGAACGGAGTGCCCCGCCATCGCGCGGGGCACTTCTCTTTTTCACTCGCGGTGTTTCTGTTCGCCGGTCGTCGCAATGCCCCGGCGCGATGGGGCCGCCGTCGCCATCTCTCCGTGACAGGCGAGACGGCCTACTGGATCGAGCGGATGTAGGCCATCAGGTCGTCGATCTGCGCGGCGTCGAGGGTGAACTGCGGCATCGACGGGTGCTTGGCGACAAATCCGGTCGCGAAGCGCTGCGGCAGCGTGTCGAGCGGAAGCCGCTCCGACAGCGTCCGGAAAGGCGGCGCTGCGGGAAGCGGGCTCGACCCCGCGGGGCCGATCGCGTGACAGAGCGAGCAATTGGCCTGGGCGAAGGTGAGACCGCGTTGCGCCGCCGGGTCCATCGCATTCGCGCCGGCGGGCAGGATCAACGTCGCGGCGGCGAGCGCAAGGCTGGCCGCAATCGGTCCGTTCATGGCTGTTCCGTCCCTCCGCGTCTTCCAGGAACTAACGATTGCACGGTTCCGCACCATTGATCGGGGTCAATCCGGTCAATGGCCTATATGCCGCAGCCGCGGAACCATCATGCTGCACCTGCGTTGGTGCCGCGAAGGGGTCCATCACGCATGCCGCCAAAGCCGACCAGTCCTGCCAAATTGGCAATCATTGGTTCGTATCTGCCGCGCCGCTGCGGCATTGCGACTTTTTCCGCCGATCTGTTCAATGCGCTTCTCGCGCAGGAAGCCGGAACCGAACTCGCCACCGTCGCCATGAACGACGGAGCGGATACCTACGACTATTCGACCGAGGTCCAGTTCGAGATCGATCAAAAGACGATCGCCGACTACCGGCTCGCGGTCGATTTTCTCAATCTGAACGGTTTCGACGGCGTTAGCCTCCAGCACGAATTCGGCATCTACGGCGGCAAGGCCGGCAACTACATCCTGCGCCTGCTCAACAATCTCCGCCTGCCGGTGGTCACGACGCTGCACACCGTCCTCGAGGAGCCGGATCGCGACCAGCGCGAGGTGCTGACCGCCATCGCCGAACTCTCCGACCGGCTGGTGGTGATGAGCGACCGCGCCAAGGAGATGCTCGCCCGCGTCTATGGCATCCCCGAGACCAAGATCGCGATGATCCCGCACGGCGTCCCCGACATGCCGTTCCTCGACACCTCCTACCACAAGGACAAGTACGGCCTGATCGGCAAGAAGGTGCTTCTCACCTTCGGGCTGCTCTCGCGCGGCAAGGGCCTCGAATATGCCATCCAGGCGATGCCGGAGATCGTCGCCGCCCATCCCGATGCGGTGTTCATGATCGCCGGCCAGACCCATCCGGGGGTTCGCCGTCACGAAGGCGAGACCTACCGGGCCGAGCTCAAGGCGCGCGCCGAGGAGCTTGGCGTGGGCGAGCAGGTCATCTTCCGCGACCGCTTTCTCGATACCCCGGAGCTGCTTGAACTCTTGAGCATCGCCGACGTCGTGGTGACGCCCTATCTCAACCGCGAGCAGATCGTCTCGGGCGTGCTCAGCTTTGCGCTCGGCGCCGGCAAGGCGATCGTGGCGACGCCCTACTGGTATGCCAAGGACATGCTCGCCGACGGACGCGGACGGCTGGTGCCGTTCCGCGACGGCAAGGCGATCGCGCGCGAAGTCGTCGACCTCCTGTCGAACGATGTCGAACGCCAGTCGATGCGCAAACGCGCCTACATGCTCGGGCGCGAGATGGTCTGGAAGGAGATCGGCGGGCGCTATCTGCAATTGTTCACCGATGTGCGCGGCGAGCGCCGCAAGGCGCCGCGCATCTACCGCTCGCGCTCCGTCGGCGTTCATGAGCGGCAGATCGCGCCGCCCTCCTTCGAGCATCTCCACGTCCTCACCGACGATACCGGCATCCTGCAGCATGCCCGCTTCGCGATCCCGGATCGCGACCACGGCTACTGCACCGACGACAATGCCCGCGCCCTGATCGTGGCGCTGATGGCCCGCCACCTGCCCGACGAAGCGTCGCGCATGACGCCGCTCATCTCGCGCTACATGAGTTTCCTGCAGCACGCCTTTAACCCCGAGGCGGGCCGCTTCCGGAACTTCATGGGCTTCGACCGCGTCTGGCAGGAGAGCATCGGCAGCGAGGATTCCCACGGTCGCGCGCTCTGGGCGCTGGGCAATGCCGTGCTCGATGCGCCCTCGCAGGGCGTGGTCGGCGCGGCGATGGTCCTGTTCGAGCGGGCGCTGCCGGCGGTCCACGATTTCGCTTCGCCGCGCGCCTGCGCCTTCGCGCTCCTCGGCATCGATGCCTGCCTTCGCCGCTTCAATGGCGCCAGCGACGCGCGGCGCGCCCGCCAGGTTCTGTCGGAACGGCTCTATGCGCGCTTCGCCGAACACGCCACGCCCGACTGGCCCTGGCTCGAGGATTCCGCGACCTACGCCAATGCCGTGATCGCCGAGGCGATGATCGGCTCCGGCGCCGCGCTCGGCCGCAGGGAAATGGTCGACGCGGGCCTCCTCGCATTGCGCTGGCTGATCATCGTTCAGACCGACCGGCGCGGGCACTTCGTCCCGATCGGCAATGACGGGTGGCTGCAGCGCGGCGGCGCACCCGCGCGCTTCGACCAGCAGCCGATCGAGATCCAGCACACGGTGAGTGCTCTGATCGCGGCGCACAAGGTCACCGGCCAGCCCAGCTGGCTCGACGACGCCCGCCGTTGCCACGAATGGTTCCTCGGTCGTAACGACGTTCAGCAGCCGGTCGTCGATACGGCTACCGGCGGCAGCCGCGACGGCCTCTCGCCCGACGGACTCAACCAGAACCAGGGCGCTGAATCGACGCTGGCCTGGCTGCACACTTCGCTGGAACTCGGCGCCGTTCTGGGCGTCGCCGAGCCGGCCGAGGAGCCTGCGTCCCAGCGCCGCCCGGCCTTGAAGGTCATCACGGGGGCGCAGGGGCTGGCGGCGCCGCATTGACGGAGACCGTTCGATGACTGCCAACCCGATCCACACCCGCGGCCTGTTCCAGCGCTACGCCAACAATCCGATCATCCGCGCTCGCGATCTGCCCTATCGCGCCAATACCGTCTTCAATCCGGCGGTCACCCTCATCGGCGGCGAGACGCTCCTGCTGCTGCGGGTCGAGGACATGCGCGGCCATTCGCACCTGACCGTGGCGCGCAGCCACGACGGAATCACCGACTGGCGGTTCGACGAGAAGCCGACCTTCGTCGCCGATCCCGACAACTACCCGGAAGAAATCTGGGGCGTCGAGGACCCGCGCATCACCTATCTCGAGGAGCAGGACAAGTACGCCATCGCCTACACCGCCTTCTCGGTCGGCGGTCCGCTTGTCTCGCTGGCCACGACCAAGGACTTCAAGACCTTCCAGCGTCTCGGTCCGGTAATGCCGCCCGACGACAAGGATGCGGCGCTCTTCCCGGTGCGCTTCGGCGGGCGCTGGGCGATGCTGCACCGGCCGGTCCCCGCTTTCGGCCATGGCGGCGCGCATATCTGGATTTCCTGGTCGCCCGACCTGCGGCACTGGGGCGATCACCACATCCTCCTCCGCGCCCGGCGCGGCGGCTGGTGGGATGCCAACAAGATCGGCCTGTCGCCGCCGCCTCTGCGCACCGACGAGGGCTGGCTCATCCTCTATCACGGCGTCCGCATGACCGCGTCCGGCGCCATCTATCGTCTCGGTCTCGCCCTCCTCGACCTCGAACAGCCCGAAAAGGTGCGCTACCGCTCCGACGAATGGGTCTTCGAGCCGGAAGCCGACTACGAGCGCTTCGGCGATGTCGACAAGGTCGTCTTTCCCTGCGGCTGGTCCGAGGTCGACGGCGAGGTGCGCATCTACTACGGCGCCGCCGACAGCCGCATCGCGCTCGCCACGGCGCGGACCGCGGACCTGCTCGACTGGCTGAAGCAGACCGCAGGCCGGATGCGGCGCGACGATATCTGAGCGCGGCGTTTCCCCTCGCCCGCGGCATCGGCTAGACAGCGCGGACAGTTCGACCTTTGCGGAAGGCAGTTCACCGTGACCGACAAGATCGTTCCGGTAATTCTGAGCGGCGGCGCCGGGACCCGGCTGTGGCCCGCCTCGACCGAGATGCGGCCGAAGCCGTTCCTGCCGCTGGTCGGCGGCAAGTCGACCTTCGCAGGCACGCTCACCCGGGTGAGCGGCCGCGATTTCTCGCCGCCGGTGATCGTCGCCAACAAGGAGCATCGCCCGCTGGTCGAGGAGGCGCTCGCCGCCGCCGGGATCGAGGCCACCGTCCTGCTTGAACCCGAGGGACGCGACACCGCCGCCGCGATTGCCGCCGCCGCGGCTTGGGTGGCGCGCGAATACGGCGAGCATGCCGTGATGCTGGTTCTCGCCGCCGATCACCTCATCCGCAACACCGAAGGCTTCCGCGCCAGCGTTGCGGTCGCCGCCGCGGCCGCCGCCGGCGGACCGATCGTCGTCTTCGGCGTGGAGCCCTCCGTGCCGGCGACCAGCTACGGATATATCCGCCCCGGCGAGCCGGTTGCCGGGACGAAGGACGTGCGCCGCGTCGTGGCTTTCGTCGAGAAGCCGGACCGGTCGACTGCCGAGCACTACATCGAGAGCGGCTACCTCTGGAACAGCGGCAACTTCGCGCTGACCGCGGGGACGGCGCTTGCCGAACTGCGCCGGCATGTGCCGGAAGTGGCACGCGCCGCCGCGGCCGCGATCGACGCGGCGAAGGTCGACGGCCACACCGTCTCGCTCGACCGGGAAGCATTCGCCCGGGCGCCGCGCATTTCCTTCGATCATGCCGTCATGGAGAAGACCGACCGCGCGGCGGTTGTCGCCGCCGGTTTCGACTGGTCCGACCTCGGCACCTGGTCCTCGGTCTGGGACGCTTCGGAAAAGGACGAGACAGGAAATGCCGTGGGCGAGGCGGTGCTGGTCGAGACCACCGGCAGTTTCGTCGCGAGCGACGGGCCGCGGGTAGGCCTTGTCGGCGTCGAGAATCTGGTGGTCGTCGCAAACAACGATTCCGTCCTCGTCGCGCCGCGCGAGCGCGCCGACTCGGTGAAGGAACTCGTCGCCGCGCTCAACCGTCTGCCGGAGAAGAATGCCGGCGACCGCCAGCGCCACTATCGTCCCTGGGGCTACTATCAGTCGCTCGACATCGGCGAGACCCATCAGGTGAAGCGGATCGTGGTGAAGCCCGGCGCCCGGCTGTCGCTGCAGCGCCATCGCCGCCGCGCCGAGCACTGGACGGTGGTCCAGGGGGTGGCCGAAGTCACGGTGGGCATGTCGATGGACAGCCTTGAGGTGAAGACCGTCCGCGAGAACGAGACGGTCCATATTCCGCTCCACGCCATTCACCGCATGGCCAACCGCGGCGAAACGCCGATGACGCTGATCGAGGTCCAGTACGGCGACTATTTCGGCGAGGACGATATCGAGCGCTTCGAGGATGATTACGGCCGCGTCGCGTAGGTTCCTCGCCCTCGCGCTCGCTTTCGCATCATCCGCTCTGCCTCAGCCGGTGCAGGCTTTGGCGACGACGCCGTTCTGTCCGATCGGCACGGAATGCCAACAGCCGATGTTGCAGTTCAAGCCGCCGTCATTGCTGGTGCGCCCGCGCGTTTTCGTTCCCGGTCATCGCTGTCCCGACGGCTCGATCCCCGCCGGCAATCCCCCCGGCTGCGAGAAGCCGCTGATCGAGGCGCGCTGCCCGGCCGATTCGATCGGCCTGAAGCCGTTTTGCATGTGCCGGCCACGGACGCATGGCGCGCCAGGCAAGTGCGTGCCCGACGTGTGATTGCGATTTGATCGAAGTTTAGCGGATCGCGTTCACCGACTTCGCCCCGAGCCGGCGTGCAGGACGGCCGCACGCGTGGTATGGTGGCGAAGCGGCGCTTTCCGGAAGTGGCCTTGCCGGTGGCGTCCGGTACGGGGAGGAATGCGATGCGGCTTTCGTCGGAACGGGCGTGGGCTGCTGCCCGCGCTCTGGTGGCGGCTTCCGCCGGCCTCGTGATCTCCGCTGGCCTCACAGCCGCCCGCGCCCAGGACTTCGTCCCGGGCATCATGGCTCCCGGCGACGCGGTCGTCACCAACTTCTCCGGCGTCACCCCGCCCAGCCCGCCGCCCGCCGCCGGCATCGATCCGCTCGACGAGACGTTCATCGATCTGAACGGCGCCTCGATGCGCATCCTGCGGCTGCAGCCGTCGGGTCTGCCGGCCGGACAGCAGATTCCCGCGCCGACGATCTTTTCGGCCAAGGCCGGTCAGGTCGGCCAGGTCTTCGCGATCACCTTCGACGATGCGCCGGCGCCGGACATCTACCTCGGCGCCACCTCGGCCTTCGGCCTCAATATCGTGACCCCGGACAGCGACGGCGATGGCCGCCCGGAGCGGGTGAAGACCGGCCAGCCGGGCGCCACCTTCATGCCGGGGCAATGGGGCGACGGCGGCGGACCGGGCAGCATCTACCGGGTCGACGGCGCGACCGGCGAGGTGAGGCTGCTGACCACGCTCGGCGCCGATAATGGCCCCGGCATCGGCGACCTCGTCTTCGACAAGGTCAGCCGCCAGTTCTTCGTTTCCGATCTCGACACCGGCCTCATCTATCGCCTCGACGAGTCGGGCGCGATCATCGACACGTTCGACCATGGCGTCGACGGCCGTCCGGCCCACGGGCTCGCTCCGGTTGCCGACGACGGCAGCGCGATGGACATCGCCGATCCGTCGTTCAACAGCGAGGATCCGGCGACCTGGGGCTTCACCCAGAAGGAGCGCCGGGTCGGCGCGCTCACCATTCACAACGGCCGCCTCTACTACGCCGTCAACGATGCGACGCCGTCGGTCTGGTCGATCGGCATCGGCCTCGACGGATCCTTCGCCGGCGATCCGCGCTGGGAATTCGACGTCACTGGCCTGAAGAGCGCGAGCGCGGTCACCGACATGCTCTTCGATCCGCAGGGGCGGATCGTTCTCGCCCAGCGCGGCGATCCGGTCGGCAGCTACGATTATTCGGTCCTGGCGACGCCCGAGCAGTCCTCGGTCGCACGCTTCATGCGCGAGATTCCGGACGATCCGGCGACGCCCGGGGCGTGGGTTCCGACGCCCGACACCTATGCCATCGGCTTCCGGCCGGACGGCAGCAACGCGACCGGCGGCATTTCGCTCGGCTACGGTTACGAGAGCCACGGCTGGGTGCGCACCAATTCCTGCGGCCAGTTCCTGTGGTCGACCGGCGATTCGCTCCGCGACAACCCGGCGATGCCCGAACTCGCCGCCGGCGGCGAGCTGATCATCCACGGCCTGCAGGGTAACGACGCGAGCCTGGTGCGGCCGCAGAACGATCCGCCGACCCAGTCCTATTTCGCCGACGCCGATGGCGTCACCGGCGACGATGCCAACCAGGGCCATGTCGGCGACGTCGAGGTCTATGCGCCCTGTGAGGGCGGCTACACCTACTATCCGCCGCCGCCGCCGCCCGGCTTCCCGCCGCCGCCGCCGTTCAAGTTCAATCTCACCCTGGAGAAGACCGCGACGCCGCAGAGCTGCGTGCAGGGCGGGCAGGGCTGGATCTGCAGCTACACCGTCCGCGTCCGCAACACGGGCACGATCGGCTTCTCCGGCCCGATCACTGTCAACGATTTCCTGCCGGCCAACCCGCCGGGCGCGATCGTCACCTTCACGCCGCAGCCGCCGTGGACCTGCGGCAATCCGGCTCCGGGCCAGTTCACCTGCACCTTCCCGCCGGTCGTCCTCATGCCGGGCGACGCTATCGACCTCTTCGTCAAGGTCGACATGAAGGCGGCGGCGCCGCCTGCCGTCGAGGTCTGCAACCTCACCAACGTCGCCCAGATTCAGTGGCCCTTGGGCTTCGGCGATTCCAATCCGAGCGACGATACGGCGACCGCCGATGCCAAGGTGCCGGGCAAGGACTGCAAGCCGCCCATCGGCAAGCAGACCGACCTCAAGCTGGAAAAGGCCGCGACGCCCCAGTCCTGCACCCTCAACGGCGGCAACTGGGAGTGCCAGTACACCGTCACCATCACCAATCTCGGCCCGGGCGCGGAGACGCAGCCGCTTCATGTCACCGAGACGATCGGTACGGCGACGCTGATCGCATTCAACGCGCCGTGGAGTTGCCTGCCGGCCGGGCCGGGGACGGCCTCATGCACGCTGCCGGCCAGTCCGTTCAATCCGGGCGACACCCGGACTCTGGTCATCAAGCTGTCGACCCCGGCAGCCGCTCTCATGGCCGCCAACAAGTGCCTCGTCGAGAACAAGGCCGAGATCGCCTCGCCGGTGCCGGGCTCGCCCCAGAACACCGGCGTCGGCAATGACAGCGCGACCGTCTCCGCCAAGGCGCTCGGCCAGAACTGCGACCCCGGCAAGTCCGATCTGTCGCTTAAGAAGGAGGCGTTCAACTGCTCGGACGTGGGGCCGGTGTGGCTCTGCGTCTACAAGATCACGATCAAGAACGAAGGCCCCGCCGATTTCAACGGGCCGCTCGAACTCTCCGAAGTCGTCGATCCGCCCATGCCCTCGACCTCCGAGCCGAGCATCGTCGGATGGACCTGCAATCCTGCCGGCCCGATCGAAGACTGCAAGCTGGCCGGACCGACCTTCATCGCCGCCGGCGGCACTTTTGCGGCCTCGGCCATCACCACCGTCGACAAGAGCCTCATCGCGCTCTGCAAGGTCAAGAACACCGCGAGCATTCTCGCCCCCGGGGCGGGCTCGGCCGCCAACCAGATCGGCGGCAACGACACCGGCTCGGACATCGACACCATCCCGAGCGCGATCTGCCAGCCGGTTCCGCCCAACCCGACCGACCTCGCCATCGAGAAGAAGGCGGTCGGCCCGTGCACGCTCACCGGCGACACGGTCGGCTGCGATTTCACCATCCGGGTGAGCAACACCTCGCCCAACGAGTACAAGGGGCCGATCGCGATCCTCGATCAGGCGGCGCTGCCCAGCCAGCTTACGATTTCGCCTGACGATCCGGCATGGACCTGCAACGCTGCGGCGAACCAGGCCTTCTGCTTCCTGGCGACGGCCGACCTCGCCGGTGGCGGCCTAGCCACCTTCAAGCTGCACGAGAACGCCACCCTTGCGGGCGTGCAGGGCGCCGGTTGCTCGGTCAAGGATACTGCCGGGATCAATCTGCCGATCGTCGGTCCGACGAACACCAACAACGCCAACGACGTTGCCAATGCGACCGCGACGCTGCCCGCCAATCTCTGCAGCAACGCGCCGACGCCGACCAACATCGTCGTCACCAAGACGGCCGGCAGCTGCAGCAAGGCGGCGAGCGGTTGGAACTGCGACTACACGATCCGCTTCACCAACGCCGGACCGGGGCCGTTCGGCTCCCCGATCGAGGTCAGCGAGACCGTGCCGGTCGGAACCACCTTTGCGGGCGCAGGGCTCAATCCCGGCGATACCTGCACGCCGGCCGGTAATGGCGCGACCTGCACCTTCTCGCCGGGCAAGGTTCTGAACCCGGGCGAATTCTTCGAGATGAAGGTCGTCCTCAACGCTGCGGACGCGCTCGCCTACAACCCCGCGACCTGCAAGATCGACAACACGGTCACGATCACCAAGCCGGTCAACAACCCGCTCAACACGAGCAATGCCGACGACAAGGCGGTCGCGACCGCGAGCCTGCCGTGCAATCCGGTGAACCTGAAGATCACGAAGACGCCCTTGCCGCAGCCGCAGTCGGGCATCGACTGCGCTCCGATCGGCAGCGATTGGGTCTGTTTCTATCGGGTCGAGGTCACCAACACCGGTCCGGGTATCTCGACCGTGCCGATCAAGGTCATTGACATCAGCCCCTTCTACACGAATCCGTCATTCGACATCGGCCAGGACATGAGCCAGTTCGAGTGTCCCGTCGCGGGAGAGCCGAACGCCTGCGTGTTCAAAGGCAAGCTCAATCCCGGCGAGAGTTTCCACTACACCGCGGGGCTGAAAGTGCCGGGCTCGATGGCCGTGCCCGGTGCGTGCAAGATCGTCAATACGGCGATCATCATCGATCCGGTGAACAGCGGCTTCAATTCCTTCGCGGGCGACGACAAGGCCGACGGCCTTGAAAAGATCCCGATGGTGCCGCTCGAGATTCCGCCGTTCGGCACGATCCTTATCCCGTGCGATCCGCCGTCGCTGTCGATCGCCAAGACCGCCGATCCGAACGGCTGCTCCAAGGTTGCGGGCGGCTTCAACTGCGGTTTCGACATCGTGGTGACCTCGACCGGCACCGCCCAGGGACCGAACGATCCGTACATCAACGATATCCTCGTCACCGAGCACGCCCCCGCCGGCTCGAAGATCATCAGCTGGTCGGCGCCGTGGACATGCGTCGGTACCGACGACCAGAAGCAGTGTACCTATCCAAAGTCCGCCTTCGCGGTCGATCCGGCCCTCGGCGTCGGCAGCCTGCCGGTCGGCCAGTCGGTCGCGCTTCATATCGTCGTGCAGGCGCCCGACGCTTTCGCCCGCGCCAACAAGTGCACCGTCGTCAACACCGCCGACGTGACCGTCCCGCCCGAAATCCTGAAGACGCCGGACGGAGTCAAATACAGCGCCAGCGCCAGCGAAAGCCTCAACTCGCCGCTTTGCGGCAAGATCATCAATGCCTGTCCGGCGATCCGCGTCATCCCGAAGTCGGCGGGCGGCGGCTGCTGTCCGGATGGACAGAAGTGGGACGGCAAGTCGGCCTGCATCGACGTCAACACGCCGGCTCCGTGCCCGGTGCCGGGGACGACCCGGGTCGACGGCGTCTGCGTCTGCGCCGATGGCCTGCCGCCGGCCAGGAATCTCGCGGTCAGCAAGACCGGCCTGACCTGCAACCGGACGAAGATCGACACGACGCCGTCCTGCCCGGAGGGCCAGACCTACAGCAAGTCGCTGAAGGCCTGCATCTGCAAGACCACCGGCAAGAAGCCGAGCGGCAATCCGCCCTCCTGCCGCGTGATCACCATCCCGACCTGTCCGGTGGGGGCCAAGTTCACCAAGCTCGGCTGCATCTGCGACTCGACCAACGAGCCGCCGACCGGCAACCCGCCCCGCTGCAAGGTGGTCGAGACCCCGACCTGTCCGTCCGGCGCCCGCTACAACACGCGCCTCGGCCAGTGCATCTGCACGCGGACCAACGAGCCGCCGACCGGCAATCCGCCTTCCTGCAACTTCGTGATCAAGCTGCCGTGCTGGCCGCATTCGTCGGGCAACTTCCCGCTCTGCAAATGCGACACCGGCTACTATCAGAAGGGTCTGCAGTGCCTGCCGGTCGAGACGCCGAAGACCGACACCCCCAAGACCAACAACAATACCAAGACCAACAATACCGGGATTATCCTGAAGAACCCGAACATCCTGGTCGTCCCGAAGACGTGCGATAACGGCGGCACGCCGCCGGATTGCCTGCCGCCGATACGCTGACGGCCGGCCGCATGGGCATCAGGAGGCCGCCCTCGCGCTAGGCGGCCTCCTTCCTATATTCTCGCCGGCGACCGCCGCCCTTTGCCACGATTGGCTCAAACGAGGATTGCCGCCATGTGCCGCAATATCCGCACGCTCTTCAATTTTGACCCGCCGGCGACGCCGGCCGAGATCGAGGCCTCGGCCATCCAGTTCGTCCGCAAGCTCTCCGGCTTCACGCGGCCCTCGCAGGCGAACGAGGCCGCCTTCAACGCGGCGGTCGTCGAGGTCGCCGCGGCGGCCACCCGTCTCCTCGACGCGCTCCGGACCAACGCCCCGGCGCGCAATCGCGAAGTCGAGGCGGCGAGGGCCCGGGCGCGCGCGGCCGAGCGCTACGGCTACCGGCGCCCGCGCGATGAAGGGCTGAACGGCCGCGAGCGCCGCCGGCAGGAGGCGTCCGGCAAGGTCGCCCCGCGGAAGCGCGCGGCGCAGGCCTGACCTCAGTTTTCACTTCATCTGCGGCGGCTAAGTCTTTCCGGCGAATCGCAAAATTCGGGCGCCAGGTAAGGGGGACTGCAGATACGGCCTTTACCTTGGCCGGGGCATGCCTATCTGTTCCCCACCTCTTCCGGCTGGCATTCGATTCGATGCCGGCCGCCTCCCGCTTCAGGAACGGCTGAATGTCAGAGCCCGTCATCCGTATTTCCGGCCTCTCGAAAAAGTACAAGAGCGGCTTCGAGGCCCTGAAGGGCGTCGACCTCGAAATCCGCCGCGGCGAGATATTCGCGCTTCTCGGGCCGAACGGCGCCGGCAAGACGACGCTGATCAATATCGTCTGCGGCATCGTCAACCTGACCGGCGGCACGGTAACCGTCGACGGCCACGACATCGTTCATGACTATCGCGCCGCCCGCTCGATCATCGGCCTTGTCCCGCAGGAACTGCCGACCGACATCTTCTCGACCCCCTGGGATACCGCCAGCTACAGCCGCGGCCTCTTCGGCCTGCCGGCCAACCCGGCCCACATCGAGAAGGTGCTGAAGGACCTGTCCCTTTGGGACAAGAAGGACGCCAGGATCATGATGCTCTCCGGCGGCATGAAGCGCCGGGTGCTGATCGCCAAGGCGCTGGCGCACGAGCCGCGCATCCTCTTCCTTGACGAGCCCACCGCCGGCGTCGACGTCGAACTCCGCCGCGACATGTGGGAGCTGGTCCGCAAGCTCCGCGAGGGCGGCGTCACCATCATCCTCACCACGCACTACATCGACGAGGCCGAGGAAATGGCCGACCGCATCGGCGTCATCAACAAGGGCGAGGTGGTGCTGGTCGAAGAGAAGGCCGAACTGATGCGCAAGCTCGGCCGCAAGCGCCTGACCCTGCAGCTTGCCCAGCCGATCGCCGAGATACCGGGGCCGCTTGCGCCCTACGGGCTGCAGCTCGCCAACGGCGGCTGCGAGCTCGTCTATACCTACGATACGCAGGCCGAGCGAACCGGCATCACCCGGCTGCTCCAGGATGTCGCGACCGCCGGGCTGAGGTTCCGCGATCTCAAGACGCAGGAAAGCTCGCTCGAGGAAATCTTCGTCAGCCTGGTGAGGGCGTGAACCGATGAACCTCTACGCCATCGCTACCATCTACCGGACGGAAATGGCACGCACGCGGCGCACGATGATGCAGAGCATCATCTCGCCGGTGCTCTCCACCAGCCTCTATTTCGTCGTCTTCGGCGCCGCCATCGGTTCGCGCATCACCGCGGTCGAGGGGGTGAGCTTCGGCGCCTTCATCGTGCCGGGCCTGATCATGCTTTCGCTGCTCACGCAGAGCATTTCCAATGCCTCGATCGGCATCTATTTCCCGAAGTTCACCGGCACCATCTTCGAGCTGCTCTCGGCGCCGATCTCCTACCTCGAAATCGTCATCGCCTATGTCGGCGCGGCGGCCACCAAGTCGATTATCCTCGGCCTGATCATCCTCGCCACTGCCGCTCTCTTCGTCCCGCTCCATATCGAGCATCCGGTGGCGATGCTTTTCTTCCTGGTGCTCACCTCGATCACCTTCAGCCTGTTCGGCTTCATCATCGGCATCTGGGCGGACGGCTTCGAGAAACTGTCGCTGGTGCCGCTCCTCATCGTCACGCCGCTCACCTTCCTCGGCGGCAGCTTCTATTCGATCAGCATGCTGCCGCCGTTCTGGCAGGCGGTGAGCTTCTTCAACCCGGTGGTCTACCTGATCAGCGGATTCCGCTGGGCCTTCTACGGCCTTTCGGATGTGAGCATCTGGCTGAGCCTCGGCATGACCTTGGCCTTCCTCATCGCCTGCCTCGCCATCGTTGCGTGGATCTTCCGGAGCGGCTACCGCATCAAGTCCTAGCGCGGAGCGGTTCCGCGCCGTAATTGCTGCAGCAGATGGCGCCGCCGCTTCTTCTCCTCACCGATATCAGGCTGACCTTCGGCGGGACGCCGCTTCTCACCGGAGCCGACCTGTCGATCGGGGCCGGCGAGCGCGTCTGCCTGGTCGGGCGGAACGGGTCGGGCAAGTCGACGCTCCTCAAGATCGCGTCGGGCGAGGTCGAGGCGGATGGCGGCACGCGTTTCCTGCAGCCCTCGGCGACGGTTCGCTACCTGCCGCAGGTCCCCGACCTTGCCGGCCATGCAGATACCCGCGCCTATGTCGAGGCCGGGCTGACCGAGGGCGACGACCGCGACCGCGCGCGCTATCTCCTCGCCATGCTGGGCCTCACCGGCAGCGAGCATCCGTCGCGGCTCTCGGGCGGCGAGATGCGCCGCGCGGCGCTCGCCCGCGTGCTCGCCCCCGAGCCGGACATCCTGCTTCTCGACGAGCCTACCAACCACCTCGACATCGCCGCGATCGAGGGACTGGAAGCCTCGCTCCGCGCTTCATCTTCGGCAATCGTTCTCGTCAGCCACGACCGCCGCTTCCTCGAAAACCTCTCCGAGGCGACCGTCTGGCTCGACCGCGGCCGCACGCTCCGCCTCGACAGGGGTTTCGCCGGTTACGAAGCCTGGCGCGACCAGGTGCTGGAGGAAGAGGAGCGCGAGCGCCACAAGCTCGACCGCAGGATCGTCAACGAGGAGCACTGGCTCCGTTACGGCGTCAGCGCCCGCCGCAAGCGCAACCAGAAACGCCTCGGCGATCTTCACGCCCTCCGCGCCGAGCGGAAGCGGGCCCGCGCCAACCGGCCGCAGGGCAATGTCGAGCTGACCGTCCAGGAGGCGCGGGCGTCCGGCAAGCTGGTGATCGAGGCGACCGGCATCGGCAAGAGCTACGGCGAACGGCCGATCGTCCGCGACTTCTCGATCCGCATCGAGCGCGGCGACCGCATCGGCATCGTCGGCGCCAACGGTTCCGGCAAGACCACGCTCGTCAACCTGCTCACCGGCGTGCTGTCGCCCGACGCCGGGGCTGTCCGGCATGGCGCCAACCTCGAAATTGCGACGCTCGACCAGGGCCGCGCCGGCCTCGATCCGGGGCTGAGCGTTGCCGATCTCCTGACCGACGGCCGCGGCGACAGCGTCGTCATCTCCGGTGAGAGCCGGCATGTCGTCGGCTACATGCGGGACTTCCTCTTCCGCCCCGAGCAGGCGCGAACCCCTGTGAAGGCGCTGTCGGGCGGCGAACGCGGCCGATTGATGCTGGCCCGCGCCCTCGCCAGGCCGTCCAATCTCCTCGTCCTCGACGAGCCCACCAACGACCTCGACCTCGAGACGCTCGATCTCCTCCAGGAGATGCTCGCCGCGTATCCGGGGACGATCCTTCTGGTCAGCCACGACCGCGATTTTCTCGACCGCGTCGTCACGTCCGTCATCGTCAGCGAAGGCGGCGGCCGCTGGCAGGAATATGCCGGCGGTTGGACCGACATGCTGGCGCAGCGCGGCGGGTCGCCGGTCGCCGCCGGCCCTCCGCCGCCGCCGCGCGGGCGCCAGCGGCCCGCGGCCGCATCTCCTCCGCCCGCCGCCGCCCCGAAGCGCAGACTAACCTTCGCCGACCAGCACGCGCTGAAGACGCTGCCGGCGAAGATCGAGTCTCTCGCCTCGGAACTGCGCCGGCTGGAGGAGGCCCTGTCGGCGCCCGACCTTTACCGCCGCGACCCGGCGGCCTTCACCCGGACGACGATCGCCATCGCCGATGCGCGCGCGGCCCTTGCCGAGGCCGAGGAACAATGGCTCGCCGCCGAGATGCGCCGCGAGGAAGCCGAGCGCGGCTAGCCCCCGATCTTTACCCAGACGCGTCCGTCCTCGACCTTCACCGGATAGGTGACGAGGTCGACGCAGACCGGCGCGGCGAGCGCCTTGCCGGTGCGGATGTCGAAGCGCCCGTTGTGCCGCGGACACTCGATGACGCTGCCGATGACGAAGCCCTCGGTGAGGTCCGCCGCTTCGTGCGTGCACATCCCATCGCTGGCGAAATACTCGCCCGACCCGGTTCGGTAGAGGGCGTAGGAGCGCCCGCCGTGATCGAACGGGCGGACATCCTCGACCTCGATCTCGTCCGCTCCGCAGGCCTCGACCCAGCCCTCGCTCACGTCTTTACCATGCTGCCTTCTTCCGCAAACGGCGCGTAGGCCGAGAACGGCTTGGCGCCGGCGGGGAGCGGACGGACGACGAAGTAGGTCGGGTCCTTCAGCTGGCGGATCAGCGTCGGGATGATCTCGCGATACGCCGCCAGGATGCTCGGATAGGGCGGCGGACAATCGGCCTTCATCGCCTCGTGAAGCTTCGGCAGCGAATAGAACGGAACCATCGGGAACATGTGATGCTCGACGTGATAGTTCATGTTCCAGTAGAGGAAGCGGATCACCGGGTTCATATAGACGGTGCGCGCATTGAGGCGGTGGTCGAGCACGTCCTCGGCGAGCCCGGCGTGCTGCGTCAGTCCGACGAAGATCACGAACCAGCCGCCGTAAAGCGTCGGCAGCCCGACATAGAGGAGCGGCAGGAGCGAGCCGGTGCCGATGGCAAGCGCAATGGTCGCGGCATAGATCGCGAGCCAGATGCGTGCGGTCCGGTAGACCTTCGGCCGCTCGCTTTCCGGGAGGAACGTCGCCTCCGTCTCGTTGACCCGCCCCGCGGCGTGGCGGAGCACCCCCTGCAGCGAGACCCAGGTCGATTTGAGCGCGAAGACGTTGAGCAGCATGCCGGCAATGTCCGGCGGCCGCATCGCCCCGATCTCGGGGTCGCGCCCGACGATGATCGTGTCGGTGTGGTGGCGCGTGTGGCTCCACCGCCAGAGCGTCGGCTCGCGGAACACCATGAAGCTCGCCAGCGCGTAGAGCCAGTCGTTCATCCACGTCGTCTTGAACGCGGTCCGGTGGCCGCATTCGTGCCAGCGCGAGTCGGTCGAGCCGCCGTAGAGGACGCCATAGACGAAGAAGCACGGCACCGCCCACCACGTCCCGAAAGTCAGGAACCCCCCGACGCCGGAGCCGATGAGCAGCGCGAACCAGAGGATCGTGTCGCGGATCGCCGGCCCGTCGCGCCGCTGCATCAGCTCCTTCAGCTGCTTCCGGGGGATCGGCGACTTGTACCATTCGGCGTCGCCGAGGCCGGCCGCGGACGTCCGGCGGATCGTCTCCGCGTCGATGCGGTAGTCGCGGGCGAGCGCGTTACTCAAAGGTCACCGTCCTCTCGTCGAACATCGTCCCGTCCTGCCCGAGGTTCAGATAGACGACCCGGTCGGGATGCGCATCGTCGGTCATGAAGAACGTTATCCCGTCCGGCGCCATGCCGTAGTCGCCGCAAGGCGGGTCGGGCACTTCGTCGTCCGGCAGCGCGTCGAATGCGGCCTTTCGCGCTCCGGTCGGATCGACCTCGAAGTAGTGCCGGCCGGCGGGCGGCGCGCCGGTGACCTGCTCGTCGGCCAGCGCGAAGGCGCACTCGGTCGGCTTGATATAGCCGCGCTTCACCAGGTCCGGCAGGATCGCGTCGATCGGCTTGTCGGCAGGCTTCCGGAATACCTGGATGACGACCTGCTCGTCGCCGCCGTCGATGGTGAGCGCGAAACCGGGAAGGTCCGCGCGGTATTTCAGCTCCCACACGCCGGTGGAGAGCGTGCACCGCTCGGCCCAGACCCCGATACCCGCGCCCGTCTTCCATTCGAATGTGCACGCCTTGTCGTCGACCTTGCTGTGCGCGGGCTTCGGCGGCTGCGCCGCAAGCGCGCCGCCGCCGAGCATCGTCGCCAGGGCGAGCGCGGGCACGAAGGCCGGCCTCATCGCGTCCGCGCGGCCTTGTCGCGGCTTGGCCGGATCAGAACCTCGGCGGAAATGCCGAGTCGCTGGTTGAGCCGGCGGATCATGCCGATCGACAGACCCCGCTTCCGGTTCAACACCTCCGCGATTCGCGTGCGCGTGCCGATGACGTCTTCAAGGTCGCGGCGCGTCAGCCCCTGCTGTTCCATACGGAACTTGATCGCCTCGACGGCGTCCGGCGGGTCCATTGGATGGTGCTCGCTCTCGTATGCGTCGATGAGGGTCGCGAGGACATCGAGCCGGTCGCCTTCCGGCGTGCCGGCCTTGGCACCCCATAACGCCTCGACCATCGCCAGCGCACGCTCGTAATCTGCGTTGGTCCTGATGGGCCTTACTTCATCCGCCATGCTCGACCTTCCTCACGTCGATCCGGTCATAGTCGCGGTGCGTGCCGATCCACTTGATCCAGACGATACTTCGTTCGAAGTCGACAGCGACGACCAGACGATAATCGTTGCCCTTGATGTTGAACACTATCCGCTCGCCGGTCACGATGCTGGCCGTGGCGTAACTTCGGCGAACCTCGGCGGTATCCTTCCATCGCGCCTTGCGGGCTTCATCGAACCACGCGTCGAGCGCGGCCTTCAACGCGCCGTGGTCTCTATGGCCGGAACGCGCTTCGACGAAAGCACGCAAGGTCCGCCGGGCGATGATCCGCATCTCCAGGTAAGAATATCATTGTGCCCAAATTGGGCACAATGCGGCCCGGCCAGCGTCGCACGGCAGACGCCCGCCGGTTGCCTTGCGCTTGACGCCTCCCCCGTAATTTGTCCAAATGATAAAGCTTTTGCGCGGGGCCGGTTTGGCCGTCCGCTGCAGGTGAGGGCCGGATGGCCATGGACACGCCAGACATTGCTGCCGGCAGGCTCAGCCAGGAAGAATACGCTGCCAATTTCCGCGACCTGCACCCGCCGCTCGACAAGCACCAGGCCTTCGTCGAGGCCGATCGCTGCTACTTCTGCTACGACGCGCCCTGCATTCAGGCCTGCCCCACCGGGATCGACATCCCGCTCTTCATCCGCGAGATCCTGACCGACAACCCGAAGGGCGCCGCCCAGACCATCCTGTCGGCCAACATCCTCGGCGGCATGTGCGCCCGCGTCTGCCCGACCGAAACGCTCTGCGAGGAGGCGTGCGTGCGCGAGGCGGCGGAAGGCAAGCCCGTCCGCATCGGCGACCTGCAGCGCTACGCCACCGACGTGCTGATGGCGGAGGACGGTGTCCAGCCCTTTGCCCGCGCGCCGGCGACCGGCAAGCGCGTCGCGGTCGTGGGGGCGGGCCCGGCCGGCCTGTCGGCCGCGCACCGCCTTGCCATGCACGGCCACGAGGTCACCATTTTCGACGCGCGCGCCAAGCCGGGCGGCCTCAACGAATACGGCATCGCCGCCTACAAGACGCCGGACGGCTTCGCCCAGCGCGAGGTCGATTTCATCCTGTCGATCGGCGGCATCAAGGTCGAGAACGGCAAGGCGCTCGGGCGCGACTTCCAAATCGCCGATCTGGTCGAAAAATACGACGCGGTCTTCCTCGGCATCGGCCTCGCCGGCGTCAATGCGCTTGGCATTGCCGAGGAGTCGCTCGACGGCGTCGGCGACGCCGTCGCCTATATCGCCGAGCTTCGCCAGGCGAGCGACCTGTCGACGCTTCCCGTCGGCCGCCGCATCGTCGTGGTCGGCGGCGGCATGACCGCGATCGACATCGCCTCGCAGTCGAAGCGTCTCGGCGCCGAGGACGTGACCATCGTCTATCGCCGCGGCCCCGAACGCATGGGCGCCAGCGAGTACGAGCGCCAGCTTGCCCAGACCGACGGCGTCAAGATCAAGTTCAACGCCATGCCGAAGCGGCTGGAGGCGGTGAACGGCAGGGTGCGCGGCATCGAGTTCGAATATACGAGCGAGCGCGACGGCCGCCTCGCCGGGACCGGCGAGACCTTCACGCTGCCCGCCGACGTGGTGTTCAAGGCGATCGGCCAGACGCTGATCCTCCCCCGCGAAACGGGGGAGGGGGACCGGCCGCAGGCCGGTGGAGGGGGCTCCGGCATTGCGCTGGAAGGCGGGCGCATCAAGGTCGATGCCGAGCGCCGCACGACGATGGCCAAAGTTTGGGCCGGCGGCGATTGCATCGCCAACGGCAAGGACCTCACCGTCGCCGCCGTCGAGGACGGCAAGGTTGCGGCCGAGTCCATTCACCGCGCGCTGATGGGCGGCTGACGCCCGATGGATCGGCTCAAAGGAGCGCGATGAATTCGTCGAGGGTCAGTCCTGATTGTGCGATGATCGAGCGCACGGTGCCGGGTGGCAAGTCGTTCGATCCGTGGACGGGCACCACAACCCGCGCGCCTGAAACACCGGGCCTGGCCAGTATGTGGTGGCTGCCGCTCACTCGCAAAAGTTCAAAACCACCTCTCTGCAGAGCGCGGACTATCAGCCGGCCACTGAGCCCTGTCAGTTTGCGGCGCGACACGTCATGCGGCGCTTCTGACCGTCAGCGTGCGGGTCAGCGGTCTGACGTCGGCGGGGATCTCGTCCCCCTGATCGCGCCGCACGGTCAGGGCAAGCTCGATGGCATCTTGTGCCATTCTGAGCGCCTCGGCTTCGTCCGCGCCATAGGTGACCACTTCCGGCAAAGCCGGAACGAGAACCGTGAAACCGCCTTCCGGTTCGGGCCGCAGGTTGATGGTGAATTGCAGTTCGTCGCTCATCGCTACAATCTCGCGAACGTCCAGCATGGTGGGAATACCACGCCTACCAAACGACGGGAAATCTGAAAGGGTCGAACCGATGGCAGATCTCCGCACCGACTTCCTCGGCATCAAGTCGCCCAATCCGTTCTGGCTGGCCTCGGCGCCGCCGACCGACAAGGAAGTGAACGTCGTCCGCGCCTTCAGGGCGGGGTGGGGCGGCGTGGTCTGGAAGACGCTCGGCGAAGACCCGCCGGTCGTCAACGTCGCCGGCCCGCGCTACGGCGCCATCCATGCCGGCGACCGGCGCCTCATCGGCCTCAACAATATCGAGCTCATCACCGACCGCGCCCTGCAGGTGAACCTGCAGGAGATCAAGCGGGTGAAGAAGGACTGGCCCGATCGCGCCCTGGTCGTCTCGCTGATGGTGCCCTGCGAGGAGCCGAACTGGAAGTTCATCCTCGCCGCGGTCGAGGAGACCGGGTGCGACGGCGTCGAGCTGAATTTCGGCTGCCCGCACGGCATGAGCGAGCGCGGCATGGGTTCCGCCGTCGGCCAGGTGCCCGAGTACATCGAGATGGTCGCCCGCTGGTGCAAGGCCGCGACCCGCATGCCGGTGATCGTCAAGCTGACTCCCAACATCACCGATATCCGCTATCCGGCGCGCGCCGCCAGGAAGGGCGGCGCCGACGCCGTCTCGCTCATCAACACCATCAACTCGATCACCAATGTCGACCTCGACCTGTTCGCGCCGGTGCCCACCATCGACGGCAAGGGCAGCCATGGCGGCTATTGCGGCCCGGCGGTGAAGCCGATCGCGCTGTCGATGGTCTCCGAGATCGCCCGCGACAGGGAGACCCGCGGCATGCCGATCTCCGGCATCGGCGGCATCACCACTTGGCGCGACGCGGCCGAGTTCATGGCGCTCGGCGCCGGCACCGTCCAGGTCTGCACCGCCGCGATGACCTACGGCTTCAAGATCATCAGCGAGATGACCTCGGGCCTGTCGCGCTACCTCGACGGGAAGGGCATGAGTCTCTCCGACCTTGTCGGCCGCGCCGTGCCCAACGTCACCGACTGGCAGCAGCTGAACCTCAATTACGTCACCAAGGCGCGGATCAACCAGGACCTGTGCATCGAATGCGGCCGTTGCCACATCGTCTGCGAGGATGCCTCGCACCAGGCGATCACGTCGGTGAAGGACGGCCGCCGCCATTTCGAGGTGATCGACAGCGAGTGCGTCGGCTGCAATCTCTGCGTCAACGTCTGCCCGGTGGAGAACTGCATCACGATGGAGCGGATCACCGAGGGCGTCGATCCGCACACCGGCGCGCCGGCGACCGGCTACCGCAACTGGACGACCCACCCGAACAACCCGATGGCGAAGCCGCCGGCAAATGCGGCCCCGGCCTCGTCACGGCCGATGGCGGTCGAGCCGGCGGAGTAGGATCAGCGCGCCTCGGGGCCGGCCGCGGGCCGCGGCGGTAATCGCCTTGACACAAAGCGATTCCGGCGAGCACGCTTTCTATCGGCTCGCGCGCAGGGTCTGAGTCGCGCGGGGTCGGATTTTGCTGCGGGCGAACATGCCCCAGCCGGAGAAGGGCCGGAGGCCCGTGGGATCTCTCGCGCTGCAATCGATCGGAGCGGATCTGGCCGCCGGGCCGGGTGAGACCGGGCTTTTCGCCGCTGACACGGCCACGAAACCGACCCTCTGCTTCGTTCATATTCCCAAGACCGGCGGATCGGCGATCCGCGACACGCTTCGCGTCCTGCGCGGAAACCAGAGCGTCTTCTGGCTGGATTCACGTGAATCCTTCGAGGCGCAGCGGCGGATGACCCACGCCGATTTCAAGTCCTTCGATGCCGTGGGCGGTCACGTCAGCGTCGCCGCTTTCAGGCATCTCGTCGTTGCCCCGCGGATTGTCGCCAGTCTGGTCCGCGACCCGGTTCGCCGGGCGATTTCGCTGCTCCACTACATACAGGAGGGGGACTGGCACCATCCGCTCCACGCGGAACTCAGGAATCTCTCCGTGGCCCAGGCACTGGAGAAATCGACCGCCTACCGGGCCGATGTCACCAATGCCCAGTGCTGGATGCTCGGCCTCGATGGGCCTTCGCCGGAAACCCTCCCCGACACCGAGGACGAGCGCTGGATGCTGCGCTCGACGGACATGGCCGATTCCCTGATGGCGAGCCTGTGTTCCGCCTTCGGCTGGCAGCCGGTCGAGTTGCCCCATCTCAATCGGGCGCATGACCCGGCCTATTTCGAGCGGCTCGCCACGCCCGAAGCGGTGCGTCTCCTCACCGAGCTGAACGTCCGGGACCTCGCCCTTCTGAAGGCAGTGGAGCGAATGTCGGCCCCGGAGAACCTGGAACTTCCGGTCTGAATTCGATCTGCCCCAATTGGGCCACAATGTCGCCATGTTCCCTGCGTGAAACTTAAGGCGCGGGAGGCGGCTGACCGGGGTCGGCCTAGGCGGGCATCGCGCCCCCTGCATGAAGAGACGGGGTGGGATGACCGGGCCGCGACGCACACGACCCAAACGTCCGACATTGTTGTTGAGCCTCATGCTGGCGGGCGGCATCGTCGGCTGCTCGGCGGGCATCAGCGCGTGGTCCAACGTTCCACCGTCCGGCACGGACGTCGCGACCGTGTCCGCGGGCGCCGGGATCGTCAGGGTGCCGGCAGTCTCTAACGCCTTCGATTCATTGTGGAATAACGACGAGGCGATCGCTCCGGCCGCCGCGCCGCGCGGGGTCCGGATGCCGGTCTTTTTCGCCTGGGCCGACACCGCCGACGGCGTCGAGGATCGGATCGCCCCGATCTTCGCCAGTCTTCCCGCGGGCTCGTCCGCCGATGTCCCGAGCGGCGAGGAACTGAATGCCCGCGAGACCGAGTGCCTGGCGACCGCGGTCTATTTCGAGGCGCGCGGCGAGAGCCCGATCGGGCAGCTTGCCGTTGCCGAAGTGATTCTCAACCGGGTGAAGACGCCGGGCTTCCCCAAGACCATCTGCGGCGTCGTCTATGAGAATGCCGGCGCCCGCAACGGCTGCCAGTTCTCCTTTGCCTGCGACGGCACCCCCGACCGCATCCGCGACCGCCTCGCCTGGCGCCGGTCGATGGCGATCGCCCAGAAGGCGATGTCCACCCCGCGCGACGAGGTGCTCCCCGACATCGGCAATGCTACCCACTACCACGCGACCTATGCCTCCCCGGTTTGGGCGGGCCGCATGAAGATGGTCGATGTCATCGGGCGGCATGTCTTCTACGCCGCCGCCAAAGGATAGGCGGACGGGACTTCCACCGGCGCCATTGCAGGGCCCGCGGCCTTCCTGCCTGCCCGACCACACGAAAGCACGAGTAATATGAGCAATACCGATCCGCCGCCCCAGTCCCCCGTTCCGCCGGAGGGAACGCCGCCGCCGGTGGCCGTGGTGCAGAAGCCGCAGCCGCCCTGGATGCGCTACCTCTACGGCATCATCGCCGTCGTCGCGGTGATCGTCGGTGCGGCGAAGATCTATGATTTCTTCGTCCTTCCGGCCTGCGACTCGGACCGTGTGGTCGAGACTCTGACGAGCCTCTTCGAGAAGACCGGCGCCAAGGTGAAGTCGATCAGCGACATGAAGGCGACCGGCGATTCGAGTTCGCCGCGCATGTGCGCCGCGCATGTCGATGCGGGCGACGAGCAGGCCAACTTCGAATATCAGGTAACCTGGAGCGGCTGGGATGCGATGGTGAAGATCGGAAAGGTCGACACCGGCAATTCCAGCACGACCGGCGGCCAGACCGATGCGCCCGCGCCGCCGGCCCCCGCGGCCGAGCCGGCTCCGGCCGCTACCACGGCCCCGGCGAACTAGCCTCGGCGGATTACGGCTCCGGACTCCGCGGCGTTATCTCGGACGCCTCGGCCGGCGAAATGAACGGCAGGCTCGCCGGGCGGACCGGCTTCCTGCCGAGCGCATCCAGCTTGATCGGCGGCGCGTAGTAGTAGGCCGGCCCCACCGTGCGCACGGCCTGCGCATCCGCGCCCGCCACCACGGTATCGGCCGGGTCGCCGCCGGCCGTCAGCACCAGCGCTCCCGCGGTGTCCATCGCCGTTTCCGGGTCTTCGCCGTTCGGCCGGGGGGCGGGTACCGGCAGGAGCGCCAGCGCGATCGGGCTCTTCCGGTTCTTCGCCGCCGCCGCGAGCGCGGCCAGACCGGAGCTGAGCTCAGCCGCGCAGCTCGGGTTGTAGGCGGCCCGGTAGGAGAAGGCGAAGGGCTGGGAGGCATACTTCGAGCCGTCGAGCGAAACCATCTGATCCGGCTCGCCGCCCGCCTGGTAGAAGTAGAGGTCGCCCTTGTCGGGGGAGTAGATGCGCTGGCAGACGGCGCGGTCGACCGCAAAGCGGCTGCGGCCGGTGCCGTTGCTGATCGGGAAGTAGTAGCCGTCGCAGGTGCGCACGCAGACGGTGCGGAAGCCGCCGATCTGGGGAATGTCGCAGCCGTAGAGCGACAGCGTGGTGCGCAGGCGGTCGCGCTCCATCTCGACGTTCGACCGGCCGAAGCCGAGGAACCCGAAGCTGCCGCCCGCCCTGGCATAGTCGCGCTGCACCTGGCGCAGGCGCGCCATGATCGCCGGGCATTGCCCGCTTTGCCGCGGCCTGAAGATGAGGAATCCGCCGATGCAGCCGGCCGCCCGCGCCTGGTTGCGGACGTTCTCGTAGGCCGCCCGCGCCCGGTCGTACTGGTAGCTGTCCTGGTAGGTCTGGTCGCCGAGCGCCAGGTAGTCTTCCTGGAGGCGGCTGCAGAAGGCCGGAGCGCCCTCGGCGATGCCGCCCGCAGCGAGGAGAAGCGCCGCCGTCAGAAACAGAACCCAGTGCCGCATCGCTACGCCCGGCCGGCGCTGTGCGCGCCCTTCCTGCCTGCCATGCATGCCGCCCGCTTCGGGCAACCGCCCGGCATCCCCATATGACGAACGTCCTCTAATATTCTGTTGACATCATGGCGGCCTAGCGCCGCGGGAGTGCGAACCATGCAGCTCACCGGTATCCACCATCTCACCGCCGTGTCCGCCGACGCGCCGGGGAATCTCGCCTTCTACCGGAATGTACTCGGCCTCCGCCTGGTCAAGAAGACCGTCAACCAGGACGACGTCTCGGCTTACCACCTGTTTTATGCCGACGGGCTGGCCAGTCCCGGCAGCGACCTGACCTTCTTCGACTGGCCCGTCGGCCGGGAGCGCCGCGGCACCCATGCGATCACCCGGACCGGCCTTCGCGTAGCCGGCAAAGCCGCGCTCGACTGGTGGGCTGCCCACCTCGGCGAGAACCGCGTGGCGCAGGCGCCGGTTGCCGAACGCGACGGCCGGCTGACCCTCGACTTCGAGGATCCGGAAGGCCAGCGCCTCAGCCTCGTCGACGATGGCGGCGAAGGCGAGTCGCATCCCTGGGCGGAGAGCCCGGTGCCGGCCCTGCATCAGATCCGCGGCCTTGGTCCGATCACGCTGAGCGTCCCCGATGTGAAGCCGACGGAGGCGATCCTGACGGCCGTCATGAACATGCGCCCGGAGCGCCAATACAGGCGAAAGGACAACGTCGCCGTTCACGTCTTCGCGATGGGGGCGGGCGGTCCGGCCGCCGAGCTGCACGTCGCCGTGGAGCCCAATCTTCCGCCCGCCCGGCAGGGCGCGGGCGCCGTCCATCACGTCGCTTTCCGCACGCCCGACACAGAGAGCTACGACGCCTGGGCGGAGCGCCTGCGGGCAATGCGCATCCCCAACAGCGGCAAGGTCGACCGGTTCTATTTCCGCAGCCTCTATTTCCGTGAGCCGAACGGCATCCTGTTCGAGATCGCCACCGACGGGCCCGGCTTCGCGACCGACGAGCCGCTGGAGAAGCTCGGCGAACGCCTTGCCCTGCCGCCGTTCCTGGAGCCGCGCCGGCGCGAGATCGAGGCCGGGCTGAAGCCGCTCTAGGCTGCGGCCGTGCGCAGGCGGTCGAGGATTCGCGCCGCCTCGCGCACTTCTTCGATCGAGATCGTGTGGCCGAGGCCGGGGTAGATGCGCTCCGTCACCTCGCCGCCGAGCCTGGTCAGCACCGCCGACGTCTCCTTCACCCGGGCGAGCGGGATGTGCGGGTCGGGGTCGCTGCTGCCGATGAAGACCGGCGTTCCGGCGAGCGAGCCGGAATAGTCGTCCGGCACGATCCTGTCGCCGATCAGCCCGCCGGTGAAGGCGATCAGCCCGCCATAGCGGCGGGGATTGCGCGCGACGAATTCCGTGGCGAGGCAGGCGCCTTGCGAGAAGCCGAGGATGACGACCCGGTCGGCGCCGATACCGTCGCGGTCGAGATGGTCGACCAGCCCGCCAACCACGCCCAGGGCCGAATCGAGATAGGGCTGGTTGAGCGCCGCCGGGACGAGGAAGCGCTGCGGGTACCAGGTGTGGTTTGCCGCCTCGGGCGCCAGCCATGCGAGGTCGGGCCGGTCGAAAGCCTGGGCGAGCGACAGG
>DASRGK010000092.1:0-28351 GCA_035651055.1 Bauldia sp.
TTCGCCTCGTGGATGAGCCCCCGCGCGATCACCTATCGCAGCCTCAACAGCATCCCGGAAAGCTGGGGCACCGCCGTCAACGTCCAGGCGATGGTGTTCGGCAACATGGGCGACACGTCGGCGACCGGGGTCGCCTTCACCCGCAACCCGTCGACCGGCGAGAACGCGCTCTACGGCGAGTTCCTGATCAACGCACAGGGCGAGGACGTCGTCGCCGGCATCCGCACGCCCCAGCACCTCACCGAGGCGGCGCGGATCGCGGCGGGCGCCGAAGCGCCATCGCTGGAAGCGGCGATGCCCAAGGTCTTCGCGCGCTTCAAGAAGGTGTGCACCATGCTCGAGCGGCACTACCGCGACATGCAGGACATCGAGTTCACGATCGAGAACGGCAAGCTGTGGATGCTGCAGACGCGGAACGGCAAGCGTACCGTTCCCGCCGCGCTGAAAATCGCGACCGACCTCGCCGACGAGGGCCTGCTGACGCGCGATGAGGCAATCCTGCGCATCAAGCCGCTCTCCCTCGACCAGCTTCTGCACCCGACGATTGCGAGCAGCGCGGCGCGCGACGTGATCGCGACCGGCCTTCCCGCCTCGCCCGGCGCGGCCTCGGGCGAAATCGTGTTCACGCCCGAGGATGCCGCGACGCTGAAGGGACAGGGCCACAAGGTGATCCTTGTGCGCACCGAAACCAGTCCCGAGGACATCCACGGCATGCATGCCGCCGAGGGCATCCTGACGGCGCGGGGCGGCATGACCAGCCACGCCGCGGTAGTGGCGCGGGGCATGGGCAAGCCCTGCGTCTCGGGCGCCGGTTCGCTCCGCATCGACGTTCAGGCGGAAATGATGGTGGCGGGCGGCCGGACTTTCGGGAAGGGCGAGGTCATCACCATCGACGGGTCGACCGGACAGGTTCTCGCCGGCGCCGTGGCGATGCAGCAGCCCGAACTGTCGGGCGATTTCACCAAGCTGATGGAATGGGCGGACAAGACCCGCCGCATGCGTGTGCGTGCCAATGCCGAGACGCCGGCGGATGCGCGCGCCGCGCGCTCCTTCGGCGCGGAAGGGATCGGACTCTGCCGGACCGAGCACATGTTCTTCGACGCGGACCGCATCGTCGCGGTGCGCGAGATGATCCTCGCCGACACGCTCGACGGCCGCCGCGCCGCGCTCGCCAAGCTCCTGCCGATGCAGCGCGCCGATTTTGCCGAGCTGTTCGAGATCATGGCGGGCCTCCCGGTCACCATTCGCCTACTCGACCCGCCGCTCCACGAATTCCTGCCGAAGAGCGAAGAGGAAATCGCCGAGGTCGCCAAGGCAATGAATGTCGAGCCGCAGCGCCTTCGCGAACGGACGCTGGCGTTGCACGAATTCAACCCGATGCTCGGTCATCGCGGCGTGCGCCTCGCCATCTCCTACCCGGAGATCGCCGAGATGCAGGCGCGTGCGATCTTCGAGGCGGCGCTCGACGCCGCCCTCAAAACCAACGCGCCGGTGATCCCCGAGATCATGGTCCCGCTGGTGATGGTGAAGGGCGAACTCGACCGGGTGAAGGCGCTCATCGACCGCACCGCAGACGCGATCGCGCTCGAACGCGGGACGCGACCGGCCTACACGGTCGGCACCATGATCGAACTGCCCCGGGCGGCGCTCCGGGCGCGCGAGCTCGCGGCGACCGCGGAGTTCTTCTCGTTCGGCACCAACGATCTGACCCAGACGACCTTCGGTCTGTCGCGCGACGACGCGGCCGCCTTCCTCGGCGACTACATCCGCGAGGGCATCATCGAGGTCGACCCGTTCGTCTCGATCGACCGTGAAGGGGTCGGCGAACTGATCCGGCGGGCGGCGGAACGCGGGCGCCATGCGCGCCCCGGGATCAAGCTCGGCATCTGCGGCGAGCATGGCGGCGACCCCGCCTCGATCGCGTTCTGCGAGCGGGTCGGCCTCGACTACGTCTCGTGCTCGCCGTTCCGCGTGCCCATAGCCCGGCTGGCCGCGGCGCAGGCCGCGATCAACCAGCGCGCCTCGACGGAACAGCCCGAAACCTGAGGGCCTCCTGCCCTGCCGCATTAACCGGTCTTCAAGGTTAATCCGGCATCTCTGGAATAGAGACAACGCAAAGCGTGGCGCCGCGAGCCTTTGGCGTCCTGTTCCGGTGGGTTGCGTGGGTACTGCGTCGACGGGGATTCGTAAGGCGTACATGCGGAGGCCGCCCCGGCCTCAGCAGCCTACGATCCTCTTCCGCCTGATCTTCGCCCTGGCGTTTCTCACCCTTTCCTCGAGCGAGTTGGCCCGTCACGAACCGGCCGGCATTCTGGTCGACACGATGACGACGGCGAGCCTGACGCGCGCCGGCGCCATTCCGGTCCACGTCAACCGCGCGCTCAAGGGCGACCTTCTCCTGCCGCCGCGCGCCCGCATCGCCGAGGCCGGAATCGTGGTGAAAACGGCTGCCGTGTTCGGGCCGGCGATAATCCCGCCGCGACCGGCGCCGGCACCGCCGAAGCCCGTGATTGCCGCGCCCGATGTCGCCGCGCCGGAACCGGCCGCGATCGCGGTCTCGGCCTCGGCCGAGATTCCGCTCCTCCGATACGTGCCGCCCGAGCCGGCACCGATGCCGCCGGTTCCGCCGGTCGCCGCCAAGGCCGCAGCGGCTCCGGCGCCCGTTCTCCTCGCCTATGCTCCCGCCAAGAATCCCGCCGACGACAAGGCGCCGTTCGATGCCGTAATCGCCAAGCCCAAGGTCATGTCGACGATCGTGGTTCCGAACGTCGACGCGAACCACGCCTGGGTGAACGATCCGCTGCCGGCCAGCGTCCACAAGGAAAGCGAGATCCGGTGTCTGGCCAACGCTATCTATTTCGAGGCGCGCGGCGAGCCCGTGACCGGCCAGCTCGCGGTGGCGCAGGTCGTCCTCAACCGGGTCAAGAACCCCGCCTACCCGGACACGATCTGCAGCGTCGTCTACCAGAACAAGAACAAGCGTTACCGCTGCCAGTTCTCGTTTGCCTGCGACGGCATCCGCGACCGGATCACCGACATGTCGGCCTGGAACGCCGCGCTGTCGCTGGCGCGGAAGGTCGTCGCCAACCCGACCGGCACGTTCCTCGCCGATGTCGGCACCTCGACCCACTACCACGCCACCTACGTCCGGCCGCGCTGGGCGCGGAAGATGAAGAAGATGGACAAGATCGGCCGTCACATCTTCTACAAGACCTACGGCGGCGGCTGGAGCTAGGGGAACCCGGCGGGCGGCCTTTCCGTTTTGCCATGTCGGCAATAACGGGAGACCGGACCATGGCAGCCACCGTCAAGATCCCGCCGAGCCCGGACTACGACGCGGAGTTGAAGAGCGGCGACATGGTCGTCGAGCCCACGCCGAATGCACGCGCGGGCGTAAGCGACCACAACGTGCGCTATGTGCTGGCCTACGGAATCATCGGAGTGATCGTCGCGTTCGTCGCGATCTACCTCTTCTTCTTCGCCTGAGACGGCCTCGCCGGCGGCTCGAAATCGAGCGCCAGATCGAGGGCCGGCGCGGAGTGGGTGATCCACCCGGACGAGATCAGATCGACGCCGGCCGCGGCGATTTCCGCGATCGTCGCCGCCGTGACATTGCCGGAGGCTTCGGTGACGGCGCGTCCGGCGACCATCTTCACGGCCGCGCGCAACATGTCGGGCGCCATATTGTCGAGGAGCACGGCGTCCGGCTTTACCGTGAGCGCATCCTTGAGTGCGGCCAGCGAATCGACTTCGACCTCCACTTTGACCAGGTGGCCGGCATAGGCCCGCGCCCGGCGGATGGCTTCGGCGACGCTGCCGACCGAGGCAATGTGGTTGTCCTTGATCAGAATCGCGTCGTCGAGCCCGAAACGGTGATTGGCCCCGCCGCCGCAGCGGACGGCGTATTTCTCGAAGGCGCGAAGACCCGGTGTCGTCTTGCGCGTATCGCAGAGCTTCGCGCGGGTGCCGGCGATCAGCGCGACGAGCCCCGCCGTGGCGGTGGCGATGCCGGAGAGGCGGCAGAGATAGTTGAGCGCAACCCGCTCGCCGGCGAGCAGCGCTCGGGCCGGACCGTCGACCTGCGCGACGACGTCGCCTGCGGCGAGCGCATCGCCATCGCGCTTCCGGGCGGCGAAACGGACGGTCGCATCAATCTCACGGAAGGCGGCCTCGGCGAGCGGCAGGCCGGCGAGGCGACCCGGCTTCCGCGCGACGATCGCGGCACGCGCCGTCGCCTCCGGCGGGATCGTGGCGAGCGAGGTGATATCGCCGGCGCGGCCAAGGTCCTCGGCGAGGGCGTTCCGCACGGCCTCGGTCACGAGCAACGGCGAGAGCACCGGCAATGTCATGAATCGTGCTCCTGACCCTGACGGGGACGCTCGCCGAGGCGCTCTACGAGCGCGATCAGGTAACCGTCGGGATCCTGGACCATGAGCGACGCCTCCCCTGTTTCGTGATCGCCCGCGGCGCGCCAGGTCTCCGTGCGCGGCTCCGCGATCGGCCAGGCACGGCGGGACAAGATAGTCGAGATCGGGGCGAGGGCATCGACCTCGATCCGCAGGCGGACTCCCCGGCCGAGCGGGTACTCCATCGCGGCAAGCTCGAACGCGCCATCGTGCTCACGCAAGACGATCTCCGCACCGTCCGGCCGGCGGAGGCAGGCTGAGCCGGTCTCGCTCTGCTCACAGGCGACGCTGAAGCCAAGCAGGCTCCGCCAGAAGACAAGACTGGCCTGAAGGTTGGCAACCGACAGTTCGGGCACCAGCCGGGGACGGACGGTCGGTGCGCCGTTCCGCTCAGCGGTCAAACGCAGCCACCCTGCCCGCGCTCGCCCTGACGCCGGCGGGCCGGTCGAGATCGGCAAGCGTGATCAAGGTGCGATGCCGCCAGTCGGGATCGCTCTCGGGGAAATCGGACCGATAGTGCCCGCCGCGGCTTTCGGTTCGGGCGAGCGCCGCGCTCGCGATCAGCCTCGCCGCGGTCAGCATGTTGACGAAACGAGGCGAGCGGGCCTTCCGCGACAGCGCGTCGATGGCGGTCAGGGCCGCGGCTAGGCCCCTGGCGTCGCGGACCACGCCGACGTCGCGCGACATGGTTTCGCGGAGGCGCGACACGGCGGCAGCGTCGGGGGCGCCCGTCTCGCTGTCCGGCTGCCACTCCGTCTCGCCGGTGGCGGCGTCCGGGAAGCGCGCGGCGACATCACCGGCAACGCGGGCGCCGAATACCACCGCTTCGAGAAGCGAATTGGAGGCAAGCCGGTTGGCGCCGTGGGCGCCAGTCGATGCGGTCTCGCCGCATGCCCACAGCCCGTCGATCGAGGTGCGGCCGTTGGCGTCGGTGAAGACGCCGCCCATGTGGAAATGGGCCGCCGGCGCGACCGGGATCGGGTCCTTCTCCGGGTCGAGCCCGGCATCGCGGCAGTAGCGGTAGACGGTCGGAAATTTCGCCGCGAACTCCGCGCCGATCGCGATGCGGCAATCGAGAAACGCGCCCCTGCCGGAGACGACTTCGGTATGCACGGCGCGGGCGACAACGTCCCGCGGCGCCAGCTCGGCGAGCGGATGGACGGCGAGCATGAAACGCTCGCCGGCGCGGTTGATGAGTGTCGCGCCCTCGCCGCGAAGCGCCTCGGTGGCAAGCGGCGCCGGATCGCGACCGACGGCAAGCGCCGTCGGATGGAACTGGACGAATTCCGGGTCGGCGATCACCGCACCGGCGCGCGCCGCCATGCCGAGGCCGGCGCCTTCCGCCTCGGGCGGGTTGGTGGTGACGGCATAGAGGTGGCCGCTCCCGCCGGTGGCGAGCACGACCGCGCGGGCCGGGAAGAAGACGGCCGGTCCGTCGCCGCGGGAGCTCCGCGCGACAAGCCCGGCGATCCTGCCGTCGGCGAGCTTCAGGTCCTCGGCAACGTAGCCGGAGATGACCCGGATCGAGGGCGTCCTGTGCACGGTCTCGACCAGCGCCGCCATGATCGCCGCGCCGGCCTTGTCACCCTGCACGTGGACGATGCGGCGCTCGGAATGCGCCGCTTCGCGCGACATGGTGAGGCGGCCGGCGAGGTCGCGGTCGAACGGCACGCCGTAGGAGAGGAGGTCGTGGACCCGCGCCGCCGCCTCCGAAGCGAGCAAGCGCGCGATCTTCTCGTCGACGATTCCGGCGCCGGCGGCGATTGTGTCGGCGACGTGCTTCTCGACGGTATCGCCGGGCCCCATCGCGGCGGCGATGCCGCCCTGCGCCCAGGCCGAAGAGGCACCCTCCCCGATCGGCGCGGCGGTGAGCACAGTGACCGGGCGCGGCGCCATGCGGAGCGCCGCGAACAGTCCGGCGAGGCCGCCGCCGACGATGATCACGTCATCGGCGAGCATCGGACTCTTGGCGGCATCGAGCGGCATGGCGAACGCCTTCGCGGGGAGCGACGCGAGGTCAGGACCTGAGGTTGATCATCCGCTCGACGGCACGGCGGGCCCTGGCCGCGACCATCGGATCGACCGTCACCTCGTCCTGCAGGTAGACGAGGCTGTCGAGGATCTTCGGCAGCGTGATCCGCTTCATGTGCGGGCAGAGATTGCAGGGCCGGATGAACTCGGTATCCGGCGCCTCGACCTCGACGTTGGAGGCCATCGAACACTCGGTGACCATGAGGACGCGGGCCGGCCGGTTGGTTTTCACCCAGGCCTGCATCTTCGCGGTCGAGCCGGTGAAATCGGCCTCGGCGATCACGTCGGGCGGGCATTCCGGGTGGGCGACGATCTGGATACCCGGGTGGGCATCGCGGTATTCGCGCAGCTCCGCGCCGGTAAAGCGCTCATGCACCTCGCAGGCGCCGGTCCAGGCGATGATCTTCACTTTGGTCTGCGAGGCAACCCACTGGGCGAGGTAACGGTCGGGCAGGAAGATGACGCGGTCGGTGCCCATCGCCTCGACCACTTCCACCGCGTTCGAGGAGGTGCAGCAGATGTCGCTCTCCGCCTTCACGTCGGCCGAGGTATTGACGTAGGTCACCACCGGCACGCCGGGATAGCGTTCGCGGAGCAGGCGCACGTCGGCGCCGGTAATCGAGGCGGCGAGCGAACAGCCGGCGCGGCGATCCGGGATCAGCACCATCTTGTCCGGATTGAGCAGCTTCGATGTCTCGGCCATGAAGTGGACGCCGCACTGGACGATGATCGCGGCTTCGGTCTTCGACGCTTCCCTGGCGAGCTGCAGCGAGTCGCCGACGATGTCGGCGACGCAGTGGTAGATCTCGGGCGTCTGGTAGTTGTGGGCGAGGATGACGGCGTTGCGGACCTTCTTCAGGTCGTTGATCGCCTTCACGTAGGGGGCCATCACCGGCCACTCGATCGCCGGTATGACGGATTTCACCCGCTCGTAGAGATGCGCGGTCTCACGCGCGACTTCAGGCGTATAGTCCAGCGACGGCATCGGCAGAATCTCGCCGCGCGCCCGCCTGTATCCGGCACGTTCGCCCACGTCGAGAGCCGCAGAACCCAGACCGTCCATCGCGCCCAACTCCTCGTCGATATATACTCATATTGAGCATATATCGGGCCTTAAAACATCCGGCCAAAGGCCGGCACCCAGCGCCCAAGATATAAGCACGGAGTGAGCAAATTTCCAACCGAACTTCGCGGCCGCGGCATGTCCGGGCGCGATGGCAGAAATAACCAAGATTCATGAGTGGCCGTCGGACGTTTCTGTAGAATACGCAGTTCCATGAACTCCCTTTCCCGGCGTTCCGCCTTCCTCACGTCCGTTCCGGTGATCCTGGTCGCCGGCTGTGCGGTGGCGCTGCTCAACACCGGCCCGCGCTCGACGATGGGGTTCTTCCTCACGCCGATGACGCGCGACAACGGCTGGGGCCGCGAGATCTTCGCGCTCGCCATCGCGATCCAGAACCTTGCCTGGGGCGCGGCCCAGCCTTTCGTCGGGATGATCGCCGATCGCCTCGGCACCGGGCGCGTACTGGTTGGAGGCTCCCTCCTCTATGCCGCCGGCCTGCTTCTCATGACGGTGTCGTCCGACCCGGTCTCGTTCCAGTTCAGCGCGGGCCTGGTCGTCGGCCTGGGCATCGCCGGCTCGTCTTTCACGATGGCGCTCGCGGCGTTTGCCCGGCTCCTGCCCGAACACATGCGGACGCTCGCCTTCGGGCTCGGCACGGCCGCCGGATCGGCGGGCCAGTTCATCTTCGCGCCGCTTGGGCAGGCCTTCATCCAGGCGCATGGCTGGAAAACGGCGCTCTTTCTCCTTGCCGCCAGCTGCCTGCTCGTCCCGGTCTTCGCCTGGTTCATCCGTGGCAAGCCGAAGGCGCGGCCGGTGCAGGCCGGACAGGCCGACCAGAGCATCGTGCAGGCCCTGCGGGAGGCGTTCGGCCACCGCTCCTATCAGCTGCTGGTCGCCGGATTCTTCGTCTGCGGGTTCCAGATCGCCTTCACGACCGTTCACCTCCCCGCCTATCTCAACGACATCGGCATTCCGGCGGTCTATGGCGGCTGGTCGATCGCGCTCATCGGAGGCTTCAACATCGTCGGCTCGATCTCGGCGGGTCTTCTCTCGGGCCGCATGCCGAAGCGCTGGCTGCTCGCCTTCATCTACCTCGCGCGGGCGCTGGCGATCGCTGTCTATGTCGTCCTGCCGCCGAGCGTACCGTCGACTCTGGTCTTCTCGGCGGTGATGGGGCTGCTCTGGCTCTCGACGGTCCCGCCGACCCAGCAGCTCGTCGCCGTGATGTTCGGGACGCGCTACCTCGCCACGCTGTTCGGCTTCGTCTTCTTCTCGCACCAGGTGGGATCGTTCCTCGGCGTGTGGCTGGGCGGCCTGCTCTACGACCGGTACGGCACCTACATCGTGGTATGGTGGCTGGCCGTGGCGCTCGGCGTGTTCGCGGCCATCGTTCACGCGCCGATCGTGGAGCGTCAGGTCCCCCGCCCGGCAGCCGCCTGAGAAGAATGGACAAGTTCAGGGCTCTTCTCGTCACGCGCGACGAGGCCACCAAGGTTCAGTCCGTCGGCCTTCGCGAAATCTCGGCGGCCGACCTGATGGACGGCGATGTCGACGTCCGCGTCGAGTATTCGACGGTCAACTACAAGGATGGCCTCGCGATCACCGGCAAGCTGCCGGTGGTGCGCCGCTTCCCGATGGTCCCGGGCATCGATCTTGCCGGCACGGTCACCGCATCGCGGAACCCGGCCTTCCGTCCCGGCGACAAGGTCCTGCTCAACGGCTGGGGCGTCGGCGAAACTCATCTCGGCGCCTATGCCGAAATGGCGCGCCTGAAGGGCGACTGGCTGATCCCGCTGCCGAAAGGGCTGACCGCCGCCGAGACGATGGCGGTCGGAACCGCGGGCTATACCGCAATGCTGGCGATCATGATGCTCGAGCGCCACTGGTATCGCCCGGTGAGCGGCCGCTATGTCGTCACCGGGGCCGCCGGCGGCGTCGGCTCGATGGCGATCGCCTTCCTTGCCGCGCAGGGCATCGAGGTCGATGCGGTGACCGGCCGTCCCGAGGAGGCCGACTATCTCAGGTCGCTCGGCGCGAGCGGAATCATCCCGCGGAGCGAACTGGAGGGCGAGGTGCCGCAGCTCGGCAAGGAGCGCTGGGCGGCCGGCATCGACGCGGTCGGCCACCGCATCCTCGCCAACATCCTCGCGGTGACCAAGGCCGACGGCGCGGTCGCGTCGGTCGGGCGCGCGGCAGGGCCGGACCTGCCGGCGATGATGGCGCCGTTCATCCTGCGGGGGGTGGCGCTGCTCGGCATCAATTCGGTCTACATGCCGAAAGCCCTGCGGATCGCCGCCTGGGAACGGATCGCCGCCGTGCTCGACCGGAGGAAGCTCGCAGCGATGACCACGACGATCCAACTCGACCAGTTGCCGGACGCGGCGCGGCAAATCCTCGAAGGGAAGGTCCGCGGCCGGGTCGTCGTCGAGATCGCTAGGTCCTAGTTCGACGGGCGGGTGATCGAATAGAGGTAGTGTGCGGTCCGGTCGCTGGAATCGCGGATCTGGCGAAGCAGCCGGATCGCCGCAGCCAGACCGGCGAGCACGATGCCGGTGACGAAGGTGCTCGCCGGCCCCGACAGCGCGGTAACGAGCGCGGCGTTGAGGAGCGGCCCGCCCGATTCGAGGTAGGCCCGGACGGCGTTGGCACCGTCCAGGAGACCGAGCACGATGGCGACGGTCCCCGCAATTCCCAGAATGAATTCCATCATGGTCGCGCCTCAGGTTGCCCTGACGCGAATCATAACCGAAACCGGCGGCGGCTGTACGCGTCAGGTCAAATGGCCGAATAGGCCGGTGATCCCGAAGAAGATCAGCCAAAGCGCGACGATGTAGTTAAGCAAGCGCGGCATCAGGAGAATCAGGATGCCGGCAACCAGGGCGATGATCGGCTGAATGGTGACAAGCGTGATGGTCATTTCCGCCCCTCCCGTTGCAGTCAAAGCGCGAATCGCTTTGCCGCACTCCCATTAAGGCGCCGGCCGCGCCCAAGTTCCAAGGGCGGAACATTGCCGGCGGGCGCCCGTTTCCTCCGGACGCAGGCAGCGCAAAGGGAGTGCGCCATGAACCAGATTTCGCGGGATACCACGGCCAAGGCCGGCACGGGGCCTTCCCATCCGCTGATCGCATCGGACCGGGTGGAAGGCACCAATGTCTACCGCCCGACCGGCGAGAAGATCGGCCACATCGAGCGGATCATGATCGACAAGGTGAGCGGCAAGGCCGCCTACGCCGTGATGAATTTCGGCGGGTTCCTCGGTCTCGGGGAGGATTCCTATCCCCTCCCCTGGTCGGTGCTTACCTACAATCCGACCCTCGGCGGCTACGAGGTCGCCGTGACCGACGAGCAGCTGAAAGGCGCGCCGAAATACCGCTCGACCGAGGGCTGGGACGACGGCAACCGGGATCGCGATACGCTGATCTACGGCTATTACGGCGTGCCGCCGTACTGGATGTAGGGTCCTTCGGGCAGGAATGCCGCGGGCAGCAGGCGTCACCTGCTGCCCGATTTCGCTCCTGCGGTAACGGAGACGATAAACGCAGCCGGTCGCTCCACTTCGTCAGCCGCTCCACTCACTTCGCCATCCTCCGCGAAAGCGGGGGATCGGGTTCCACCCGAACAACGCCGCTCGATGCGCGGCCGCCGCCGATCCTCCTGTCAAGCCGAAGGATGACGCCGGTGGGAGTGAATTTGACGGCTCAGGTGAGGCAGTAGCCGAGCCCAACTACCCTCGCGCGATCAGCCCGCGATCTTCGAGAAATCCGCAACGGCGAGAGTCGCTTGCCGGATTCTGTTCAACAAACGCAACCGGTTGGCCCGCACCTTCGGATCGGCGTCGTTGACGCGCACCTTCTCGAAAAACGCATCGACCGGCGCGCGAAGGCGGGCGAGCGCCGACATGGCGGCGGTGAAGTCTTCCCTGCCGACGGCAGCCGTCGCGGCCGGAATGGCGGCCTCGATGGCCGACGCGAGCGCCCGCTCTTCGGGGAGCGCCAGGAGCGCGGGGTCGACATCGGCTGAATACGACTCGCCCGACCTCTTCTCCTCGTCGCGAAGGATGTTGGCGGCACGCTTGGTGCCGGCGAGCAGGTTCCGGCCGTCGTCAGTTTCGAGGAATTTGCCGAGCGCCTCGACGCGGCGGACGATGAGGAGGAGGTCGTCCTGCCCTTCCAGCGCGAAGACCGCATCGACGAGGTCGTGACGCGCGCCTTGTTCGCGGAGCTGGACCTTCAGGCGGTCGGCGAAGAACTCCACAAGATTGTTGCACAGAGAAAGAGCCTCAGCCTGTTCGTTCTTTCTGACCTCTTCCGCCAAGTGGCCCATCTCATCTTCCCATTGAGTGAGAATGGGCGACACATCTAGGCGTCGGGCTAGCTGTTCGAGCACACCACGTTCGACACGAGCTAAGGCTCTGACACGCTTAATTGCAAAAGGCGTCAACGCCTGTAGCGCCAGTCGCCAAAGTCGCAGCCGCAATTGAGCACTGTCGATGGCTCTGATCACACCAAGCGCCGCCCGTCGTAGCGCGTATGGATCTTTGCTCCCTGTCGGCTTCTCGTCGATCGCCCAGAAGCCAACGAGCAGATCGAGCTTGTCGGCGAGCGCCACGGCGATGGCGACCGGGTCGGTCGGCACGCGGTCGGAGGGGCCGAGCGGCTTGTAGTGATCCTCGATTGCCGCGGCGACCGAGGGGTCCTCGCCCTGCGCGGCGGCGTAGTAGCGGCCCATCAGCCCCTGCAGTTCGGGGAACTCGCCCACCATCTCGGTCGTGAGGTCCGCCTTTGCAAGCAGCGCGGCGCGCCCGGCCTTCGCCGGATCGGCGCCGACCAGCGGAGCGATTTCCTTCGCCAGCCGTGCGATGCGCTGGACGCGCTCGCCCTGCGTGCCGAGCTTCTCGTGGAAGACGACGTTGGTCGAGGCGAGCTTCGCCATGCGCTGGTCGAGCGGCTTCGTCAGGTCGAGGCCGAACGTCCTCGCTGCCTCCTGCATCGCCGGCGCATCGAGGTCGGGCAGGCTGCGGCGGTCGGTGTTCCAGAAGTGGCGCGCGTCGGAGAGGCGGGCGCGGATGACGCGCTCGTTGCCGGCGACGATGGCCTTGCCGCCATCGCTCGCCTCGATATTGGCGACGAGCAGGAAGCGGTTGGAAAGTTCGGTGCTCGTGCCCTGCGTTCCTTCCCCCTCACCCGCTGTCCCGGCCGACGACCGGGCCGGCAACCTCTCCCCGCCGGGGAGAGGTGAGCGCGCCCCGTCCGGGCGGACGGCGGGCTTGCGCAGGACGAAACATTTCTGGTTGGCGCGGATGGTAGTGCGGATCACCTCGGGCGGAATGTCGAGGAAGGCCTCGTCGAACGAGCCGACGAGCACGACCGGCCATTCGACCAGCCCTGCCACCTCCTCGAGCAGTCCTTCGTCCTCGACCAGTTCGAGGCCGAGCGCCAGCGCCTGGTCGCGGGCGGCGTGCAGGATCACGTCCTTGCGGCGGTCGGCATCGAGGACGACTTTCGCCTTCTCCAGCTTCGCCGCGTAGTCGTCGAGGCGGCGCACGGTGAACTCCGCCGGCGCCATGAAGCGGTGGCCGCGCGTGACGTTGCCGGCGCGGATGCCGTCGATGGCGAAGGCGATCACGTCCGGCTCCTCGTTCTCCGGGCCGAAGATGCAGACGATCGCGTCGAGCGGCCGGACCCAGGTGAGCGCCCCCGGCTCGGCCGACGACCCGCCCCAGCGCATCGACTTCGGCCACGGAAACGTGCGGATGGCTTTCGTGACGATCTCGGCGATCACCTCCGACGCGGCGCGGCCCGGCTTGGTCGTCACCGCGACGTAGATGTCGCCCTTCTTGTCCGGCTGAATCTCTGCCTCCGCGATGGAGGAGAGCCCGGCAGCCTTGAGGAAGCCGTCGATCGCCGGCTGCGGCGCGCCGACGCGGGGGCCCTTCCGCTCCTCGCGGCGGTCCGGCGAGCGCGCGGGCACGCCATGGACCGTCAGCGCCAGCCGCCGCGGCGTCACGAACGCCTTGGCGCCGTCATAGATTAGACCCGCTTCGACCAGACCGTCGGTGACGAGCTTGCGCAGGTCCTCCGCCGCCTTCCGTTGCATGCGGGCGGGGATTTCTTCGGAGATGAGTTCGAGCAGGAGTTCAGGCATCGGGCACCTTTGAAAGTGGTGCTTGTTAGTCGAGCGGACCGGCTAAGTCACGTCGCGAAGACGCTTCGCCTTGACACCGATCAATTTAAGGTGCATCTCAGGTGCACCTTAGATGGAGAACCCCAATGAAGGACATCGGGCCAGCCCTCGTCCGCTCTGCGGAAGACGTCTCCGAAAATATCCTCGCCTTTTCGGCCGCCGTGGCTTCGAGCACGGAACTGCAAAGTCGCCTCGGGCGTGTCCGCGCTTGGTATGCCGTGCGGACCGAGGACGGATGGGCCTTTGGTCCGAGCAAGTTCGTCGGGTATCGGGGAAACAGCGCCAGGCAGTACATCCAAACCTCCACGATAGACGGTGGCGCGCACGGCGGGACGACCGAACGCGAGCTGCGGCGCTGGTTCGGAATCGTTTCGTCGGCCTCCGCACTTGGTCAAGAGCTGACGATTGCTCTCACCCGCTTCCTTCTTCCTTGGGGGCGTACGCCTCGCGCCGGCGTCCGGATCAATGTCCTATGGTCGGAACTCAACCGCGGTTCGTCCGACGGCCGGACCGAGGCCACGGCGCACCTCTCCGAACGCATCTCCGTCGATCCGCAGGTCGCTGGCGGGCGCCCCTGCATTCGGGGAACGCGCATGCGTGTTTCGGACATCGTCGACATGCTGGCGGCAGGCGCGTCGAAAGGCGAAGTGCTGGCGGACTATCCCTACCTGACGGCCGAGGACATCGCCGCCGCGCTGGCTTATGCCGCGCGCGCGACCGATCATCGCGTTATCGTCGCCGCCTGATCCGTGCGTTTCCTGATCGACGCGCAGCTTCCGCCCGGGCTCGCCGATCTCCTGCGCGCCAACGGCCACGCGGCCGAGCATGTCAACCTGATCGACCTCGGCGCCGCCACCGACCGCGAAATATGGGACTACGCCATCCGCCTCGGCTCGGTCATCATCAGCAAGGACGAGGACTTCGTCGATCTCGTCCGCGCCGGGAACAAGGGCCCGGCCGTAGTCTGGATCAGGCTGGGGAACACGACCAACCGGGTCCTCAACGACGTGATCGCACGGGCGTTGCCCGAAATTCTCGAAGGCCTGTCGCTCGGCGAACGCCTGGTCGAAATCACCTAAGCTGCTAGCGGAAATCGTTGCCGGTGCCGATGTCGTAGTCGCGGAGCGCGAAGACGAGGCGCTCGCGGCCGATCTCGTAGGGTACGAGAGAAAGGGTGAGGTCGGCGCGGCTGTCGCCCGCTCCGAACAGGCCGGTGAGAACCGCGCCGAAGGAATCCTCGAGCACATGGTGGAGGAAGCCGGTCACCGCCTCGCGTTCGACGGTGAGACGCCCGACCGACCAGGCCATCGGCAACGCCACGGCGGCGCCGCGCTCGCAGTAGATGTGCGTATTCCTGAGCGCCTGCAGAAACGGCATCAGCATGCCGCCGAGCGCCCGGTCCTCGATGCTGCGGATATCGACCTCAGCATCGAAGCGGAACAGGGGCTGGACGGTGCCGTCGAAGGCCCGCCACATGCGCGCCTTCCAGGCCTTCGGCCTGACGACAAGCTTCATCGTCCGCGGGCCCGGCGGAACATCACCGCTCGTCCAGACCTCGGGCGTGCTCACCCGACCTTCTCCGGGCACTGCAGTTCGATGCGAAGCCCTTCCGGCCCCTCGACGAAGATCTGGCGATTGCCCTCGCCCGGCAGGCGCTGCGTCTTGATGGCGAAACCGGCGGCGCGGAGCTGGGCCGCCTTATCGTCGAAGTCGAAGCCGTAGAAGCAGATGTGGTTGACCCAGCCGACCGCGCCCTCGCGATCGCGCGGCGCGAGGTGCACGACCGGAATGTCGTTGAGGTAGAGCCAATAGCCGTGGAAATTGAAAGGCGGGCGCGGCCCGACCGTGAGGCCGACGACGGCGACGAGAAAATCGCGCACGGCTTCCTGGTCGGTGACGCGGATATTGACGTGATCGAATCGGATCACGCCTCGCCGCCTTCGGTCGCCAGCCACGCCGCGCCGCAGGCCTTGGCCAGTTCGCGGACACGCAGGATGTAGCTCTGCCGCTCGGTCACGGCGATAACGCCGCGGGCATCGAGCAGGTTGAAGGCGTGGCTCGCCTTGATGCACTGGTCGTAGGCGGGGAGCGCCAGCCGATGGTGCCGATCATTGGAGCCCGGCTGCGGCTGGCCCAGTTCGAGAAGCCGCCGGCATTCCTTTTCGGCGTCCTCGAAGTGGCGCTTGATCATCGCCGTGTCGGCGTACTCGAAATTGTAGCGCGAGTATTCCTGTTCGGCCTGCAGGAAGACGTCGCCGTAGGTCACCCTGTCGACGCCATCGCGGCCGTTGAAGTTGAGATCATAGACGTTGTCGACGCCCTGCACGTACATGGCGAGGCGCTCGAGGCCATAGGTCAGTTCGCCCGAGACCGGCGAGCATTCGACGCCGGCGACCTGCTGGAAATAGGTGAACTGCGACACTTCCATGCCGTCGCACCAGCACTCCCAGCCGAGTCCCCAGGCGCCCAGCGTCGGGCTTTCCCAGTCGTCCTCGACGAAGCGCACATCGTGCCTGGCCATGTCGATGCCGATCGCGGCAAGCGACCTCAGATAGAGGCCCTGGAGGTCGGGCGGCGACGGCTTGATGATGACCTGGAACTGGTAATAGTGCTGCAGGCGGTTGGGGTTCTCGCCGTAGCGCCCGTCTTTCGGCCGCCGCGAGGGCTGGACGTAGGCGGCGCGCCAGGGCTTCGGCCCGAGGGCGCGAAGCGTCGTTGCCGGATGGAACGTGCCGGCGCCGACCTCCATATCGTAGGGCTGCAGGATGGCGCAGCCATAGTCGGCCCAGAAGCGCTGCAGCGTGAGGATCAGCCCCTGGAACGAGCGTTCCGGGCTCATGTGGGGCGGGAGCGGTTCGGGCACGGAAACCTCGGCCATTCGCAGGGCGCGGACAGCTATAGGCGGCGGCGGGTTACCGTCAAGCAAATGAGCCGGCAAGTCCGGGCGGGCTGCGGCTATTGCTTCGGGCGGTAGACGCCCGTGCGCGGGTCCTTCTCCAGCGTAACCGGGGTGTCCCGCCGGACAGCCGCCTCGGCCTGGCGCAATGCCTCGACGACGCGGTCATGCTGGCGGCGCGCGCCGCGCCAGCCGACGTAGATGACGATCGCTGCGACCGCGAGAACGAAGGTGAGACCCATTCCCCGCGATTCTAGAGGCCGTAGCGGTCCCAAAGCAACCGCTCTTCGAGGAAGGCGACGACGCTTTCGAGCATCGCCGCGGCGGGCGGGGGTGAGCCAAGTCCGAGGCGCCGGCGGATGAAACCGCGCTCGGCGCCGAGCGGCCTCAGGATCACGTCGGCGCCGTAACGCTCGCTCACAACCTCGCGAAGCTCGCCGACGCGGTCGGCAAGGCCGAGCTTCACGGCCCGCGCGCCAGACCAGAATGCGCCGGTGAAGAGGTCGGGATCATCGGCAAGCGCGGTTCGACGGGAACGGACCAGATCGATGAAGGCGCCATGGACTTCCTGCTGCAGGCCGGCGAGACGCGCTACGTCTTCCTCGCGCTCGGGCAGGAACGGGTCGAGCATCGACTTGCTCGTGCCGGCCGTATGCACGCGGCGTTCAATGCCGAGCTTCTCGATCAACTTCTGAAACCCGAAGCTCGCCGAGACGACACCGATCGAGCCGACGATCGAGGAGCCGTCGACGACGATCTCGTCGCCGGCGAGCGCGATCATGTAACCGCCCGAGGCCGCGACGTCCTCGACCGCGACGATGACCGGCTTGCGGTTCTCCTCAGCCAGCTTGCGGATGCGCTTGTAGATGAGATGCGACTGGACCGCCGATCCGCCCGGAGAGTTGATCAGGATCGCGACCGCGGGTGCGCTCTTCAGAGCAAAGGCGCGCTGCAGCGGCCCCTCGACACTGGCCAGTGAGATTCCCGAGCGGAGCGGCATCGGCATGCCGATCGCGCCCGACAGGCGGACGACCGGAACCACCGCGCGCCGCCGCCCGAACCAAATCCGCAACCGCTCGAACATCGCGCGCCTTCGCTTACCCGCCGCCTCCTGAAATGGGGCTCAGCGCCGTCCTTGCCAAGCCGGAGCGGCCGAGGTGAGCGCGGCCCCCTCCCGCAGGATAGCCTCAATCGCCGGCAGATAGGCATTGCCGGTCTCGCCATGCAGGCAGAGCGCGGGCAGCAGGCGGAGCGGCGCGCGCCCCGCCTTCAGCGCCGTGACGAGCAGACGGTGGGCCGCCTCGCCCGGCCGCGGATGGAGGGGCAGCAGGTCGATCGTACCGAAGGCGACGCCAAGCGAGGCGAGCAGTTCCGGCAGGTTGTCCGGACGCAGGATGAAGGTGACCCGCCCGCCGGCCTTGAGCAGACGGTTCGCGGCCTGCACCCAGTTCTCCAGTCCGCCGGCCCGGATCGCGTGCGCGGCGGCGCGGCCGCCCTTCGGCGAGGGCGCCATCGAGCGCGACGGATTGAACGGCGGGTTGGCGATGACGAGGTCGGCGCGCCCCTCCTCGGAGCGGAGGGCAGAGGTTTCGGCGAGGTCGGCGGCCAGAACCCGGACCCGCGGCGCGATCCCGGCATTGGCCGGAAGCGCCAGCGATGCCCGGGCGGCCTCGACCAGCTCGGTCTCGCGCTCGACGAGCAGGACGCTCGCGCCGCCACAGCGCTTTGCGGCGCAGAAGCCGGCCACCCCCGACCCGGCCCCGAGGTCGACGATCGATCCGGCGAAGTCGGACGGGACGCTCGAACCGAGGAGAACCGCCTCGAGACCGGAACGGTGATGGTCCTTCCCCGGCTGGACCGCGACGACGCGTCCTCCGAGAAATGCGTCGGTAGTGACGGCCGGCGCCGGCATGCCGCTAACCGCCCGGGCGCTTCAGCTCGCCGCCGATCCCTGCCTCGGCGATCAGTGTCCGCGCCGCCTCGATCTCGGCGGACGGAACCATGATCCGGCGCGGCAGGACGCCGAGCGAGCCCTCGAGCACGCTCATGTTCTGGTCCATGACGAGGAGATCGATCCCGGCATCGCGAAGCAGGGCCTCGATAAACGATATGAGGACGAGGTCGTTGGTGCGGATGAGTTCTTCCATGATCCTGCCGAGGGCCGGTGCGGCCTTGACCTAGCCACGCCGGCGCGGCCAACGCAAATCGGACGCGACCCCGGCTCCCTTGTCCCGCCCTTCGCCACTCCCTATTGTCGCGCGGCATAACGGAGCATTGCCCTTGGGCGTCGTCCTGCAGATCGAGGAAGCCAAGCGCCGCAACAGCGCGAGCATCGAGCCGCTGGTCCGGCTGACCGCGCCGGGCATGGAGCGGGTCAACGCGCTCATCCTTTCGCGTGCCGGTTCGGATGTGGCGATGATTCCGGAGGTCGCCCGCCACCTGATTTCCTCCGGCGGCAAGCGGCTGAGGCCCATGCTGACCATCGCTGCGGCCGGCATGTGCGGCTACGACGGCGACAGCCACATCAAGTTGGCCGCCAGCGTCGAGTTCATGCACACGGCGACCCTCCTCCACGATGACGTCGTCGATGAGAGCGAGCTGCGCCGCGGCAAGCTCGCGGCGCGGATGGTCTGGGGCAATCAGGCCAGCGTGCTGGTCGGCGATTTCCTTCTCGGCCAGGCCTTCAAGATGATGGTCGAAGTCGGCTCGCTCGATGCGCTCGACATCCTCTCGGACGCGGCCGCGATCATCGCGGAAGGCGAAGTGATGCAGCTCGCCGCGGCGAAGAATACCGGCACCACGGAGGACGAGTACCTCGCGGTGATCCGGGCGAAGACCGCCGCGCTCTTCTCCGCCGCCGCCGAGGTCGGACCGGCGATCGGGGCGCGTGAACGCGCCGAGCGCGCCGCCTTCCGTTCCTACGGGACCAATCTCGGCCTTGCCTTCCAGTTGATCGACGACGCCCTCGACTACGGCGGCAGTTCGGCGGAACTCGGCAAACGCACCGGCGACGATTTCCGCGAGGGCAAGATCACGCTGCCGGTGGTTCTCTCCTACCGCCGCGGCTCGGACGACGACCGCGCCTTCTGGCGGCGGGTCCTGGTCGAAAGCGACATCCGCGACGGCGATTTCGAGCGCGCTTTGTCGCTGATGCGGCAGCACCGCGCGATCGACGACACGATCGAGCGGGCGCGACACTTCGGCTCGGTTGCCCGGGATGCCCTGGCCCCGTTCCCAGAATCGCCACACAAATCCGCCCTTCTCGATGCAGTCGACTTCTGCATCGGCCGGGCCTATTAGCACTGCGCGTTGCGCCGGCTTGCGGAGGGTCAGCCGGATCGGCATCCTTGCTTCAGGAGCTTCCCGGACTCGGGGATTTTTCAGCCATGGCTAGAGCTGCTCTGACCTCCCTCTTGCGTCTGGCTTGCGTTGCAGGGGCCCTAGCGCTGAGCGGGGCCGGCGCCTTGGCGGTAACCGCGCAGGACCTCGTCCCGGACGGGCTGCCAACATCGCTGTCCGGCGCCTATCTCGCCGGGCGCTCGGCCGACAAGGCGCACGATATTTCGGCTGCGGCGACCTACTACGGCGCGGCCCTTGCCGACGATTACGACAATCCGGCGCTTCTCGAACGGGTGCTCGTGCTTCGCCTTGCCGCCGGCGAGATCGACGCGGCACAGTCGCTCGCCGAGCGTCTCGTGGCGGCCGACGACCGCAACCCGATCGCGCGGCTGGTGCTGGCGACGGAGGCAATCAAGGGCGGTGACTACGAAAAGGCCAAGACGGGCCTGGCGCGGAGCGCACAGGCGCCGCTCGCCGCGCTTACCGGAGGCCTCCTCGGTGCCTGGGCGGATTTCGCGCTCGGCCACGCCGACGCCGCCCTCGCCGCCGTCGACAGCCTCAGCGGTCCGAGCTGGTACGGCATCTTCAAGGATTTCCATCACGCCGCCATCGCCGATGCCGCCGGCCGCTCCGACGATGCGGTCGCAGCGATCAGGCGGGCCTACAATACGGACAAGACCGCGCTCCGCGTCGTCGAGAGCTATGCCAGAATCCTGGCGCGCGCCGGAAAGAGCGACGAGGCCATACAAGCGCTCGAGACCTATATCGCGACGCAGCCGCTCAACCCGGTGATCCGCGACCTCCTCGCCGACCTCAAGGCCGGGAAGAAACCCGCGCCGATCGCGGCGACCGCGCAGCAAGGCGCGGCCGAGGTGCTCTACGGCCTCGGTTCGGCCATCGGCACGGACGAAGGCACGGAACTGCCCGCGGCCTATCTCCAGTCGGCGCACTATCTCGACCCCGACGCGTTCCTGCCGCTGATAGCGCTCGGCGACGTATTCCAGAGCGCCAACCAGTGCGACGAGGCGCTGGCCGTCTATGGCCGCGTTCCGGCGTCGAGCCCGCTCATCCGCAACGCCGACATCCAGTCCGGTCTCTGTCTCGACTCGATTGGCAAGACCGACGAGGGCGCCGCCCACATCAAGCGCGTCACCGACAGCGATCCGTCCGACCTCGAAGCGATCATGGCGCTCGGCGCCGTTTACCGCGCCCATGACCGCTTTGCCGAAGCGGCCGATGTCTACAGCAAGGGCATTGCCACCATCGCCGACAAGGCGAAGGCGGACTGGCGCATCTTCTATTTCCGCGGCGTCTCGCTCGAACGCAGCAAGCGCTGGGACGAAGCCGAGGCCGACTTCAAGCAGGCGCTGGCAATCGATCCGAACCAGCCGCAGGTGCTCAACTACCTCGGCTATTCGTGGGTGGACAAAGGCATTCACCTCGACGAAGCGCTGAAGATGATCCAGGCGGCGGTCGACCGCCGCCCGAACGACGGCTACATCGTCGACAGCCTCGGCTGGGCCTATTTCCGCCTCGGCCGGCTCGACGACGCGGTTGACCAGCTCGAACGCGCGGTGGAGCTGAAGCCCGAGGACTCGGTGATCAACGACCACCTGGGCGACGCACTCTGGAAAGCCGGGCGGAAGCGCGAGGCGACATTCCAGTGGGCGCACGCGCGCGATCTCGATCCCGAGCCGGAAGAGCGCGCCAAGATCGTGAAGAAGCTGGAAAGCGGTATGCCTGCCAATGGTGGAAGCGACGGCTGATCTCGCCGAGGAGATTCGCCGGGTCGCCGCCAAGGTCGAGACGGCGCGCGCCAAGATCAATCTGGCGCTTCATGTCCTGAGCCGCCGGACCGATGGCTACCACCTCATCGACAGCCTCACCGTCTTTGCCGACGCGGGCGACACGGTGGAGGCGCATCCGATCGACGAGCCGCTCGCCCGCCTGACCGTGGACGGACCTTTCGCGAACGACCTGGAAACCACGACACGGCCGCAGGACAATCTCGTCCTCCGCGCGGCCGACGAGTTGTCGCGGGAATTCGGCGGGCATCAGTACCGCGGCGTGCGGCTGCACCTGACCAAGCGGCTGCCCGTCGCCGCCGGAATCGGGGGCGGTTCGGCGGATGCCGCTGCCGCGCTCCGGTTGCTGTCGCGCTATTGGGGGATCGAGGCTTCCGCCGAAACGCTCGCCCGCGTCGGGCTCCGGCTCGGCGCCGACGTGCCGATGTGCCTCGTCTCGCGCCCGCTGCGGGCCGAAGGGATCGGCGAGCGGATCGCCCCCCAGCCCAACATGCCGGCACTGCCGCTGGTCCTCGCCCATCCCGGCGCAACCCTCTCGACGGCCGCCGTCTTCCGCCGGCTGCCCGCCGGCGAGCGCACCGCCATGCTGCCCCTTCCCGGCCGTTTCGCGAACCTCATCGAGTTCGTGCAATGGCTGCGTCTGACGCGGAACGACCTCGCGGAGCCGGCGGCGGAGGAAGCACGCGCCGTAACGGTGGCGACCAGGGTGGTGGCGGGCGACCCGGAATGCCTCTTCGCCCGCATGTCGGGCTCCGGCGCGACGGTCTTCGGCATCTTCAACAGCCCTGCGGCGGCGGAGCGGGCGGCGGCGCGCATCAGCGCAGCCCGCCCCGGCTGGTGGGTGATCGCCACAAGAGCCCCGGGTTCCTAGGGAGCGAGACACCGATGCCCGATGCGATGCAGGATCACCCTTTCATCCCGGTCAGCTTCGCCGTGCTGGCGGTCTCCGACACGCGCACGATCGAGGAAGACAGGTCCGGCGCCGTGCTTGCCGAGCGCATCGCCGCCGCCGGCCACAAGCTCGCCGACCGCGCCATCGTCCCCGACGACCTGAAGCAGATCCGCAGGATCGTGAAGCGCTGGATCGCCGACAAGGACGTCGACGTCGTCATTACCACCGGGGGTACGGGGTTCACCGGCCGCGACGTGACGCCCGAGGCGATCGAGCCGCTCTTCGACAAGCGGATGGACGGCTTCTCTGCGGTGTTTCACGCGATCAGCCGGGAGAAGATCGGGACCTCGACCATCCAGTCGCGGGCGACCGCGGGCCTCGCCGGCGAAACGTTCGTCTTCGTCCTCCCCGGTTCACCCGGGGCCTGCAGGGACGCTTGGGACGGAATCCTGGTCAAGCAGTTCGACTACCGCCAGGCGCCCTGCAATTTCGTCGAGATCATGCCGCGGCTCGACGAGCACCTGAAGCGCGCGAAGTTGCAAAGACCAAAGAGCGCTCGCGCGACTCGACAACCATAACGAGTTGCCGCTAGATTGCTCCCGATTTGGCGGGGCGGAGATGTCTGCGGCGCTTGCGAAGTTGATATCCAGCCGGGAACAGCTGTTGCGCCACATCGTGGTGCTCCTGCTTTCCGTGAGTCTGGCCGGCTGCCTGACCCAGCTTGCACCTGACTACGACAAGGCAATCGTTGATGCCGTAACCTCAGCCAATGAGGCCGGCATGAAAGTGCTCGCCGCCGCGAGCGCCGGAACTTCGGCAGGGACGTTTTCCCATCGGCAGGCCGACTACGATACCGCGATCGGGAAACTCGAATCGCTTCGCCTGCTTGTCGCGACGCGCCCAACGCCGCCGCGCCACGCAGCCGCCATCGCAGCGCTGAAGAAGCTGCCCGGCGCCGCGGGCATCGACCCGGCTGATTTTGCGGCACCGACCGTTTTCTTCGTGCAGCACATGGCGGACGAAATCACCGAGATGCGCGATCGCGACCGGCGGATCGGTCTCCGACCCGAGATCGTCGCTCTCTACAAATCACAGTTCGAATTCGAGATGGTCAACACGTTGACTTACGAAAAGGCACTCCAACGCTGAGGATCGACCGATGTCGCCACTGGAGCCTTTAAGCAGTCTCTTCGGAGACCTCGAGACGGCCGTCACCAAGATCCTCAAGCAGAACGGCGGGATGATCACGAGTTTCGCCCGCGCACAGCTCCAGCGCCTCGCCAAACACGCGGAACTGATGAAGAAGGCGGCGCTGGCTGGTGCTTTCGAGAGCCTGGATGACGCGGCGCATTTCGCCAAGAGTCTGGAAGAAATGGCTCAAGACTTCATCCGCGCGCTCGGTGCCCTGATCCTAGTCACGCTAGAGAAGGTCTGGAACGCGATCGTGAAGATCGTGTGGGGCGCAATCAATGGAGCGTTGGGCGCGCTCGGACCACTGCCCTTGCCGCACTTCCCCAAACCCTAGCCAGAGACGCGGCTCGCAATCCCTGCCGGCAGACGGAGGACCAGCAGGGCCAGCCCGGCAGCTCTGCGCATTCTCGCCGCGAAGCCGCCCGCGTGATGCGGGGCACGGACCATCGCGCGGGTGCGGAGCAGCGTCAGCCGTAGGCGGCCGATGCGCCGCGCCATGTCGGCGCTGGCCACGTCGCCGGTCCCGCGGTAGCCGCCAAGCGCGCGATAGAATGCGCGGGAGAGGAGCAAACCCTGCTCGGCATGCGGCGCCATGAACAGCCGCGAACGCATGCGCGCCGCAAGCTCGGCCAGGCGCGCTTTGATCCCGGGTTCGATGCGGCCATAGCGGAACACGGCTGCGCTCGCCCTGCCCTTGCCTGAAAGCACGGCGCGGTCGACGAAGCCGAGCGCCTCGGCCGGCCAGTCGGGAGCAAGGACACCGGATGGCGAGAGGAACAGGAGCCAGTCCGCCCGCGCGAGGTCGACGGCCGCCGGAATGCCGCCCTCGGCCTCGGTGACCACCGCGCATCCGGCAACGTCGGCGACCGTCAGCGTGCCGTCGCGCGAGCCCCCGTCGACCACGATCACGTCGCGAACCAGCCCTTCGGTCGCCGCCGGCACCAGCGCCGACAGCGCCTGCGCCAGCGCCAGCTCGTCGTCGCAGGTCGCGAGGATCACGGTGAACATTGGCGATTTCATAGGCGCGCTTTGCCGGCTTGGCGATTGCGAAAACGCCGCGCCGTGACCACATCTCCACTATCGTTCTTGATTTGTTCTGCAATCCACCCTAGGAATAGTTTCATGAACGCGCCCGCCAGAAGATTCGTCCTGGTCCGCCCGCCGATCGTCGCGGACGAGTTCATTGGCGTGCGGATCGAGGCCGACCGGCATCACGGCCGCGGCGCCGAAAGCAATCGTTCCGGGCGCTTCGAGCCGCTCGACCGGCAGTCCTTCGACGACGGCTGGGGCAGCCTCGACCGCTTGCCCGAGTTCAAGACCGAGGTGCAGGAAGAAAAGCCCAGGAAGATCATCACGACGAACGAATCGCCGGACATTTCGTTCGACCGGTCGATCAATCCCTATCGCGGTTGCGAGCACGGCTGCGCCTACTGCTTCGCCCGCCCGACCCACGCCTATATGGGCCTGTCGCCCGGCCTCGACTTCGAGACCAAGCTCTTCGCCAAGCCGACCGCGGCGAAGCTTTTGCGGAAGGAGTTGGCCAAGCCCGGCTACGAGGTCCGTACCATGGCTATCGGCACCAACACCGATCCCTACCAGCCGATCGAGCGCCGCTACCGCATCATGCGCGAGATCCTCGAAGTGCTTGAGGAGACCGGCCACCCGGTCGGCATCGTCACCAAATCGGCGCTGGTTCTGCGCGACATCGACATTCTCTCGCGCATGGCGGAGCGGAACCTCGTCAAGGTCGCCCTGTCGGTGACGACGCTCGACCGGAAGCTCGCGCGGGCAATGGAGCCGCGCGCCTCGACGCCGCAGCGCCGGCTCGATGCGCTCCGCCTGCTCTCCGAGGCGGGGGTGCCGACGACCGTGATGGTTGCTCCCGTGATCCCGGCGCTCAACGAGCCCGAGATCGAGCGGATTCTCGAGGCCGCGGCGGCGGCCGGCGTCAAGGAAGCGGGATACGTTCTTCTCCGCCTGCCGCTGGAAGTGCGCGACGTCTTCGTCGAATTCCTCAACCGCGAATATCCCGACCGCGCCAAGCACGTCATCTCGGTGATCAAGACGATGCGCGGCGGCAAGGAATACGATTCGAAATGGGGCGAGCGGATGAGCGGCACCGGCCCCTATGCCTGGCAGATCGGCCGCCGCTTCGAGATCGCGGCAAGGAAGCTTGGGCTGAACGACGGCGGGCGTAAGCGCCTCCGCACCGACCTGTTCGTACCGCCGAAGGAGGAGACGGGTCAGCTCGCCCTGTTCTGACCGGCGCCACCTCGGCGCGTGTGAAACGCGTCACTGACGCCGGCGCGGCGATGGCTATGGTCCGCCCCGCGCGCCGCCGAGCGGCGCGCGCCCCGCGCAAGATCGCAATCGTCAGAACAAGGTGCTGCCATGAACTGGTACAACGTTTTTCTTTTCTTCCACATCACCTGTGCGGTGATCTGGCTCGGCGCCGGGTTCCTTCTGCAGATCCAGGCGACGCGCGCCTCGCGGTCGAACGACCGGGCGGCGATCGTCCATGCGCTGCGCGACAATGGCAGCCTCGCGCCGGTCCTCTTCATCCCGGCCTCGTTCGGCGCCCTCGCCTTCGGCGTCGCGCTCGTTATCGATGGCGGCTGGGGCTTCGACCAGCTCTGGATCATCCTTGGCCTGATCGGCTTCTTCACGACCTTTGCGATGGGTCTGTTCATCCTGAAGCCGCGCTCGCAGAAGATCGCGGAGATGGTGAAACGTGACGGCGGCCTCAGCGACGAGGCGCTGGCCGCAGCCCGGAAGCTGCTGGTCATCGGCCGGATCGACCTTGTCATCCTCTATGCAGTGGTCGCCAACATGGCGCTGAAGCCGACGGCCGAGGACGTGACGACCCTGGCGGTGATGGGCGTGGTCATCGCTGCGGCGATCGCGGCGGTTCTGCTCTTCGCCCATTCGGCCGGTCGTCCGCGGCAGGTCGCGCACGCCTGACATTCGCCACGGGTGTGAATTACGGGCCTCCGGCAGCGATGCCGGAGGCTTTTTTCGTCTATGCGCGTTGCCGAGGTTGAACCGCAGGCCGTGGACCGACACGATGGCGCCATGCCTCGCCGCACTTCCGATTCGCCAACCCTCCTCGACCTGCCGCCGCCCGGACCGCCGACAGACCGGTTCGAGCGCCGGGCAAAACGGAGGGGCGCGCGGCTTGTCGCCGGCGTCGACGAGGCAGGGCGCGGGCCGCTCGCCGGGCCGGTGGTGGTGGCGGCGGTCGTCTTCGAACGCGGGCGCTATCCCGACGGGCTCGACGATTCAAAGAAACTGACCGAGGCCGACCGCGAGCGGCTCTACGGCCTCATCATCGCCCGGGCGTCGGTCGCCATCGCCATCGCCAGCCGCGAGCGCATCGACCGAATGAACATTCTGCGCGCCTCGCTCTGGGGGATGAGCCGGGCGGTTGCAGGCCTCTCCTGCCGGCCCGATCATGTGCTCGTCGACGGCAACATGCTGCCCCCGAACCTCCCCTGCCCGGCCGAGGCGATCGTTTCGGGCGATGCACTGTCGCTGTCGATCGCCGCCGCGTCGATCGTCGCCAAGGTGACCCGCGACCGGCTGATGTGCTGCCTCGGGAGGGCGATGCCGCACTATCGATTCGAGGAGCACAAGGGCTACTCGACCCCGGCGCATTTCGAGGCGTTGCAACTGCACGGCGCCTCGGTGCACCACCGGCGGAGCTTCGCGCCGGTGCGGATCGCGCTCGGCCTCGAACCGCCGACGGAAGCCGACCTGTTCGGCGAGGCAACCGCCGCCATATTGACGCCGGCCGCCTGATCGCGACAGGTCCGCGCGGCGCGTGTAGCATCGCCTCGATATCAGGAAGCGGGCGCGCCTTTTCTTCAAATGCCCAACACCCAAAAGCCGCGCCCGCGCAATTGAGGAGGCGACCATGAACCGCAGAGCGCGTCTCATCTGGCCGGCGATCGTGCCGGCGTTCTTTCTCTTCGCGGCAATTGCGTTTGCCGGGCTCCTTTCGGCGACACGGCCGGCGGCGGCTTCGGCGGAGACCGATTGCTACAACTTCGTTCAGGGCAACATTCCGTGGAACTACACGGGGAGCTCAAGCTGGAACCCGAGCAACGTCAAGAATCTCTGCAAGGGCACCTCGAAGGCGGCCGAACCGGGCCGCTGCTTCGACCGCGTGATGACCGGCGGCATCAACTGGGGCGGCGGGACGGAGTGGCAATGGCAGAATGCCCTCAATCTCTGCAAGGGCACCAACAACGCCAACGCAACGATCTCCTGCTTCCAGGGAAAGATAGCAGCTGGGGTGCAGTGGCCGCAGGCGATCCCGGCCTGCAACGGGTCGGGTCCGCCGCCGGCATCTACCACGGCTGCGGAGACGGCGTGCTTCAACTTCGTCCAGGGCAATATCCCGTGGAACTATGCGGGCAGCGCGACCTGGAACCCGGCCAACGTCAAGAACCTCTGCAAGGGGACGAGCAAGGCGGCCGAGCCGGGGCGCTGCTTCGACCGCGTGATGACCGGCGGCATCAACTGGGGCGGCGGGACGGAGTGGCA
>DASRGK010000093.1:0-6953 GCA_035651055.1 Bauldia sp.
AATCGCGGATGCCGGGGAAGCGCTCGAAGTAGCGCTTGATGTAGGCGCCGGCGTCCTCGCGCGGGATGCCGAGCTGGTTGGCGAGGCCGAAGGCGGAGATGCCGTAGATGATGCCGAAGTTGATCGCCTTGGCGCGCCGGCGGACATCGGCCGGCATGCCGGCGACCGGCACGTTGAACATCTCGCTCGCGGTCATCGCGTGGATGTCCTGCCCTTCCGAGAAGGCCTGCCGGAGCGCCGGGATATCCGCCATGTGGGCGAGCAGGCGCAGCTCGATCTGGCTGTAATCGGCGGAGATCAGCTTGTGGCCGGGCTCGGCGATGAAGGCGGTGCGGATGCGCCGGCCTTCCTCGGTGCGGACCGGAATGTTCTGCAGGTTCGGGTCGTAGGAGGAGAGGCGTCCGGTGGTGGTGGAAGCAAGCGCGTAGGACGTGTGGACGCGGCCGGTCGAGGGGCGGATGAATTCGGGGAGCAGGTCAGTGTAGGTCGATTTCAGCTTCGATAATTGTCGCCAGTCGAGAATGCGGGCGGCCAGCTGGTTGCCGGCGGCGGCGAGTTCCTCGAGCACATCGGCGCTGGTCGACCAGGCGCCGGTGCGCGTCTTCGACCCGCCCGGCAGCGCGAACTTGCCGAAGAGGATGTCACCGAGCTGCTTCGGCGAGCCGATGTTGAACTCTTCGCCGGCGAGCGCATAAATCTCGGCCTCGTAGCCCGCGAGCTTTTGCGCGAATTCGCCCGACATGCGCGACAGAATCTGGCGGTCGACGCGCACTCCGCGCTCTTCCATCCGCGCCAGCACCTCGATCATCGGCCGCTCCAGCGTCTCGTAGACGGTGGTGACGCTCTCGGCGACGAGGCGCGGGCGAAGCGCAAGGGCAATGCGGAACGTCAGGTCTGCTTCCTCGGCGACGAAGGCGGTCGCCGTCTCCGGCGGCAACTGGGCGAAGCCGATCGCGTTCTTGCCGGAGCCGAGCGCGTCCTTGCGGACGGCGGGCGTGTGCGCCAGCACGCGCTCGGAAAGCTCGCCGAGGCCGCTGCCGCCCTTGCCGGCGTCGAGGGCATAGGAGGCGAGCATCGGGTCGTCGGCGGGGCCTAGCCGGATGCCCTCGCGCTGAAGGAGAATCCAGAGCGCCTTGGCGTCGTGGACGACCTTGACGATCGCCGGGTCTTCGAGAAGCGGCTTGAGTTTGGCGAACGCCGACCGCGCGTCGATCTGGCCGGCAACGAGGCCGCCGCCAAGAAGGTCGGCATTTCCGGCGCGGTGCGCGAGCGGGATGTAGGCGGCCCGGCCCGGCGCGGTGGCAAGGCCGATGCCGCAGATCGCCCCGTCGCCGGTCGCGGCGGCAAGCGCGAGCTTGCCGGCGGCGTAGGCGGCGGCGATCCATTCGTCGAGGCGGGCGGCATCCCGAATCGTCTCATAGGCGGAGTTGTCGATCGGGACGGCGGTCGCCGCGGCGGCGCCGAAGGCGACGCGGGCGGCGGGCGAGTCGGCGCCAGCAGCGGGCGCCGCCGGCGCGGGCGCGGCAGGCGCGTCCTCTTTCTTCGGCGAGGGCGCGAGGCGGGTTTCCTGCGTTGCGGTGTGGAGCTTCGCCGAGCGGAGAGTCGGGTCGGCCTCGACGTTGTTGGCATCGACGCCGGTCGCTTCCGCGACCCGCTTGGTGAGCGTCGTCAGCTCCATTGCCTTCAGGAACGACAAAAGCGCCTTCGGATCCGGCTCCTCGAGGCGGAGCGAGGCGAGCGGGATGTCGATCTCGACATTGCAGTCGAGCGTCACGAGGCGCTTCGAGAGGCGCGCCTGCTCGGCATAGGTGGTGAGGAGTTCCCGCCGCTTCGGCTGCTTGATCTCGCCGGCTTTGGCGAGGAGCGTGTCGAGGTCGCCATATTCGACGATGAGCTGCGACGCGGTCTTGACGCCGATGCCGGGCACGCCGGGGACATTGTCCGAGGTGTCGCCGACCAGCGCCTGGACGTCGATCACCTTCTCCGGCGGCACGCCGAAATAATCGATGACACCCTGGCGATCGATGCGGCGCTCGGGCCGGTAGCCGGGGCGGCCCTTCTGGCCGGACTCGAAGTCGTAGAACTGGACCTTGTCGGAAACGATCTGCATCAGATCCTTGTCGGACGAGATGATGAGCACGTCGGCGCCGGCGTTCCGCGCCTGCGTGGCGTAGGTGGCGATGATGTCGTCGGCCTCGAAGCCGGCCTTCTCGACCGGGGTCAGGCGGAACGCCTTCACGGCTTCCCGCATCAGCGGGAACTGCGGCTTCAGGTCATCCGGCGGCTCGCGACGCTGCGCCTTGTAGTCGGGGTAGATTTCCTTGCGGAAGGTCTGCTCGGCCTTGTCGAAGATGATCGCCAGGTGCGTCGGCTTCACGCCGACCGCGCCCTCGCGGATGAACTGGTAGAGCTTTGTCGCGAACAGGCGGAGCGCCCCGGTCGGCAGGCCGTCCGAGCGGTAGTTGTACTTGGCGTCCTGGTTGATCGCCTGGAAATAGGCGCGGAAGACGAAGGACGAGCCATCGACGAGGAAGACATGGTCGCCGGGACCGATCGGCGGCGGCGTGGCGGGGGCATTGGGCATCGCCGGATTATGGGGATGCGGAGGGGGGATGGCGAGGCCTGAAGCGCGCAATCGCAGCCATCATCCCACGCTGAAATCGACAGCCTGGTGGCGTCGGACGCCTATGCTTCGGCGAGCGAAGTCGTGCAGGCAGGATTGCGCGCGCTGAAGGAGCGCGACGCGGCAGTCGAACGCTGGCTGCGCGAGGACGTCGTGCCTGCCTGCGAGGCAGTGAAAGCCGACCCCTCCAAGGCCGTGCCAATCGACCCGCTTTGAGGCAATTCGGGGGTCGGGGGGCAGAAAGAAGAAGCGCACGTGAGGCCCGCAGGCGTAGATGGCCGGGACAAGCCCGGCCATGACGTATCGTGGGGCAGGCAAGTGCCCAACCTACCGCGGAGCGCCTCGGCCATGGTGACCTATTCACGTCATGGCCGGGCTTGTCCCGGCTATCCACGTCTTTCTCGCTGTTACCGCGACAAGAGCGCGGTCACCTGCCGTTACAGCCCCGCACACCCTTAACCGCCCCTAAACTCGCCCGATTTACCGTCCAACGAGCTGCCGCCGGCCAGACCGGCGGCGGTGCGTGCGGAGTATCTCGGCGTGGCAAGGAAGAAGCCGTCAGGCGAACGGGTCGAGCCGCGCGCCGATTCCGCCAAGGGCAAAGGCGGCGATGGTTTCCTCGGATTCGGATTGCGTGAGGCCGATCGCCCGGGAGGCGGGCCGCGCCCGAAGGCGGCGCGCTTGCGGCGGCGGTTCTTCGGCGGCGGCGCCCGCCGCAAGAAAAGGCAGGCGCGGGGCGACGGGCCGAAACGGGGCCTCTTCAGCCGCATCCTCCGGCGGACGGCCTACTGGTCGCTGGTGGTCGGGATCATCGGCTTTACCGGGCTCACCGCGGTCGTCGGGTACTACTGGGCGAAGCTGCCGCCGACCTCGGAATGGACGCTGCCGGCCCGCCCGGTAAACGTCCGCATCGTCGCTTCCGACGGCACGCTCATCACCAATCGGGGCGACACGGCCGGCGCGACCTTATCGCTGGACGAGATGCCGCCGTATCTGCCGGAGGCGGTGATCGCCATCGAGGATCGGCGCTTCTACTATCATTTCGGCATTGATCCGATCGGGCTCGTCCGCGCCGCGATCGCCAATTTCCGGGCCGGCGGCGTGGTGCAGGGCGGCTCGACGCTCACCCAGCAGCTTGCCAAGAACCTGTTTCTCACGCCGGACCGCTCCTTCGAGCGGAAGATCCAGGAGGCGATCCTCGCCGTCTGGCTCGAGGCAAGCCTGACGAAAAAGCAGATCCTCGAGCTCTACCTCAACCGGGTCTATCTCGGCGCCGGCGCTTACGGGGTCGACGCCGCCGCGCGGCGCTATTTCGGCAAGTCGGCGCGAAACGTCACGCTCGCCGAGGCGGCGACCATCGCCGGCCTTCTCAAGGCGCCGACGCATTATTCGCCGATCCTCGACCCCGAGGCGGCGGAGAGCCGCGCGCAGGTCGTGCTCGCCGCCATGCGTGAGCAGGGCTACATCAGCGACCGCGAGGCGAGCCTTGCCATGTCGCTGCCGATCAAGCCGGTCCGCGACGTCGCCGGCGGCAGCGGCCGCTACGTCGCCGACTGGGTGATGGACCAGCTGCCGTCCTTCGTCGGCGCTTTCGATGAGGACATCGTCGTCGACACCACCATCGACCTGAAGCTGCAGGGCCTCGCGCAGCAGGCGCTGGCGTCCACGCTCAACGACGAAGGCGGCAAGTATGGTGTGAGCGAAGGCGCGTTCGTGGCGATGGACCCGACCGGCGCGGTGAAGGCGCTGGTCGGCGGGCGCGACTACAACCTCAGCCCGTTCAACCGCGCCATCAACGGCTACCGCCAGCCCGGCTCGGCCTTCAAGCCGTTCGTGTATCTGACCGCGCTCGAACACGGCCTGATGCCGGAAACCGTGCGGATCGACCAGCCGGTCACCATCAAGGGCTGGAGTCCGGAGAACTTCTCGCGGAAATATCTCGGGCCGGTGACGCTGCAGACGGCGCTGGCGCTGTCGCTGAACACCGTCTCGGCGCAGCTCACCGAGGAGGTCGGACCGGCCGCCGTTGCCGCCACCGCGCACCGCCTCGGCATCAACTCGCCGCTCACCGCAACGCCCTCGATCGCGCTCGGCACCTCGGAGGTGAACCTTCTCGAACTCACCGGCGCCTTCGCGCCGTTTGCCAATGGCGGCACCGGCGTCATCCCGCACGTCGTCAAGCGGATCACGACCGCCGGCGGCAAGGTGCTCTACGAGCGGAACGGCGACGGGCCGGGCGTGGTGGTCGATCCGGTCTATGTCGGCATGATGAACTCGATGCTCCGCCAGACGCTCGACACCGGCACCGGCAAGTCGGCGGCGATCGCCGGCTGGCCGGCAGCGGGCAAGACCGGCACGTCGCAGGATTTCCGCGACGCCTGGTTCGTCGGCTACACGGCGGACCTGGTTGCCGGCGTCTGGTTCGGCAACGACAACGGAACGCCGACCAGAAAGGCCTCGGGGAGCAACCTCCCCGCGATGGCATGGCACCGGTTCATGGCGCCGGCGCTGGATGGGCTGGCGGTCGCGGATCTGCCGGGCAACTACCGCTTCCGCGATCCCGGCAACGTACCCGGACCGGCGGTGGCGTCGGCCGATCCGATCGGCAACGTGGTGTCGCTGTCCGACGACCCGGACTGGCAGTTCTCCGACCAGCAGACCGCGGCAGGACCGGTCCCGCCCGCCGAGGTCGGCGAAACGCCGGGTACGCCGCCCAAGCGCAAGGGCTTCTTCCGGCGGCTCTTCGGCGGGTAAAGAGGGGCTATTCGGTCTCGCGGTCGAGCGCGATCCGAACGTCCGGCTTGCCGGGCTCGTGGATCACCATGGCGGCGGTCCCGTCTTCCTTGCCAGGCGTAACCACGGCATCGCCGCCGGTCCAGGCGAGCTTGAGGGTCTGCTCATCAGGAGAGACCGTCGAAGCGAGGCCGGCGACATAGTCGTCGCGCCAGCTGAGCCCGACCGCCTCGTCGCCGACCATGATCAACTGGACGCCTGCGCCGCCGTTCTCGTAGCCGCCGACCCAGGTGCCGGTCCAGAACTCGCCGGCAGATGCATGGCCGGCAAGGAGGATGACGGCAGCGAGGATGGCCGCGCGCCCGATCACGCCGCGGCCACGGCGACGCGCGCCTTCGACGTGTCGGGCAGGAACCAGGTGATCAGGCCGATTGCCGGCAGGAAGGCGCAGACCTTGAAGACGAACTCGACGCTGGTCGCGTCGGCAAGCACGCCGAGGACCGCGGCGCCGAGGCCGCCGATGCCGAAGGCGAGGCCGAAGAAGAGACCGGAAATCATGCCGATCCGGGTCGGCACCAGTTCGTGGGCGAAGACCACGATGGCCGAGAAGGCCGACGAGATGACGAGGCCGATGATCACCGTGAGGACGCCGGTGAAGAAGATGTCGGCATAGGGGAGCGCGACGGTGAAGGGCAGCACGCCGAGGATCGAAACCCAGATGACGGCTTTCCGCCCGACGCGATCGCCGATCGGCCCGCCGACCAGCGTGCCGATCGCGGAAGCGACCAGGAAGAGGAACAGGTGTAGCTGCGCCGACTGGACCGAAACGTGGAACTTCTCGATCAGGTAGAAGGTGTAGTAGCTGCCGAGGCCGGCCAGATAGAAGTGCTTGGAGAAGACCAGCGCCGCGAGGATGAAGATCGCGGTGACGACCTTCTTCCGGCTCAAGCCGGCGAAGCGGTGGACGACCGGCTTCGGCGGTCGTCTGGCGATCCGCGCCCGCTCCGCCTTGTACCAGGCCGAAACGCGCCAGAGGATCAGCATGGCGGTGAGCGCGAGCAGCGAGAACCAGCCGATGCTCGACTGCCCGCGCGGCACGACGATGAAGGCGGCGAGCAGCGGCCCGATGGCGAACCCGACATTGCCGCCGACCTGGAAGAAGGACTGGGCGAAGCCGTGCCGGCCGCCCGAGGCCATCCGCGCGATGCGCGACGATTCGGGGTGGAACACCGCCGAACCGCAGCCGATCAGCGCCGCCGACAGGAGAAGCAGCGGATAGGTGTCCGCGACCGAGAGAAGGATGAGGCCGCTGAAGGTGAACGCCATGCCGGCCGGCAGCGAATAGGGCTGCGGGTAGCGGTCGGTCACCTGCCCGACGATCGGCTGTAGGAGCGATGCCGTGATCTGGAAGACGAAGGTGAGCAGCCCGACCTGGGCGAAGCTCAGCGCGAAGGTGCTCTTGAGAACCGGGTAGAGCGCCGGGAGCAGCGACTGCATCGTATCGTTGAGGCAGTGGCAGACGCTGGTTGCGGCGAGGATGGCGAAGACGGTCGTCTCCGGCCGCTCGGCGTACGTGGCTTCGGCTTTCAGGGGGGCG
>DASRGK010000094.1:0-17190 GCA_035651055.1 Bauldia sp.
CGGCATCGACATGTTCGACTGCGTGATGCCGACGCGCGCCGGCCGGCACGGCCTTGCCTATACCCGCTTCGGCAAGATCAACCTCAAGAACGCCCGCCATGCCGACGACCCGCGGCCGCTCGATCCCGAGGCCGACTGGCCGGCGGCGCGCGACTATTCCCGCGCCTACCTGCACCACCTGGTGAAGTCGGGCGAGATTCTCGGCGCGATGCTGCTGAGCGAGAACAACATCGCCTACTACCAGCGCCTGATGGCGGAGATACGGAGCGCGATCTCGGCCGGACGGCTCGCCGACTTTGCCGCTGCAACCGAGGAAGCCTGGGCGCGGGGCGACCTGCCGCCCCGCTGACGGCCGCCGTCAGATCGTCGGCGAATTGTCCTCGAGAAGGACGCAGCCGTTGATCTTCCAGGTGCCGTCCGGCTGGCGCTGCATCGTATAGAGCGCGACATAGCTCTTGCCGTCGGGGCCGGTGAGGAAGACCTTCATCGTCGGGCCGACCGGTGTGTCCGCGACCGGGCCGAAGGTTACCGATTGCGGCCGGTAGACCGGCTGGTAGGCGTTCCTGACCATCGCCATGAACTGCTCGGGGCTCGGGAATATCCCCTTGATGGTCGGCGAGGCGTAGCTGTAGGCGGCAGCGCCGTCGTCGTGCTGGAAGGCATCGAGCTGGCTCGCAATGATGCTCTTGAAGGCCTCCTGATCGGCGGCAGCAACGTCGCCGGCGCGGGCAAGGCCGCCAAGGCTCAGAATCACCGCGACGGCGGACAGGAAGCGCAGGATCGCGTTCATGACGTCCCTCCCGGTTGGGGTTCGCACGAGGTACGGACGCGGCGGCGGAAAGGTTTCAGCCGGCCGCGATTCTAGGGCGAAGGCGGGATGGCGGGAAGGCGGGCGCCGGGAATGTCCATTGACCCCCCCGAGGGGCGCCGATAGGTTCCGCCCGCCCTGCCGATCCCGGTTGTGCGAGCGCGTAGCTCAGGTGGTAGAGCAGGTGACTTTTAATCACCAGGTCTCGGGTTCGAGCCCCGACGCGCTCACCAAAATCCTCAAAGGCTCGCGGACAGGACGCGCGACCTCCGGCCGATCCAGACGATGACCGTTCGCCCCGATCAGCCGCACGTCGGGCGCTGAGCCTCCCAATCGTTTTGCCGTGTGATCAATTCTGCACAGTTGTCGACCTCCGCAGGGGCATAGGTTGATGGGGCGGGAACAGTTTCCCCTCTGATCCCAAGTTTCCTGATGCGGCCGAGGCCGGCTTCTCACGGGTGGCGCGTTTCACGGAGGAAGACATGATCGACAAGGATCGAGTCCTCGGACCTGCGAAAATGCTGAAAGGCAGGGTGCGGAACGCAGTCGGCGGCCTGAAGGACGCGATCAAAGCAAGATAGGCATCACGGCGGAATCCTCTCTCTCGTGACGGAGCGAGCGACGGTTCGCGCTTCAGGCATCCATGCCGGGGTCCTCCCCCCCCCTCGACGTCCGGCACGGGACCCCGGCCGGCACATACCGGCTGGGGGCTACTTTGATCGAGGTCATCCAACCATGAATCGCAGCGTGCTCTATCTGGTGATCGGTGTGCTTGCCGTGATCGCTTTGGGCCTGGGCTATCAATTCTACCAACAGCAGCAGAGGACCAGCGGCATACAGATCGACGTGGGCAAAGGCGGCATTTCCATCGAAACAAAATAGTGCGGCATTTCAGGAAGCACCCTCTGCCGGGATCCGGAGTTCACACTCGCATGCGAGGCGGCAACATTCGGCTCAGCGCCGAAAACGGGAGATAGGTCATGTCCATCGGACTCATTCTTATCATCATCCTTGTCATCTTCTTCCTGGGTGGCTTCAGCGGCCGCTTTGGCGGGTACGGCTACGGGTTCGGTCACGGCGGCGTTGGCGTGATTGGCGTCGTCCTGATCATTCTCGTGGTTCTCGTTCTCATGGGTCGGATCTGATCTGAACGACGAAATGTCGAGCGCAGCCGGCTAACGATCATTCCCTTCGTGACCTCGGCCATGGGCGTGATCGCGGGGCGACGTGCGCCGCCTCGGTCTCGCGCCCGACCGCCGTTCCGGCTAGCCTGCCCGAAGAGGCGGGGAGGGACGGCGATGCCGGACGAGGCGAGGATTGCGGCGCTGCCGCGGCGCGAGCTGACGATGCCGGACGGCGCGGTGCTCAGCCTCATCGACACAGGCTCGGGCCGGCCGTTCCTCATCCTGCCCTCGTGGTCGAACAGCGCGGCGCAGTACCATCACCAGGTCGCCGAGTTCGCCCGCGACCATCGCGTCATCGCGGTCGACGTGCGCGCCGGCGGCCTTTCCGCGAAGGTCGATTACGGACTGCGCATCAGCCGCTTCTCCGCCGACCTCCGGGAAATCATCGGGCAGCTCGACCTCGCGGACGTGATCCTGATGGGGCACTCGATGGGCTGCTCGATCATCTGGAGCTATCTCGACCTCTACGGGCCGGCGGACGTGGCGGCGCTTGTCCTCGTCGACCAGGCGCCGACGCAGCTGATCCAGCCGCAATGGACCCATGCCGAGGCGCTCGCCTATGGCGCCACGCAGACGCCGCAGGACATTTTCGACTTCGCCGCCCGCTTTGCCGCGCCGAACGGGGTCGAGTGGACCTGGGAGCGGTACAAGCCGCTCTTCACCGCGACCTTCCCGCTCGCCGAATACGAATGGGCGGTGCGCGAATGCCTGAAGATGCCGCGGCAGCTCGCGGCGAAGCTCTTCCTCGACCACGCCATGCGCGACTGGCGCGACGTGATTTCCCGCATCCGCCTGCCGTCGCTGGTGGTCGGGGCGGAGAAGAGCGTCTTCCCGGTCGAATCGCAGCGCTGGATCGCCAGCCAGATCCCGGGCGCGCGGCTGGAAATCTTCTCCGAGCGCGACGGCGGCTCGCACTTCATGTGCTTCGAGAATCCGGTCCGGTTCAACGCGATCGTCCGCGATTTTCTGGAGCGTGCCGTGAGGGCGCCGGCGCGACGCTGATCCGCAGCGGCGGTCTTATTCTCCCGCCACGCCCGATCCAACGCATGATCGAGGCATGGCCCACAACTACAGCGTGTGAAGCGGTTGTCGGCCCCGCAATCGTCTCAGATCACTACTATTTGATCTGACTGCGATTTTTTGAATCGAATAGGCGGGAAAACCCAAGTCCGCTGCAACCCAATCTTAAGAAGCTGCATGTCAGCTTTCTGCAACCGGACGGACGAAACCGACCGGGAGCCGGAGATCGTGGCTGTGCCAACCGGTTCAGAAGCCGCCAAGACGCTCTGCTTCGTGGTCGACGACGAGCCGGCTATCGGCCACTTCATGAGCATTGCGTTGAAGAATCGCGGCGTCGAGACCCGCGTCTTCACCAGCGCGCCGGAATTGGCGCAGGGGCTCGGAAAGGGCCTGCCGGGCCTCATCTTCCTCGACGTCACGCTCGGCACGTCGGACGCAATCGAGGCGATCCGCGCGCTTGCCGCCAAAGGCTATGGCGGGGCGGTCCAGTTGATGAGCGGCCGCGACATCCATCTCCTCGAGGAAGTTCGCCGGGTAGGGGAGCGGCATCGCCTGAGGATGCTCCCCGTCCTGCAGAAACCGTTCCGCGTCGAGGCCGTCTACCGGGTTCTCGACGGCGAGAAGCTCTTTGCCGAGACGCCCCGGCTGGCCGCCGATGCCCGCAGCGACAGGGCGCGGCCGCCGGCCCGCGCGCCGCGGATTTCGCTCGCCGATGCGCTCCGCTCGCAGTGGCTGGAACTCTGGTACCAGCCCAAGCTCGACCTCCGGCGGCGGCGCGTCATCGGTGCCGAAGGACTGGCCAGGGTGCGCCATCCCGAGTTCGGGATGCTGCTGCCGGGGAGCTTCATTCCGGGCGCCAGCGTCGACGACCTGGTGTCGCTTTCCGAATACGCGCTCCATGCGGCGCTCGAGGACGCCCGCGAGTTCGCGGCCGCCGGGCACCCCCTCCAGTTCGCGATCAATGTGCCGGTAGAGGCGCTCCTCCGCCTGCCGATCCCGCAGATCGTCCGCGAGCACCGGATGTCGGATGAGCGCTGGAGTGGGATCGTCCTCGAAGTCACCGAGGACCAGATCATCCGCGACATCGCATCGGCCCACGAAATCGCGACGCAGCTCCGCATCTACCATATCTCGCTTGCCATCGACGATTTCGGCCGGGGCTATTCCTCGCTCGCCCGCCTGAAGGAGCTGCCTTTCGCGGAACTGAAGCTCGACCAGAGCTTCGTCAGCGATTGCGGGACCGACCCTACCAACGCCGCGCTCTGCCGGACCGCGGTCGAGCTTGCCCACCGCTTCGGCAGCCTGGCGGTGGCGGAGGGCATCGAAACGCCGTCGGACCTCGCCGCGATCGCGCGCCTCGGCTGCGATCTCGCGCAGGGCTTTATCTTCGCCCATGCGATGCCGAAGGAGTTCCTGCTCGCCCGGCTGATGGCCGACGGCGGCGACGGGGGTTTCGGCGCGCCGATCGGGGCGCTCGGCGGCGCGGCCGAGGGCGCGCGCTACCGGCAATCCGCCTAGGCTGCGACATCCTCGCAATAAGGTGACTCTGGCGGCGGTCCGCCGCGACCTATACGTATCGCGCCCGACTACGGGGCTCGCGGTCGCGGATGGTGGCATGGACGTAACCTATGGCGGGGCGCTGCTGGCGGGGCTGCTCTCCTTCGTCAGCCCCTGCGTACTGCCGCTCGTGCCGCCCTATCTCTGCTACCTGGCGGGCGTCAGCCTCGACCAGCTGACCGGGGAGGCGGTCGAGGCGGTGGCGCGCCGGAAGATCGTCCTCTCGGCACTTACCTTCGTCCTCGGTTTCTCGACCGTCTTCATCCTTCTCGGCGCCGGGGCGAGCGCGCTCGGGACGCTGGTGCGCACCCACCTCGATATTCTGGGGATCGCCGCCGGCATCCTCATCATCGTCATGGGACTGCACTTTCTCGGCGTCTTCCGCATCGGCCTCCTCTACCGCGAGGCGCGGATGAGCACGCACGGCCATCCCGCCGGACCGCTCGGCTCCTATTTCGTCGGACTCGCCTTCGCCATCGGCTGGACTCCGTGCATCGGGCCGGTGCTGGCGACCATCCTGGTGGTCGCGGGCGGGGAGCAGACCGTGGCCGAGGGGGCCGGCCTGCTCGCGGTCTATTCCTTCGGCCTCGGCCTGCCGTTCCTCGCCGCCGGGCTCTTCGCCGGCGCCTTCATGGGCTTCATGCAGCGCTTCCGCCGTCATTTCGTCCAGGTCGAACGGGCCATGGGGGCGTTGCTGATCGTCACCGGCATCCTGTTCATTACCGGCCAGATCACGGCGATTTCGTTCTGGCTGCTCGACCTTTTTCCCGGTCTCGCCCGCCTCGGTTAGCCAAAGAGCGCTCGCCGGGCCTCCGAATCATCGCAATCTGGGGCAACATCGCGGCGCGAAAGCGGGAAGAAGAGCCATGCCGAAACGTACCTGCCTCGCCATCATCCTTGCCGCCGGGGAAGGCACGCGGATGCGTTCCGCCACGCCGAAGGTGCTCCACCCGGTCGGCGGCCTGCCGATGCTCGGGCACGTCCTGAGGACGGCGAAGGCGGTCGGGGCGAGCAGGATCGCGGTGGTCGCGCGCGTCGGCGCCTCGGGCGATGCGGTGGCCGCCTTCGTGAAGGCCCAATCCCCCGATGCCGTCGTCTATCGGCAGAACCCCTCCGACCCGGCCGACAGCGGAACCGGCAAGGCGGTGCTCGCCGCGCGGAAGGAATTCGGGCGCGGCTACAGCGATATTCTCGTCCTCTACGGCGACACGCCGCTGGTCACGGGCGAGACGCTTGCCGCCATGCGCGAGCGCCTGGCGAGGAAGACCGACGTCGTGGTGATGGGCTTTCGCCCGGCCGACCCGACCGGCTACGGCCGGCTCATCACCAACGGAAGGCAGCTTCTCGCGATCCGCGAGGAGAAGGACGCGGCGCCGGGCGAGCGCGGCATCGGCTTCTGCAACGCCGGGGTCATGGCGTTTCAGGGCGAGGGCGTGCCGGCGCTCCTGAAGAAGATCGGCAACGCCAATGCCAAGGGCGAGTACTACCTCACCGACCTCGTCGAGATCGCCAACCGCGCCGGCAAGAGCGTCGAGGCGGTCGAGGCCGACGCGCGCGAGGTCGCAGGCGTCAACACGCGGCTCGAACTGTCGGCCGTTGAGGGGACTTTCCAGGAGCGCGCCCGGCGCGCCGCGATGGCGAACGGCGTCACCATGCTCGCGCCGAAGACGGTGTTCTTCAGCTACGACACGCGGCTCGGCGAGGACGTCGTGATCGAGCCGAACGTGTTCTTCGGGCCGGGCGTCAGCGTCGAGGGCGGCGTCACCATCCGGGCCTTCTCGCACATCGAGGGCGCAACGGTCGCCCGCGGCGCGGTGATCGGCCCCTTCGCGCGGCTCCGTCCCGGCTCGGAAATCGGGGCCAATGCGCGGATCGGCAATTTCGTCGAGACCAAGGCGGCGGTGATCGACAAGGGCGCCAAGGTCAACCACCTCACCTATATCGGCGACGCCCATATCGGCGCCGAGACGAACATCGGGGCGGGCACGATCACCTGCAATTACGACGGCTACGGAAAGTACCGGACAGAGATCGGCGCGAATGCCTTCATCGGCTCGAACTCGGCGCTGGTTGCGCCGGTGACGATCGGGAAGGGCGCCTACGTCGCCTCGGGCAGCGTCATCACCATGAACGTTCCGCCCGATGCGCTCGCCGTGGCGCGCGGCCGGCAGGCGGTGAAGAAAGGCTGGGCCGAGGCCTTTCGGCGGCGGAAGGGCGGCGGCAAGGGCAAGCACTGACCTCGTCACCGGGACCACCAGGGACGCGTCCTTCGAGGCTCGCTTCGCTCGCACCTCAGGATGACGAGCGGGTGCTTTTTACGCAGGTGGACCCGAACGGAATTTCGCTCCGAAATTTACCGTTAACGCATCAATAAGATGACCGGCCGCACATATCCCTGCGAAAGAGAATGTGACTTCGCCTGCGCCGGCCCGGCGGGCTAAACCGGCCGGCGGGAATCGGGGAGAAGCGGCCATGTGCGGAATCGTCGGCATCCTGGGTTCGACCCCGGTCGCGCCGCTCCTCGTCGACGCGCTGAAGCGGCTGGAATACCGCGGCTACGATTCTGCCGGCATCGCAACGCTCGAGAACGGGCACCTGACGCGCCGCCGCGCCGAAGGAAAGCTGCGCAACCTCGAAGAAAAGCTGGCGCGCACGCCGCTCTCCGGCCATTCCGGCATCGGCCATACCCGCTGGGCGACCCACGGCGCGCCGACCGAGATCAACGCGCATCCGCATGCCACCGAGAAGCTGGCGCTCGTCCACAACGGCATTATCGAGAATTTCCGCGAGCTGAAGTCCGAACTGCAGGACGAAGGCACCGTCTTCGCGACCGAGACCGACACGGAAGTGATCGCCCACCTCATCACCCGCGCGATGAAGCAGGGCCTGTCGCCGGTGGAAGCGGTCGAGGAGACGCTCGGGCGCCTGGAAGGCGCCTTCGCGCTCGCCATCCTCTTCGAGGGCGAGGACGACCTGATGATCGGCGCCCGCCGCGGCAGCCCGCTCGCCATCGGCCACGGCGACGGCGAGATGTATTTCGGCTCGGACGCGGTGGCGCTCGCTCCGTTCACCGACACGATCACCTACCTCGAGGACGGCGACTGGGCGGTGCTCACCCGCGGCGGCGCCTATATCCGGGACGAAAAGGGCAACCTCGTCGAACGGCAGAAGGTGAAGACCCTCGCCACGGCATTCCTCGTCGACAAGGGCAACCACCGCCATTTTATGGCGAAGGAAATCTACGAGCAGCCCGAGGTCGTCGGCCACACGCTCGCCCACTACATGGATTTCGCGGCGAGCAAATCGGCGCTGCCGGCGGACGTGGGGATCAGCTTCGGCTCGCTCGACCGCCTGTCGATCACCGCCTGCGGCACGGCCTTCTACGCCGGCCTCGTTGCCAAGTACTGGTTCGAGCGCTTCGCCCGCCTGCCGGTCGACATCGACATCGCCAGCGAGTTCCGCTACCGCGAGCAGCCGCTCGCGCCGAAGGGCCTGTCGATCGTGGTCTCGCAATCGGGCGAGACCGCCGACACGCTCGCTTCGCTGCGCTACGCCAAGAGCCAGGGCCAGAAGGTCGCCGCGGTGGTCAACGTCACCACCTCGACGATCGCCCGCGAGGCGGACTTTCTCCTGCCGACGCTCGCCGGTCCCGAAATCGGCGTCGCCTCGACCAAGGCGTTCACCTCGCAGCTGGCGGTTCTCGCCGGTCTCGCGGTCGCCGCCGGCAAGGCACGCGGCATCCTTTCCAACGCCGACGAGGAGAAGCTGGTGCGCGCGCTCAGCGAGGTGCCGCGCTTCATGAGCCAGGCGCTCCGCCTCGAGCCGCAGATCGAGAAGCTCGCCCGCGAACTCGCCCGCGTCCGCCACATCCTCTATCTCGGCCGCGGCACCAGCTACCCGATTGCGCTGGAAGGGGCGCTGAAGCTGAAGGAGATTTCCTACATCCACGCCGAGGGCTACGCGGCGGGCGAACTGAAGCACGGGCCGATCGCGCTCATCGACAAGCAGATGCCGGTGGTGGTGATCGCGCCCTATGACCGCGTCTTCGACAAGACGGTGTCGAACATGCAGGAGGTCGCCGCGCGCGGCGGCAAGATCATCCTCATCACCGACCCGAAGGGCGAGGCGGCGGCCTCGATCAGCGCGCTCGAAACGCTGATCCTGCCCGAGATGCCGGCGACGATCACGCCGCTCGTCTATGCGATCCCGGTGCAGCTGCTGGCCTACCACACTGCCGTTTTCTTGGGCACCGACGTCGATCAACCGCGGAATCTGGCCAAGTCCGTCACGGTCGAATGAAAATCGGGACGGGCGTCAAAGCCCTTCTCAAACCCGGTTCGTTCCATAGATAATGAGGGACGCGCCTGCTTCGCTTCGGAATGCGGGACCGGGGACAGGGAAATGACGGACGCCCAAGACCCGATAGCGCCACCGCCGCCGGAGGAAGAACCCGGCCGGCGCAACTTCATGTACCGGCTGCGGAACTATTTCCTGACCGGCCTCGTCATCGCGGTGCCGCTGTTCCTCACCGTCTATCTGACCTGGGCGTTCATCGTCTGGATCGACAGCTACGTCACGCCGCTGATCCCGCCGCAATACACGCCCGACGCCTTCCTGCCGTTCCACGTGCCGGGCTTCGGCGTGATGGTGGCGCTGGTCTTCATCACCCTGCTCGGGTTCCTCACCGCCAACCTCGTCGGCCGGCGGCTGGTGGCGTGGGGCGAGTCGATCCTTGCCCGGGTGCCGCTGATGCGGAACCTCTACAAGGGCCTGAAGCAGGTGGTCGAACGCGCCGTCTCGACCGGCAACAAGCCGTTCCAGACCGTCGGCCTCATCGAATATCCGCGCCAGGGCCTGTGGTCGGTGGTCTTTGTGATGAACCGGCCGCGCGGCGAACTGAAGCGGAACATCGCGCCGGACGGCGAGGAAATCCTCAGCGTTTTCGTGCCGACGACGCCGACCGCGCTCACCGGCTACGTGGTTCTCGTGCCGCGCTCCAAATGCGTCATCCTCGACATGCCGGCGGAAGACGCGCTGAAGCTCATCATCTCGGCCGGCCTGGTGGCGCCGGAAAGCGAATCCGATCCCGATCCGCTCGGCCGGCCCGTCCGCATCGAGGAACTGCAGCGCCGCCTGCGGCTGCCCGGCGAGACGACGACTACCCGGCGCGGATCAGCCTGATCGCCTCGTTGCGGCCGAATATGTAGAGAAGGAGGCGAAGCGCCTCGCCGCGCGCGGTCCTGAGGTTAGGGTCGCGCTCGACAATGAGGCGCGCATCGTCGCGGGCCGCTTCCATCAGCATCGCCTGATGCTCGGGGCGCGCGATGCGGAAACCGGGCAGGCCCGACTGGCGCGTGCCGAGGATCTCGCCGCCGCCCCGCAGGCGCAGGTCCTCCTCGGCAATGACAAATCCGTCCTCGGTCTCGCGCATGATCCGCATGCGGTCGCGCGCCACCTCGCCGAGCGGGCCCTTGTAGAGGAGGACGCAGACGGAGGCCCGGTCGCTCCGCCCAACGCGCCCGCGGAGCTGGTGCAGCTGGGCGAGGCCGAAACGTTCGGCATGCTCGATGACGATGATGGTCGCATCCGGCACGTCGACGCCCACCTCGACGACGGTGGTGGCGACGAGTACGCGGATTTCGCCGGACTGGAAGCGGGCCATCTCGCGGTCGCGCTCGGCCGGCTTCATGCGGCCGTGGACGAGGCCGACGCGCGGACCAAGCTCCTGCTTCAGGGCGGCGAAACGCTCCTCGGCGGCGGCGAGGTCGAGGCCGTCCGCCTCCTCGACGAGCGGGCAGATCCAGTAGGCCTTGGCGCCGCTTGACGTGGCGGCGCGGATGCGGTCGACCACCTCGCCGATCCGCTCGAGCGGGACGACACTGGTCTGGATCGGCCGACGCCCGGCCGGCTTCTCGGTCAGCCGCGAGACGTCCATGTCGCCGTAGTAGCTCAGCAGCAGCGTGCGCGGGATCGGCGTCGCGGTCATCACCAGGACGTCGGTCGCGCCGCCCTTGGCAGTCAGCGCCAGGCGCTGGTGGACCCCGAAGCGGTGCTGCTCGTCGACGACGACAAGCGCGAGGTCTGGGAACTCGACGCCCGACTGGAAGAGCGCGTGGGTGCCGAGGAGCAGGTCGATCGTCCCGCCGGCGAGGTCGGTGAGGATATTCTCGCGCTCGCGGCCCTTCTCGCGGCCGGTGAGCACGGCGATGCGGATGCCGGCGGCATCGGCGAGCGGTGCGATGGTGCGGGCATGCTGGCGGACGAGCAGCTCGGTCGGTGCCATGATCGCTGCCTGGGCGCCGGCCTCGATCACGGTGACCGCCGCAAGCAGCGCCACCACCGTCTTGCCCGAGCCGACATCGCCCTGGAGCAGGCGGAGCATGCGCTCCGGCCTGCCGAGGTCGGCATCGATCTCAGCAAGCGCATCCCACTGGCTGCGGGTGAGCCGAAAGGGAAGGGCGGCGAGCACTTGGGCCCGCAACGCGCCGGTACCGCGCCGCGCCTTGCCGGTGTGCCGGCGCTGGTGGGCGCGGAGAAGCGCCAGCGCGAGCTGGCTCGCCAGCATCTCGTCGAAGGCGAGCCGCGTGATGTGCGGGCTTTGCGGCTCGAGGTCGCCGTCGGTTTCCGGCCGGTGGGCACGGATCAAGGAGGGCGTGAACGCCATCCAGTCCCGCCCGCGCACCAGGTCGGGCAGAAGCCATTCCGGAAATGTCGGCAGCTCGGCGAGGGCCTCGCCGATCGCCTTCACCAGCGTCTTCCGCGAGAGCCCGGCGGTCATCGGATAGACCGGCTCGATCTTGGGCAGGTCGGCGAAATCGGCTTCGCTGACGATATGGTCCGGGTGGACCATCGACGGCCGCCCGTTGAACCATTCCATGCGGCCGCTGACGTAGCGGGTCGCGCCGACGGGAAGCTGCTTGTCCAGCCAGGCGTCGACGGCGTGGAAGAAGGTGAGGGCAATCTCGCCGGTATCGTCGTGGGCGAAGACCCGGTAGGGGATGCGCTTGTTGCCACGCGGCGGCTTCTGGTGCCGGTCGACGCGCACCTTCAGCGTCACGATCGCGCCTTCCGGCGAGAGCGCGATGCCCGGCTGGCTGCGCCGGTCGATCAGCCCGACCGGCAGATGGAAGAGGAGGTCGATGATGCGGGGGACGTCTTCCTCGTCCTCGCCGCTCCCGACCAGACGGCCCATCGTCTCGGCGATCTTGGGCCCGACGCCGGCGAGGCTGGTGATCGGCCGGAAGAGCGGGTTGAGGATGTCGGGACGCATGGAGTTTACAGTCTAACCGCGACCGCCGTCGGCGGACCAGTTTTCCGCGCGATGCCGCATCCCTGCCTGTCATCCCCGCGAAAGCGGGGAACCAGTATCCGCAGGCGGAGCCGTAAGAAGCGGTGAGGAGCGGGCGGGCTTCCTTCCAAACGTTTCGGTTACTGGGTCCCCGCTTTCGCGGGGATGACAGGCAGTGCGGTTCGCCGCGGCTGAGCGACTTTCTGGCAGCAGCCGAGAACCGGACCCTGACATTCCCGCGCGGCGACGCTATATCAGCCGCGCAGAGCGACGAGCCGAATCCGGCCCGGCGCCGGTTGGCTATTGCGGCAGCCGCATGGAACCGACGGAACACAGCCTCGAAGTCAGACGGAAGCGCATCCGGTTCCGCGCCTGGCACCGGGGCATGCGCGAGGTCGACCTGCTGCTCGGCCGCTACGCCGATGCCTGCATCGAGGGGATGGACGAGGCGGGCGTGGCGGGGTTCGAGGCGCTCCTCAACGTGCCGGACCCGGATCTCCTCGGCTGGATCACCGGCGAATGCGCGGTCCCGCCGGAGAGCGACGGTCCGGTTCTGCGACGCATCATCGCGTTTCACAGCGGCACCTGACATGGCGGAACTGGAAAAAACGGAACTGCGGGCGCGGCTTTCCTTCGCGCGGGTCTTCGGGCGCGAGGGCGGGGCGACGCTGGCCAACGTGCCGGACGGCCTCGCCGGGCGGGTGCTCGCCGACCTTGTCGGGGAGAAGCACCCGCGCCTCCTGTTCGTGGCGCGCGACGGCCAGCGCCTTGCCGAAATCCGCCGCTCGCTCGAATTCTTCGCGCCGCAGATCGAGCGGCTCGAGTTCCCGGCCTGGGACTGTCTTCCCTACGACCGCTCCTCGCCGCATTCCCGCGTGCTGGCGGACCGGATGGCGACGCTGGCGCGCCTGCTTGCCGAGCCGCGCAATCCGCAGATCGTTCTGACCACGGTCAACGCCGCCCTGCAGCGGGTGCCGGAGCGGAAATTCGTCGAGGCGGGCTCGATGAGCGCGGCTCCGGGCAACCGCTTCCCGATGGACCGGCTGATCGAGTGGCTCTCCGGCAACGGTTTCTCGCGCACGACCACGGTGCGCGAGCCGGGGGAGTTCGCCGTCCGTGGCGGCATTCTCGACCTCTTCGCAACCGGCGCCGAGGAGCCGGTCCGGCTCGACTTCTTCGGCGATACGCTGGAAACGATCCGCAGCTTCGACGCCGACAGCCAGCGCACGATCGCATCCAGGCCGCGCATCGACCTCGTCCCAGCCAACGAGATGGTGCTGACGCCGGAGACGATCACCCGTTTCCGCCAGGCCTATATCGCGCTCTTCGGCGCCGCCGACCGCAGCGACCTCCTCTATCACACGGTCAGCGAGGGCCGCCGCTACGTCGGCATGGAGCACTGGCTGCCGCTCTTCCATGAACGGCTCGAGACGATTTTCGACCATGCCGGCGACGTGCCGGTGATCGCCGACCACCTTGCCGAGGAGGCGATCGGCGAGCGGCGCGCCCAGATCGCCGATCACTACGAAGCGCGGAAGGCCGCCTTCGAGAGCGGGCAGGGGACGGTCCCCTACAAGCCGCTCCCGCCGGACCGCCTCTACCTGACGGAGGTGGACTGGAAGAGCGCCGCGGCCGGCCGGCCGTTTGCGCGCCTGTCGCCGTTCGCCGCTCCCGATGCCGGGAACGTCATCGACGTCGGCGGCAAGCGCGGCCGCAACTTCTCGCCCGAGCGGAACGCCGGCGACACCAACGTCTTCGACGCGGTGGTGGCGCATATCCGGCGGCTCTTCGTCGACGGCAAGCGGGTCATCGTCGCGGCGTGGAGCGAGGGTTCGCGCGAGCGAACCGGACAGGTGATCGTCGATCACGGCCTGGTCGAACTGAAACCGGTCAAGGACTGGGCGGAAGCGCGGGCGCTGCCGGCGAAGACCGCGGGGCTCGCGGTGCTGGGGCTCGAATCCGGCTTCGAGACGGCGGATCTCGCCGTCATCGGCGAGCAGGACATTCTCGGCGACCGTCTCGTCCGGCCGCACGGCAGGACCCGCAAGGCCTCCGACTATCTCAGCGACGTGACGGCGCTCGCCGAGGGCGATCTTGTCGTCCACGTCGACCACGGCATCGCCCGGTTCAACGGCCTGAAGACGATCGAGGCGGCCGGCGCCCCGCACGACTGCCTCGAACTGCTCTATGCCGGCAACGACCGCGTCTACCTCCCGGTCGAGAACATCGAACTCCTGTCGCGCTACGGCTCGGAGGACAGCGACGTCCAGCTCGACAGGCTCGGCGGCGTCGCCTGGCAGTCGCGGAAGGCGCGCCTGAAGAAGCGGCTCCGCGACATGGCCGCGCAGCTCATCCGCATCGCGGCGGAGCGCTCGACCAAGAACGCGCCGGTTCTGACGCCGCCGGAAGGGCTCTATGACGAGTTCGCCGCGCGCTTCCCCTACGAGGAGACCGAGGACCAGCAGACCGCAATCGACGCCGTGCTCGGCGATCTCGCCGCCGGCCGGCCGATGGACCGGCTCATCTGCGGCGATGTCGGATTCGGCAAGACCGAGGTCGCGCTCCGCGCCGCCTTCGTCACCGCAATGGCCGGCAAGCAGGTGGCGGTGGTGGTGCCGACGACGCTGCTTGCCCGCCAGCATTTCAAGACGTTCAGCAGCCGCTTTGCCGGGCTGCCGGTGAAGATCGCGCAGGCCTCGCGGCTGGTCGGCGCCAGGGCACTCGCGGAGGCGCGCGCCGGAATCGCCGACGGCAGCGTCGACATCGTCATCGGGACGCACGCGCTGCTCGGCAAAAACATCGCTTTCCGCGATCTCGCCTTGCTCATCATCGACGAAGAGCAGCACTTCGGCGTCAAGCACAAGGAACGCCTGAAGGAGCTGAAGGCCGATGTCCATGTGCTGACCCTGTCGGCGACGCCCATCCCGCGAACGCTGCAACTGGCGCTGACCGGCGTGCGCGAGCTGTCGCTCATCACCACGCCGCCGATCGACCGGCTGGCGGTCCGCACCTTCATCGCGCCGTTCGATCCGCTGGTCGTGCGCGAGGCGCTGCTCCGCGAACGCTATCGCGGCGGCCAGAGCTTCTACGTCTGCCCGCGGATCGGCGACCTTGACGAGCAGCGCGCCTTCCTGGCGGAGACCGTACCGGAGGTGAAGGTCGCGGTGGCGCACGGCCAGATGGCGGCGACGGAACTCGAGGACGTGATGAACGCCTTCTACGAGGGCGCCTACGACGTGCTGCTCTCGACCTCGATCGTCGAATCCGGCCTCGACATCCCGACCGCCAATACGCTCATCGTCCATCGCGCCCATATCTTCGGCCTCTCGCAGCTCTACCAGCTGCGCGGCCGCGTCGGCCGGTCGAAGGCGCGCGCCTACGCGCTCTTCACGGTGCCGCCGGAGCGGACGCTCACCACCACCGCCGACCGGCGGCTGAAGGTGCTGCAGTCGCTCGAAAATCTCGGCGCCGGCTTCGAACTCGCCTCGCACGACATGGACATCCGCGGCGCCGGCAACCTTCTCGGCGAGGAGCAGTCCGGCCACATCCAGGAAGTCGGCTACGAACTCTACCAGCAGATGCTGGAGGAGGCGGTCGCGTCGCTGAAGGCCGGCAAGGAGGGCGGCGAGGACGGGCAATGGTCGCCGCAGATCACCGTCGGCATGGCGGTCATGATTCCGGAGACTTACATCCTCGACATGCAGCTGCGGCTGAACCTCTACAAGCGCCTCGCCGATCTCGAGGACAGCGCTTCGATCGAGGCGTTCGCCGCCGAGCTGATCGACCGCTTCGGGCCGCTCCCGGAGGAGGTCGAGCACCTCCTCCAGATCGTCACGATCAAGGCGCTCTGCCGCCGCGCCAATGTCGAGAAGGTCGATGCCGGGCCGAAGGGCGCGGTGATTACCTTCCGCCACAACCTCTTCCCCAATCCCGCCGGCCTGATGCGGCTCATCCAGTCCGAGGGCGTGCTGGCGAAGGTCCGTCCGGACCAGAAGGTCGTCTTCATCCGCGATTGGGAGAATGCCGAGAAGCGGCTGAGGGGAACGGCGGCGCTCCTCATCGAGCTCGGCAAGCTCGCCGAAGCGGGAGAGCGCAAGGCGGCCTGACTCTCCGTTGTCGTCCCGTGCGCACCGAGCATCCTCGGGTAAGCCGGAAGGCAGGCTCCGTGATGTGATGCTGACCCGGAACGTCGTCGGTCGAGCAACACGGACGCACGAGGTTCCGTGTCTGCGACGCGGCGCTTCGCGCCGCATCGCGCACGGAACGACAAATGTCGGGAGCCGTGTGACGGCCTCGCAACGGTCACCCTTGCCGCCGTACCGGATGGTTCCGTGTTAGCGTGGACCATGGTCGGCCGATTCCTGACGGTCAGTATTGCTGGCCTCGTTTTCGCGGCGCAGGCGGTTGCGGCCAACAGCATCGATGATGCGCCGCAGCAAAGCCGTCTCCGCCTGATCTGCACCGGCATGATGGTGACACCCGCCGGCGGGAAAGGCGAAAGCCGCACCGCCGCCGACGGCGTCGTGGATTTCGCCGGCCGGCGGGTGATGGGATTCGGCATCGGCTCGGCGCCGTTCGTGCGCGTCACCGACCGGCGCATCGACTTCGCAACGGCGAAGGCGAGCAGCACTACGCTCCGCATCGAAGGGACGATCGACCGGGTGGGCGGCGAGACCCGCATCGACGTCTATACCGGCGAGGGCGGACCCGCCGCGATCTCGATGCGCCTCGACTGCGGCTTCAGGCCGTTCCTGTTCTAGGCAGTTGCGACGCCTCCGCGGCGGCCGCGGCGGCGGTGCGGATGGCCTTGGCGATCGTCGCCGGCGCTTCGGCGCCCATCACCGCGTAGCGCCCGCCGATGATGAAACAGGGCACGGCGTTGACGCCGATCCGGTAGGCCTCCTCGATCTCCGAGGAAACCGCGGCGACCGACTCCTCTGTCGCCAGACGCCGCCTTGTGGTTGCGGGATCAAGCCCGACAGCCGCGCCGATCTCGGCGAGGACGGCATGATCGCCGACATCCCTGCCTTCGGTGAAGTAGGCGCGGAAGAGCGCCTCGACCGCTTCCTCCTGCCGCTCGACCTCGGTCCAGCGCACCATCCTGTGCGCGTCGATCGTGTTCGGCGAACGGGTGATCCGCTCGAAGCGGTAGTCGACGCCCTCGGCCCTGCCGAAGGCGACCAGCCGCGCATGCGCGGCGTCGAGGCGGCGAGGGTCGCCGAATTTCCGGCGAACGTATTCCTCGCGGCTCATGCCGCCCGCCGGCACGCTCGGGTCGAGCTGGAAGGGATGCCAGCGGACCGTCGCCTCGACCTCGGGCACCATCGCGATCG
>DASRGK010000095.1:0-11809 GCA_035651055.1 Bauldia sp.
CAACCCACGTCGCCGCCTTCCAGCACCTCTACAACACCTACAGACCCCACGGCGCCCTTGCCGGCCTCACCCCAAAACAGTACCTCGATCAACAACCAGCCAAGGAGACCCCGCCGTCTCATATGTGCTGAGCCCGGACACCCTGATGCATCGTCCGCCGAAAACGCACTAGAATACCGGCCGCGCTCGTTGCGTGGCTGCGAGGAGAGGTGAAATGACCGCCTTCAATATCGTCCGCATGAAGGTCAAGGCCGGGTTCGAGAAAGAGTTCATCGAAATGAACAAGGACCCCGGGGCAGAGGACATCGCGCAGATGATGAAGAACGGATTTCGCCGCGCCTCGATCATCAAGACCGGCGACCGGTCCTATTGCTTCATCGGCGAGTGGGACAGTTTCGACGGGATCGTCAAGTCGCGCTCGATCATGATCCGCAACCTCGACCGCTATCGCGACAAGCTCGAGGATCTGGGCAGCGGCCTCGGCATCACGGATCCGGTTTCCGGCGAGGTGGTGGCCGAGCTCGGTCCCCCCTAGTCGCGCCGGCCGCGCACCTCGGCGTGGAGGTGGAGGATCAGGATCACCGATTTGGCGTCGGCGATCCGTCCGTCCCCGACCATCGCATAGGCCTGGTCGAGCGGCATTTCGAGGACCTCGATGTCCTCGCCTTCCTCGGCATGGCCGCCGCCGGCCGTCAGCCGGTCGGCGGGCGTATAGGACGCCGTGAACAGGTAGAGCCGCTCGGCGACGGCGCCCGGACTGGTCAGCACCGAAAGGACGCGCTTCAGCCCGGTCACCCGGTAACCCAGTTCCTCCTCCAGCTCGCGCCGGGCACAGGCTTCCGGCTCGTCGCCGTCAAGCAGCCCCGCCGCCGCCTCGATCGTCATCCCGTCCCCGGCTCCGGCGAGCATTGCCGGCAGGCGGAACTGGCGGGCGAGCAGGACCGTGCCGCGCTCCGCATCGTAGGGGAGCACCGCGGCTCCGTCGCCGAAGCTCGCCACCTCGCGGGCCAGCCGCGCGGTGGTGCCGTCGCGCCGGACGAGGTCGAAGGTGACGCGCTTCACCTTCGCCCAGCCGTTGGCGAGCAGTTCTTCCGAGAGGATGCGGATCGGTGACGGCAAGGCGGCGCTCCGGGATTGTGGTGCGATACCCGTCCTAACCCCGCCGCCCTTCGAAAATGTCAACGCGCCTTGAGGCCGGCGAGGAAGACCTGTTCGAGCGTGCGCTTGGCCGTCTCGAAATGGTCCGGCCGGTCGAACCGGTCGCCGAGCATGGCGCGGATCTGCACCTCGAAATCGGCATAGTGCTGGGTGGTCGCCCAGATCATGAAGATGAGGTGATAGGGGTCGACCGGCGCGAGCTTGCCCGCCGCGATCCATCGGCGGATGACCGCCGCCTTCGCGTCGACGAGCTGCTTCAGCCGCCCGGTGAGCACGCCGGCAAGAACCGGGGCGCCCTGCATGATCTCGATGGCGAAGAGCCGCGACGCCTTGGGGTTGTCGCGGCTCATTTCGAGCTTGCGGTCGATATAGGCGGCGATCTCGGCGGCCGGGTCGCCGTCGGCCCGCATCGCCTCCAGCGGCTGCAGCCAGGTGTCGAGGATCCGCTGCAGGACCGCGAGGTAGATGTCATCCTTGCGCCGGAAATAGTAGAGGAGGTTCGGCTTGGTCATCCCGGCAATGGCGGCGATCTGGTCGACCGTGGCGCCGCGGAGCCCAAAGGTCGAAAAGACCTCCAGCCCGGCATCGAGGATTTTCGCCTCGTTGGCGTTCTGGATGCGCGTCCGCTTGCGGGTTTTCTGGGCGCGGGCGGTGTTGGCAGGGGTCATTTCGCCGCCACGTAGGCTGTCGATGCCCCTTGAGCGGGCACGCTAAACTGTCTAGGCTTTCTCTTGACCAATTGGTCAGGAAATCTCGCCGCTTCTCGTAGAGGAAAAGGTCCGCCCGCGCAATTGGCCGATGGCGGACTTCCCGGTTTGGAGGCGGCGGTTCCGCGCCGAGGAAACGTCAAGGAGCGCCGCGAGGCGAGAGAGCGACATGGCCCAGATGGAAGCCCGGACGGCCGCAGGCGGCGGCACGCGAACCAAGGTCCCGACCAACAACCTCGAGGCCTACTGGATGCCGTTCACCGCCAACCGGCAGTTCAAGAAGGCGCCGCGCCTGATGGTCGCCGCCGAGGGCATGTATTACCGCACCGCCGACGGGCGGAAGGTGCTCGACGGCACCGCCGGCCTCTGGTGCTGCAATGCCGGCCATGCCCGGCCGCGGATCGTCGAGGCGATCCAGAAGCAGGTGGCCGAGCTTGACTACGCCCCGACCTTCCAGATGGCGCACCCGAAGGTGTTCGAGCTGGCCTCGCGCCTGGTCACCCATATGCCGACCGGCATCGACCATGTCTTCTTCACCAATTCCGGTTCGGAATCGGTCGACACCGCGCTGAAGATCGCGCTCGCCTACCAGCGCGCGATCGGGCAGGGGACACGCTACCGGCTGATCGGCCGCGAGCGCGGCTACCACGGCGTCAATTTCGGCGGCCTGTCGGTCGGCGGCATCGGCGCCAACCGCAAGCAGTTCGGGGTGACCCTGGCCGGCGTCGACCATATCCGCCACACCCACGACCTCGCCCGGAACGCGTTTTCGCGCGGCCAGCCGGCGCACGGTCTGGAACTGGCCGAGGACCTTGAGCGCATCGTCACGCTGCACGACCCGTCGACCATCGCGGCGCTGATCGTCGAGCCGGTCGCGGGCTCGGCCGGCGTGCTCATCCCGCCCAAGGGCTACCTCGAGCGCCTGCGCGCCATCTGCGACAAGTACGGCATCCTTCTCATCTTCGACGAGGTGATCACCGGCTTCGGCCGCCTCGGCACGGCGTTCGCGGTCGATTATTTCGGCGTCACCCCCGACATCGTCGTCACCGCCAAGGGCATCACCAACGGCATCATCCCGATGGGCGGCGTCTTCGTGAAGAACAAGATCTACGACGCCTTCATGGATGCGCCGGAGAACACCATCGAGCTGTTCCACGGCTACACCTATTCCGGCAACGCCATGGCGACCGCGGCCGCGCTCGGCACCCTCGACACCTACGAGGAGGAGGGCCTTTTCACCCGCGGCGCCGAGCTCGCCGATTACTGGGCGGACGGCCTTCATTCGCTGAAGGGCCTGCCGCATGTCATCGACGTGCGCAACCTCGGCATGATCGGCGCGATCGAGCTCGATCCGTTGCCGGGCAAGCCGACGGCCCGCGCCTTCGACGCGTATCTCCGCGCCTTCGAGACCGGGCTCCTCATCCGCACGACCGCGGACATCATCGCGCTGTCGCCGCCCCTCATCATAGAGAAGTCGGAGATCGACACGCTGATCGAGACGCTCCGCGACATCCTCAAGAAGGCTGCCTGACGGCGGCATCGCGGCAAGCTGGAGAACGGAGTCGGCGGCAGGGAGACTTTGATGCAGACGATCATGAACGCCATCGGCGGCGAACTGGCGCGTTCGGCCAGCCCGCGGAGCGCACCCATCTTCAATCCGGCGACGGGCGAGCAGTCGGCGGTCCTGCCGCTCTCGACCCGCGCCGAGCTCGACGCGGCGGTTGCCGCCGCCAAGCTCGCATTTCCCGCCTGGGCCGACATGCCGCCGCTCCGCCGCGCGCGCTTCATGTTCCGCTTCAAGGATCTGCTCGACCAGAACACGGACCGGATCGCCGCGGCCATCTCGGCCGAGCACGGCAAGACCCACGCCGACGCCGTCGGCGAGGTTCAGCGCGGCATCGAGGTGGTCGAGTTCGCCTGCGGCATTCCGCATCTGCTGAAGGGCGAGTTCTCCCGCCATGTCGGGCCGGGCATCGACACGCATTCCGACCGCCAGCCGCTCGGCGTCTGCGCCGGCATCACGCCGTTCAATTTCCCGGCGATGGTGCCGCTCTGGATGTATCCGATCGCGATCGCCTGCGGGAACACCTTCATCCTGAAGCCCTCCGAGAAGGACCCGAGCGCGGCGATGACCGTTTACGAGCTCTTCCGCGAGGCCGGCTTCCCGAAGGGCGTCCTCAACGTCGTCCACGGCGACAAGGAAGTGGTCGACGCGATCCTCACCCATCCCGACGTCAAGGCGGTGTCATTCGTCGGCTCGACGCCGATCGCCGAATATGTCTACCGAACCGGCACCCATCACGGTAAGCGCGTCCAGGCGCTGGGCGGCGCCAAGAACCACATGATCGTCATGCCCGACGCCGATATCGACAAGGCGGCGGATGCCTTGATGGGCGCCGGCTACGGCTCGGCCGGCGAGCGCTGCATGGCGATCTCGGTCGCGGTGCCGGTCGGCGAGGAGACGGCCAATCGCCTCGTCGAGACGCTCGCCCCGCGCGTCCGCCAGCTGAAGATCGCGCCGGCGACGGACCCCGAGGCCGAGATGGGGCCGCTCGTCACGAAGGAGCACATGAAGAAGGTGCTCGGCTACATCGACGCCGGCGTCAAGGAAGGCGCCGATCTCGTCGTCGACGGACGCGGCTTCCGCCTGCAGGGCTACGAGAACGGCTACTTCGTCGGTGGCACGCTTTTTGATCGCGTCACGCCCGAGATGAGCATCTACCGCGAGGAAATCTTCGGCCCGGTGCTCTCGGTCCTCCGCTCGCCGAGCTACGAGCATGCCGTGAAGCTGATCAATGCCCACGAATACGGCAACGGCACCGCGATCTTCACCCGCGACGGCGACGCCGCCCGCTCCTTCGCCGACAAGATCGAGGTCGGCATGGTCGGCATCAACGTGCCGATCCCGGTGCCGGTCGCCTACCATTCCTTCGGCGGCTGGAAGCGCTCGCTCTTCGGCGACCACGCGATCTACGGGCCGGAGGGCGTCCACTTCTACACGCGCCTGAAGACGGTCACCGCGCGCTGGCCGGAAGGGATCAAGTCCGGCGCGGTCTACACCTTCCCGACGATGAACTGAGGCAATGCGCACTTTGCAGGATAAGGCGCTGCATCCTCCCCCACGGAGCGGGGGAGGGGGACCGCGCGCAGCGCGGTGGAGGGGGCGTGGCGAAGGACGCGCCCTTCACGCGCCCCCTCCACCATGCTTCGCATGGTCCGCCTCCCCCGTTTCACGGGGGAGGATCAGGTCGGCGGGGTAGTCATGGCTGCGCCTGCCTCCAACCTCCGCATCAACGGCGACCGTCTGTGGAACTCGATCCATGAGATGGCGAAAATCGGTCCGGGCGTCGCCGGCGGCAACAACCGCCAGACGCTGACCGATGCCGACAAGGCGGGGCGCGAATTGTTCAAGCGCTGGTGCGACGATGCAGGGCTGAAAATGGGCGTCGACCAGATGGGCACCATGTTCATGCGCCGCGAGGGAACCGACCCGTCGGCGCTCCCCGTCTATGTCGGCAGCCACCTCGACACGCAGCCGACCGGCGGCCGCTACGACGGCGTGCTCGGCGTGCTCTCCGGGCTCGAGCTGGTCCGCACCCTCAACGATCTCGGCATCCGGACGAAGCACCCGATCGTCGTCACCAACTGGACGAACGAGGAGGGCGCCCGGTTCGCGCCGGCGATGCTTGCCTCCGGCGTCTTTGCCGGCGTCCACAGCCTCGAATACGCCTATGGCCGCAAAGACCCCGAGGGGAAGACCTTCGGCGACGAGCTGAAGCGGATCGGCTGGGTCGGCGAGGAGAAGGTCGGCGCGCGGAAGATGCACGCCTATTTCGAGTATCACATCGAGCAGGGGCCGATCCTCGAAGCCGAGAAGAAGCAGATCGGCGTCGTCACCCATTGCCAGGGCCTGTGGTGGCTGGAATTCACGCTGACCGGCCGCGAGGCGCATACCGGCTCGACGCCGATGAACATGCGCGTCAATGCCGGCCTCGCCATGGCCCGCATCCTCGAAATGGTGCAGGGGGTCGCGATGGAGAACCAGCCGGGCGCCGTCGGCGGCGTCGGCCAGGTTTTCTTCTCGCCCAATTCGCGGAACGTCCTCCCGGGCAAGGTCGTCTTCACCGTCGACATCCGCTCGCCCGAGCAGAAGAAGCTCGACGCGATGCGCGCCCGCATCGAGGCCGAGGCGCCGAGGATTTGCGCTGCGCTCGGCGTCGGCTGCTCGGTCGAGCCGGTCGGCCACTTCGATCCGGTCACTTTCGATCAAACGCTCGTTTCCCGCGTCCGCAAGGCGGCCGAGGATTTGGGCTACAGCCACATGAACATCATTTCCGGCGCCGGCCACGATGCCTGCTGGGCGGCCAAGGTCGCCCCGGCGACGATGATCATGTGCCCCTGCGTCGGCGGCCTCAGTCACAACGAGGCGGAGAACATTTCACAGGAATGGGCGACCGCCGGCGCCGACGTGCTGCTCCGCGCCGTGCTGGAGACCGCGGAGATTGTCCCTTGACCTCGCCGGGCACCGCGGCTGCCGCATCCTCCCCCGTGAAACGGGGGAGGGGGACCGCCGATAGGCGGTGGAGGGGGCTGAGCCGCCCCGACATGTCAGCGCGCACCACCGGCGCCCCACCCGTCAGCGCGCTTCGCGCGCTGCCACCCTCCCCTGGCGGGGAGGGATCACCTGCATTTGCGCTGACGGGACTCGCTCCAATCCCTGCGCTTAGCCCGCCGAAGATCGCACGCAACGGCGCCGCTTCATCCCTCACCCGAAGGGGGAGGGTCCGGCCGCAGGCCGGGGGTGGGGGCCTCGCCGAGGTCGAGCGCGTCGTAGATGGCATCGAGCACCAGCGGCAGGCTGGCGTCGATCTCATGATTGGTGAAGCGCAGCACCTTGAAGCCCGCAGCTTGGAGGCGGGAGTCGCGCGTCTGGTCGCGCTGTCGCTGCCGAAACCGGTTGTGTCCGCTACCGTCGAGTTCGACCACGACCCGTCGCTTGAGACAGACGAAGTCGACGAGGTATCCGAAGCGAGGTGCCTGCCGGCGGAAGCGTATTCCGTTGGCGCGCCAGGCCTTGAGATGGACCCAGAGCTTCACCTCCTGCGGCGTCATGTGCTGGCGAAGATAGCGGGCCTGCCGGTTCGGCATTGCGGAAGCTTGATCGTTTCTTCGGCTGAATTTCCGGAATGGAGAGTCTGATGTCCACGCTGATCAAGGGCGGCACCGTCGTCACCGCCGATCTGTCCTATCCGGCCGATGTCCTCGTCGAAGGCGAGAAGATCGTCGCCATCGGCAGGGACCTGAAGGGCGACAAGGTGATCGACGCGGCGGGCTGCTACGTCATGCCCGGCGGGATCGACCCGCACACCCACCTCGAAATGCCGTTCATGGGAACCACCTCGCACGACGATTTCTCGTCGGGCACCAAGGCGGCGATCTCCGGCGGCACCACCATGGTGGTGGACTTCGTGCTTCCCAACAACAAGCAGTCGCTGGTCGATGCGCTGCAGGACTGGCACCAGAAAGCCGGCAAGGCGGCCGGCGACTATTCCTTCCACATGGCCATCACCTGGTGGGGCGAACAGGTCTGGAAGGACATGGCCGAGGTCGTCAGGCGCGGAGTCAACACCTTCAAGCACTTCATGGCCTACAAGGGCGCGCTGATGGTGAACGACGACGAGATGTACCAGTCGTTCCTGCGCTGCGCCGAGCTCGGCGCGCTGCCGCTGGTCCATGCCGAGAACGGCGACGTCGTCGCCCGCCTGCAGCAGAAATACATGGAAGCCGGGACCACCGGACCCGAGGGCCATGCCTATTCGCGTCCGCCGGAAGTGGAAGGCGAGGCGACCAACCGCGCCATCATGATCGCCGACGCGGCCGGCGTCCCCCTCTACGTCGTCCACGTGTCGAGCGAGCTCGCCCACGAAGCGATCCGCCGCGCGCGGGCGCTCGGCCACCGCGTCTATGGCGAGCCGCTCATCCAGCACCTGACGCTCGACGAGAGCGAGTACTTCAACAAGGACTGGGACTATGCCGCGCGCCGCGTGATGTCGCCGCCATTCCGCAACAAGGTCAACCAGGATTCGCTCTGGGCCGGCCTCGCCGCCGGCTCGCTGCAGGTCGTCGCCACCGACCATTGCGCCTTCACCACCGAGCAGAAGCGGATGGGCGTCGGCAACTTCACGAGGATCCCGAACGGGACCGGCGGGCTCGAGGACCGCATGCCGGTGCTGTGGACGAAGGGCGTCGTCACCGGCCGCCTGACGATGAACGAATTCGTCGCGGTGACCTCGACCAACATCGCCAAGATCCTCAACATCTATCCGCGCAAGGGCGCGATCCTTGCCGGCGCCGATGCCGATATCGTGGTATGGGACCCGAAGAGGAAGAAGACGATTGCCGCCAGGACCCAGGCCTCGGCGATCGACTACAACGTCTTCGAGGGCTTCGAGGTGACGGGTCTTCCGCGCTACACGTTCTCCCGGGGCGACATCGTCTTTGAGGACGGCAAGATCACGGCCGAGGACGGCCGCGGCAAGTTCATCGAGCGCGCGCCGAACCCGCCGGTCAACCAGGCGCTGTCCTCGTGGAAGGCGCTGACCACCCCGCAGCCGGTCGAGCGCTCGGCCGCCAACATGCCGATCGGAGTGTGAGCGTGACGGTAAGCGGCGATCAGAAGGATATCGAGAAACCGGCAGCGGCCGAGGGGCCGGCCGGACCGGCCGCCCCGCTGCCTCCGGTGGCAGAGGCTCAGGCCGAACCGCAAATCTCCGCCTCTCCGCCGTCCGATTCCGGGCCCGAAGCGAAGCCCGCAGCGCCTGCCGGTCCGCCTCCGCCGGCAACCGACTCGAAGGCGAAGCCCGCCGCCGCCAAGCCTGCGGCGCCGCCGAAACTCCGCGCGGTGGCGGATGCCGGCGCCGCGCCGGCGCGTCCGCGGACGCCGGCCCAGGCTGCCGCGGCGGCCGAGCTGATCGCCCGGGTGCGCGCGACGGCGAAGCCGGTCGAGGGCATGGCGGGGCAGGGCATGGCTGCCCCCGTCTCCTCCGCTCCGGTTATCCCCGCATCGCCGGTCGCGGCTGCGGTTGCCCTGCCGCCCGCGTCTCCGGCATCACAGCCGTCCGGGAAACCTCCGACAGTGATCGGAATTCGCGATCTATCCCTGACGTTCCAGACCAATGACGGACCCGTTCAGGCGCTATCCGGCATCGATCTGTCGGTCGCCCGGGGCGAATTCGTCTCGCTGATCGGGCCCTCGGGCTGCGGGAAAACCACGCTTCTCCGCGTCATCGCCGACCTCGAAAAGGCAAGCGGCGGCTCGATTTCCGTCAATGGCATGACGCCTGAAGAAGCCCGGCTAAACCGCGCCTACGGCTATGTTTTTCAGGCGCCGGCGCTCTATCCCTGGCGCACCATTGCCCGCAACGTCGCCCTGCCGCTCGAGATCATGGGCCTCGGCCGCGCCGAGCGCGAGCGCCGCGTCGCCGAGAACCTCGCCCTCGTCAACCTGACCGGCTTCGAGCGAAAGTTCCCGTGGCAATTGTCGGGCGGCATGCAGCAGCGCGTCTCGATCGCCCGCGCCCTCTCGGTCCAACCGGACCTGTTGCTCATGGACGAGCCGTTCGGTGCGCTCGACGAGATCGTCCGCGATCATCTCAACGAGCAGCTCCTGCAGCTCTGGTCGAAGACCAACAAGACGGTGATTTTCGTCACCCATTCGATCCCGGAGGCGGTCTTCCTGTCGACGCGGATCGTGGTCATGACGCCGCGCCCCGGCAAGATTTACGACGTCATCGAATCGGGACTGCCCCGCGGCCGCACGCTCGATATCCGCGAGACACCGGAGTTCCTGAAGGTCGCGCACCGTGTCCGCGAGGGCCTCCGCGCGGGCCACTCTTACGACGACTAGGCGAGGAGCCTTCCGGCCCGATGACCGCCGCCGTCCTTGCTGCTCCGCCTCGCCAGGGTGTTGCCCGGCGCCTTGTCTCGGGCCGCTTCGTCGCGGTCACGACGATTATCCTTGCGATCCTCGTTATCTGGTATGTCGGCGCCTATCTCCTCAACGCGCCGTTCCAGGAGAGTCTCGACAAGCGCCGGAACGTGACGCGCTCGCCGCTCGAGTTCATCGAGGCGACGTGGAGTCAGCCGAAGCCGACGCTGCCTGCGCCGCATCAGGTGGCGGTCGACACCTACAACAGCGTCTTCGTCGCCGATCCCCTGAAACCGTCGAGCCTCGTCTATCATGCCGGCGTCACGCTCTTCTCGACCCTCGCCGGCTTCGCCGCCGGGACGCTGCTCGGCATCCTGCTCGCGATCGGCATCGTCTACGCGCGGAGCCTCGACCGCAGCCTGATGCCGTGGATCATCTCCTCGCAGACGATCCCGATCCTCGCGATCTCGCCGATGGTGGTCGTCGTTGCCTACAATCTGCTGACCGGGAAACTCGGCGCTCCGCCCGATTTCAGCCGCTTCGTCGCCAAGGCGCTGATCTCGACCTACCTGTCCTTCTTCCCCGTCACGGTCGGAATGGTGAAGGGGCTGCGCTCGCCTGATCCTATCCACCTCGACCTGATGCGGACCTACAATGCCGGCGGCGGCGAGGTATTCTGGAAGCTCCGCCTGCCGGCGTCGTTGCCCTTCCTGTTCACCTCGATGAAGGTGGCCATCGCCGCCAGCCTCGTCGGCGCCATCGTCGCCGAGCTGCCGACCGGCGCCGTCGCCGGCATCGGCGCCAAGCTGCTCATCGGCAGCTATTACAGCCAGACGATCCAGCTCTGGTCGGCGCTCGTCGTCGGCTCGGTGATGGCCGGCCTTCTGGTCGCCGCCGTCGGCATCGCGCAACGTCTGGTCAACCGGCGCATGGGAGCCCGCGCGTGAATCGCGCCGCGTGGCAGAGCCTTGCGGCGGTCGTCACGTTTACGGCTGCGATCACGCTGCCGATCCGTCTGGCGGGCGGCGTTCCGATCTACCTGGTCGATCAGGGAAGCACGGCGGTCCTCGGCCTGCTCGTGATCGGTGCGGCCATCGTCTTTACGCTGCGGCCGGCCGGACCGTCGGGCGGCGTCGATGCGCTTTTCATCGGGGCGCATGCCGGCGCGTTCCTGGTGATCGCGATGCTGCCGGTCGTGGCGGGCAACGCCGCCGTCGGTTTCTGGGCGTTGCTCGTCACTGCGTGGCTGCTCGCCTGGCTGCTGGTCTCGCGCCTGGCCTATCTTCGCTCGCGCCATCCCGCGCTTGCCGCGATGCTCCGTCTGGCGGTGCCGATCCTTTTCGGCGTCTGGCTTCTTTTCCTCTGGGAAGCGATCGTTCGCGGCGCCGGCGTCGAACAGGTCATCCTGCCCCCACCCAGTCTCATCTGGCAGCGGATCATCGATTCGCTCGGCATCCTTTGGCAGGACTTCCGGCAGACCTTCCTCAAGGCCGTGATAGCCGGCTATGCGATCGGCTGTGCCGCCGGGTTCCTCGTGGCCATCGTCGCCGACCGCGTTCCGTTCCTGAAGCGCGGCCTGCTGCCGGTCGGCAATCTCGTCTCGGCGCTGCCCATCATCGGCATCGCGCCGATCCTGGTCATGTGGTTCGGCTTCGACTGGCAGTCGAAAGCCGCCGTGGTCACCGTGATGACGTTCTTCCCGATGCTGGTGAATACGGTGGCCGGGCTCGCCGCCGCCGATGCGATGGAGCGCGACCTGATGCGCACCTATGCGGCCGGCTACGGCCAGTCGCTTCTCAAGCTGCGGCTCTGGTCCGCACTTCCCTTTATTTTCAATGCGTTGAAGATCAACTCGACTCTTGCAATGATCGGGGCCATCGTAGCCGAATTCTTCGGCACCCCCATCGTCGGCATGGGTTTCCGCATCTCCACGGAGGTGGGTCGCATGAACATCGACATGGTGTGGGCGGAAATCGCGGTGGCGGCTCTGGCCGGCTCCGCCTTCTATGGCGTCGTC
>DASRGK010000096.1:0-16102 GCA_035651055.1 Bauldia sp.
CTGGTCTTCGGTCCCCGACACGGTCGTCGTCATCGCCGACCTTGCGGTTGTCGCCGGCTTCTGGATGGTATTCCGCACCTTTCAGGAGAACGGCTACGCGTCGAGCATCATCGAGGTGAGACGGGGCCAGTCGGTCATCACCACCGGCCCCTATGCCCTCGTCCGCCATCCCATGTATTCCGGCGCGCTTCTCCTGCTTCTCGCAACGCCGGTGGCGCTTGGCTCGTGGTGGGGCCTGCTTCTCTTTCCGCTCCTTGTCGGCGGTATCGTGGCGCGGCTCCGCGACGAAGAGCGATACTTGCGCGCCCGCCTCCCGGCCTATGCGGACTATGCGGAGCGAACGCGCTTCCGTCTCATCCCCTTCCTCTGGTAGGTGCGAAAGAATTTGGTCCCAGGCCTCTCAAATACTATCTCTCACCTCGGCCTCCTTCCCGAACCCTGCCCGAGACTTGCCATGGCTTCTGCCCCGCATTCCATCCTCGACCGCGCCGGCCTCGACCGCGAGGCCGCCCGCCGCGCCACTGCCGAGGCGCTGTCCGGCGCCGATGACGGCGAGTTGTACCTCGAATATTCGCAGTCCGAGGGCCTCGTCTTCGACAATGGCCGCCTCAAATCGGCGAGCTTCGACACCAACCAGGGTTTCGGGCTCCGCGCCGTCGCCGGCGAGGCCGCTGGCTACGCCCATTCGGGCGAAATCTCCGAGCAGGCGATCCGCCGCGCTGCCGACGCGGTCCGCGCGGTGAAGACCGGTCATACCGGCACCTATGCCGAGCCGCCGCAGGGCACCAACGTCTCGCTCTACACCGACCGGAGCCCGCTCGGCGCGCCGACCTTCTCCGAGAAGGTGAAGCTCCTCGAGACCGTCGACGCCTACGCCCGAGCCAAGGACCCGCGCGTCCGGCAGGTGACCGCTTCGCTCGCGGGCTCCTACCAGGAAGTCGAAATCCTCCGGGCCGACGGCAGCTTTGTCCGCGACGTCCGCCCGCTCGTCCGGGTCAATGTCTCGGTTGTGGTCGGCGAAGGCAGCCGCCAGGAATCCGGTTCGCACGGAATGGGCGGCCGCGAGATGTTCGATCGCTTCGTCACCGAGGACATGTGGCAGGGCGCGGTCGACGAGGCCCTCCGCCAAGCCCTCGTCAACCTCTCCGCCGTTCCCGCGCCGGCCGGCACCTTCGACGTCGTGCTCGGCCCGGGTTGGCCGGGCATCCTCCTCCATGAGGCCGTCGGCCACGGCCTTGAGGGAGATTTCAACCGCAAGAAGGAAAGCGCCTTTGCCGGCCTGATGGGGCAGCGCGTCGCCTCGCCGGGAGTGACCATTGTCGACGACGGCACGATCCCGAACCGGCGTGGTTCGATCAGCGTCGACGATGAGGGCACGCCGTCGCGCTCGACGACGCTCATCGAGGACGGCATCCTCGTTGGCTACATGCAGGACCGCCAGAACGCGCGCCTGATGGGGATGAAGCCGACCGGCAACGGCCGGCGCCAGTCCTATGCCCACATCCCGATGCCGCGCATGACCAATACCTACATGCTTTCCGGCCAGTCCGACCCGAAGGAAATCCTCGCCAGCGTCAAGGACGGCATTTATGCCGTCTCTTTCGGCGGCGGCCAGGTCGACATCACCTCGGGCAAGTTCGTCTTCTCCTGCACCGAGGCCTACCGCATCGAGAACGGCAGGATCGGCCCGGCAATCAAGGGCGCGATGCTGATCGGCAACGGTCCCGACGCACTGACCCGCGTCCGCATGATCGGCAACGACATGGCGCTCGATCCGGGCATCGGCACCTGCGGCAAGAACGGCCAGGGCGTGCCCGTCGGCGTCGGCCAGCCATCGCTCCGGATCGACCAGCTCACCATCGGCGGAACCGCGACGCAATAACTCCGGCCGGGGGGCGGGATGGCAGTCGAAAGCACCGGGGCCGACCTCGTCCCGATCGTGGCGCTCCTCGGCGCCGGCGTCGTCGCGGTGCCGATCTTCAAGCGGATCGGCCTCGGCGCGGTCATCGGCTATCTCGTCGCCGGGCTCGCGATCGGGCCGTTCGGCCTCCGTCTGTTCACCGATGCCGGCTCGATCCTCAGCGTCGCCGAACTCGGCGTCGTCCTCCTCCTCTTTGTCATCGGGCTCGAACTGAAGCCGAGCCGCCTGTGGTCGCTCCGCAAGGACATTTTCGGGCTGGGCGTCGCGCAGGTCGTCGTCTGCGGCGCCCTGCTCGCCGCCGGCGGCATTCTTGCGGGCGTCCAGCCGGACGTGGCTCTGGTCGCGGCGATGGGCCTGTCCCTGTCCTCGACGGCGATCGTCCTCCAGATCATCGAGGAGCAGGGCGAGACCGCTGCACCGCACGGCCGCAAGATATTCTCCGTCCTTCTCCTCCAGGATCTCGCCATCGTCCCGTTCCTCGCCGTGGAGGCGCTACTCGCGCCCGCCGCATCGGAGACCGGCTCCTTCCGCTGGGTGCAGGCCGGGATCGCCGTCGCCGTCATCGTCGCCGTGATCTTCGTCGGGCGTTACCTCCTCAACCCGGTGTTCCGCATCTTCGCCGCTGCCAAGGCGCGCGAGGTGATGACCGCCGCCGCGCTGCTCGTCGTCCTCGGCGCCGCGCTGGCAATGGAGGCGAGCGGCCTGTCGATGGCGATGGGCGCCTTCCTCGCCGGCGTGCTCCTGTCGGAATCGAGCTTCCGCCACCAGCTCGAAGCGGACATCGAGCCGTTCCGCGGCCTGCTTCTTGGGCTCTTCTTCCTTGGCGTCGGGATGTCGATCGACCTGTCGCTCATCGCCGTCGCGTGGAAGGACATCATTCTCGTCGTCGTTGCGTTCATGGCCGTGAAGGCGGCGGGTGTCTACGCGGTGGCGCGCGTCTTCCGGAACAGCCACGCCGACGCTGTTCGCATGGCGCTGCTGCTCTCCGAAGGCGGTGAGTTCGCCTTCGTCCTCTACGCCAGTGCCGGCGCCGCGGGCATCTTCGCGCCGCAGACCACGGCGCTGCTGACCGCCGCCGTGATCATTTCGATGGCGCTGACCCCGCTCGCGCCCTTCCTCATCCGCCGGCTGGTGCCGCCCGAGGAGGAATCGCTCGACGGAATCGAGAAGCCCGACGGGCAGACCGGGACGGTGCTGGTCATCGGCTTCGGCCGCTTCGGTCAGGTGGCGAGCCAAGCACTTCTGGCGCAGGGCATCGACGTCACCATCATCGACGCCGACACCGAAATGATCCGGGCAGCCTCGCGCTTCGGCTTCCACATCTATTACGGCGACGGCACGCGACTCGACGTGCTTCGGGCCGCGGGTGCAGGCAGCGCCAAGGCGGTGGCCGTCTGCGTCGAAAAGAAAGAGGCCGCCAACCGCATTGTCGAACTGGTCAAGGCGGAGTTCCCGCTGGCCAAGCTGCTGGTCCGCTCCTTCGACCGCGGCCACTCGCTGGAGCTCGTCAAGAAGGGCGTCGACTACCAGATCCGCGAGACCTTCGAGTCGGCGATGAAATTCGGCGAGGCGGCGCTGATCGAGCTCGGCACCAGCGCCGAGGATGCGGCCGAAACGCTTGCCGGCGTCCGGCGCCGCGATGCGGAACGCTTCGAACTCCAGGTGACCGGCGGCATTTTCGCCGGCCGCGACCTCTTCCGCGGCGACCGCCCGGTGCCCGGACCGCTCACCCGGCCGAAGCGCGAAAGCGTGCCGCTCAGCGCGCAGACCGCGGTGGTGGCCGACGAGGCGGAAGAGGCTCTCGACCCGCCGGACGCCCCGCCGCCGGGCGGCTGAACGGAGGGACTACGGATAGAGCGCCGTCTCCTCCCATCCCTCCCCGGCCCGCTTGAACACGCGCCGGCGATGCAGGCGGAAGGTGCCGCTCGACCAGAACTCGATCTCGACCGGTGTCAGGCGGAAGCCCGACCAGTATTCCGGCCGCGGGATCTCTCCGATGGCGAATTTGGCGGTGTAGAGCGCCACCGCCTTTTCCAGCGCAGCCCAGCTTTCGAGCGGCCGCGACTGCTGGCTTGCCCAGGCGCCGATCCGGCTGCCGCGCGAACGCGAGGCGAAATAGGCATTGGCCTCGGCGGCCGAGACCGGCCCGACCGTGCCGCGCACCCGTACCTGCCGGCCAAGCGACTTCCAGTGGAAACAGAGCGCCGCCTTGCCGCTCGCCAGCAATTCGCGGCCCTTGGCGCTCTCGAAATTGGTGTAGAAGACGAAGCCCCGTGTATCGACGCCTTTCAGCAGAACCATGCGAACATTGGGCATGCCGCTCGGGTCGACGGTCGCCAGCGCCATGGCATTCGGGTCGTTCGGCTCCGAAGCGCTCGCCTCGCCGAGCCAAGCCGAAAAAAGAGAAAACGGCTCCGCAAAATCGTCCAAGTTACCGGGCATTAACGCAAAGTCCCGATGCTGCTCACGGGGCATCTTCCTGGAAAATGTGATGTTGTGTCGTTCCTATACCGGTCGTGGCCTGTCGCGCCAGTCCGCTTCCTTGGCCGTTCTCTGCGCTTTGCTGCCTCTTGCCGGATGCGCCGGCCTCGGCATGCCGTTCTCCGAGCCGCAGATGCAGGCGGCGGCAACCGGCCGGATCGCACCCGCCCGGGCTGTCGCGCCGGCCGGCGCCGCGTCGGTCGATCCCTCGGACTGGGAGTCCATCCGCAGGGCCCTGTCCGGCATTGCCGCCGATACGCCGCAGCCGGTTGCGGTAGCCTGGCATAACGTCGGCACGGGGTCGGACGGCACGGTCACGGTCGGCCCGGCCGGGAAGACAAGCGCCGGTCTCTGCCGCCCCTTCACGACCACGCTCAACGCCCCGCGGGGCGTGCGCAGCTACCGTGGCGAGGCCTGCCGGAGCGGCAAGGGGGACTGGACGCTCGCCCGGGTCTTTGCCGAAGACTCCGCGTAGGGGCAGCGGAAATTATTCCCAGACGTTCCCAGGAACGTCTGGAAATTCACGGCCGGGCCGACCATATCCCGAACGGGCGCTGCCATTCCCGGGCAGGCTCCTGATATTGTCCGAATCATGCGCGATCCGTACGAAGTTCTGGGCGTCGGCCGGTCGGCCAGCGATGCGGAGGTCAAGTCGGCCTACCGCAAGCTTGCGAAGAAATTCCACCCCGACCAGAACGCGAAAGATCCCAAGGCCAAGGAGCGCTTCGCCGAGATCAACAACGCCTACGAGGTCATCGGCGACAAGGAGAAGCGCGCCCAGTTCGACCGCGGCGAGATCGGTCCCGACGGCAAGCCGAAGTTCCAGGGCTTCGAAGGCTTCGACGGATTCCAGCGCGGCGCGCGGCCGGGCACCGGCGCGGGCGGCGGACGGACGTTCCGGTGGTCGAGCAGCGGCGGCGATCCGGGATTTTCGGCCGATGACATTTTCGCCGACCTGTTCGGCAGTTTCAGCCGCGGCGGCACCGCCGGCCGCGCCCGTCCCCAGGCGGGAGCGCGCGGCGACAACGTGATCGCGACCGCGGCGATCACGCTCGAACAGCTCGCCCGCGGCGAGAAGGCGCGTGTCGACCTGCCGACCGGCCGCACGGTCGAGGTGGCGATCCCGCCCGGCACCAAGCCCGGCAAGATCATCCGGCTCCGCGGCCAGGGCCAGCCCTCCGCCGCCGGCGGCGAGGCGGGCGATGCGCTGATCACCGTCCAGTTCGTTCCGCACCCGGTGTTCCGGGTCGAGGGCGATACGCTCCGTGCCGACATCAACGTGCCGTTAGAAACTGCGGTGCTCGGCGGCAAGGTGCGCGTGCCGACGCTCGACGGGCCGGTGACGATGAACATCCCGGCGAGGACCAGCGGCGGCCGCACGCTCCGGCTGAAGGGCAAGGGCATCCCGACTTCCACCGGCGGGCACGGCGACCTTCTCGTCACCCTGCGCATCACAATCCCCGAAGGCGGCGACGCCGAGTTAGAGGCGCTGATGCGGAAATGGCGCGAGACCGGCCGCCACCAGCGGAGCGATTCCGAGCAGGACGCCTGATCGCTCAGCGCGCGGCCGCGGCCCTGCGCAGGCGGTCGTTGATCGCCTCTCCCAGCCCGACGTCGGGAACCGGCATCACCGCGATGGTGTCGGCCCTGCCGTCGAGCATGCGCAGGGCGGAGAAGAGCCGCGACGCGGCCTCGACAAGATCGCCGGTCGGGCTGAGGTTGGCCAACGCGACCGCATCATCGGCATTCCCAGGCATCGATGGACCGAAGGCGAGCAGCGCTTCGCCGGGCCGGAGGTCCCGGGCATCCAGCCGAAGTCGGGCCTTCGGCGCATAGTGAGACGCGAGCATCCCGGGAGCCGATGGACGCCCGCCCTGAACGGCTGCGGCGAGGGGCCGCCCCAGCACAGCCTCGATCTCTGACCGTGCCACCCCGCCGGGCCGGAGCAGCACCGGCACGTCACCCGTCAGCCGGACGATGGTCGATTCGACACCGATCGGCGTCGGCCCTGCATCGAGGATCACCGCCACCCGGTCGCCGAGGTCTGCGGCGACGTGGCCGGCCTCCGAGGCGCTGACATGGCCCGAGCGATTGGCGCTCGGCGCGGCGAGCGGCCTGCCGAATGATCGGAGCAATTCGTGCGCCACCGGATGGGCCGGCACCCGCACGGCGATTGTGTCGAGGCCGGCGGTGGCAAGGTCGGCCACCGGGCATCCGGCGGCCTTCGGAAGCACCAATGTCATCGGCCCCGGCCAGAAACGCCCGGCCAGCCGTTCCGCATCGGGGTTGAGAATGGCAATGGCGGCCGCCGCTTCGGCCGTCGCAACGTGGGCAATCAGCGGATTGAACCGGGGCCGTCCCTTGGCGGCGAAGATCGCCGCCACGGCGCGCGGGTCGGTCGCGTCGGCGGCAAGGCCATAGACCGTCTCCGTCGGCATCCCGACGAGCCGGCCTTCACGGAGGGCGGCGAGCGCCGCCGCGATCCCCGCCCGAGGTTCGCGCGCCATGTCAAAAATCAAAGACAAGTCCGCGCTCCGCATGCCATAGGGGCGGGGTTGTGGCCGCGGCAGCCAGCCCCGTCAAGGCGCCGCGGCGGAGCAGGCCATGGATGCCATGTCGCCGGTCGAGGAACTCGTCTTCACGATCGAGAATATCGCCGGCTTCGACAGCGCCGCCGGCGGCGATGCCGCGGCGCTTTCGCATGACACGCTGATCGAGATTCTGACCGAGGCCGACCGCTTTGCCGAACAGGAATTGGTCGAGGCCGACCGAAACGGCGACCGCATCGGCGCCACGTTCGCGAACGGCCGGGTGACGACAGCCCCCGGCTGGCCCGAACTCTACCGGCGCTGGCGCGCCGGCGGCTGGGCCGGGCTGGCCGCACCCCAGGAATTCGGCGGACAGGGACTGCCCATCATCGTCCACGCTGCAATCCAGGAAATCTGGAACGCCGGCTCTGCCTCCTTCGCCACCGGCGCGATGCTGCTTGCCGGCGCGATCGACGCCCTTTCGTTCCACGCTTCCCCCGACCTCAAGGCGCGCTTCCTCCCCAGCCTCGTCTCCGGCGAGTGGATGGCGACGATGGACCTGACGGAGCCGGCGGCGGGTTCCGATCTCGGCGCCATCGCCACCCGGGCCGAGCCAGCGGCCGACGGATCGTGGCGCATCTTCGGCGAGAAGATTTTCATCACCTATGGCGACCACGACCTCACCCCGAACATCATCCACCTGGTCCTCGCGCGTGCGGCGGGGGCGCCCCAGGGTACCGCCGGCCTTTCTCTCTTCGTCGTGCCCAAAATGCTCGGCACCGCCGTCAACGACATGGCAGTCGCGCGGATCGAACGGAAGCTCGGCCTCCACGGCACGCCGACCTGCGCGATGGTCTATGGCGGGCGCGGAGAAGGCGCGACCGGGTGGCTCGTCGGCGACCTCAACCGCGGCCTTGCCGCGATGTTCGCGATGATGAACTTCACGCGCATGAACGTCGCGATCCAGGGGATCGGCGTGGCCGAGCGCTCCTTCCGGGACGCCCTCGCCTATGCCCGTCTGCGGCGACAGGGCAGCATCGGCGGGATACCGGTAGCCATCGCCGAGCATCCCGACGTCCAGGCGATGCTCGTTCGCATGCAGGCGCTGACGGCCGCGGCGCGCGCGCTTGCCTATTCCTGCGCCTACGCGATCGATCGCGGCCGCGCCGGCGGCGAGGACCTGCGCGGCGTGTGGTCGGATCGCGCCGCGCTCCTCACCCCGGTTGCCAAGGCCTTCGCCACCGATGCCGGCATCGAGGTCGCCAATCTCGGCATCCAGGTGCATGGCGGCGCCGGCTATATCGAGGATACGGGCGCGGCGCAGCGGCTCCGTGACGCGCGCATCTTTGCGATCTACGAAGGTACCAACGGCATCCAGGCCATCGATCTCGTCGTGCGAAAGCTTCCGCTTCGCGACGGGCGTATTGTCGAGGAATGGCTGCAGGAGTTGCGCGATGTCCTTGCCGCGGTACGCGAACTCGGCTCACCGGCCCTCGGCAACACCGCCCAGCGCCTGGCGCCCGCGCTCGCGCAGTTCGAAGATGCGACGCGCTTCATGCTCGTTCGAGGCAGGAACCGGGTGGCGCTCGCCGCCGCCACGCCCTATTGCCGGCTCTTCGGCCTTGTCTCCGGCGCCGTTCTGCTTGCAAAAGGAGCGCTTCACGAAGGCGCCGCGGGTGGTACGTTCACGGCTCTTGCCCGTTACTTCGCCGAGTGCATGCTCGGCGAGGCAGGCGGGCTCCATGCGGCAATCAGCGAGGGCGCTCCAGCCTTGGATCAGGCAGCTTCCATGATCATCGGCGGCGATCGCCGTCCGTCGGCGCAGGGCGCGGCATGAGCCAGCACGTCTTCGTCGATGCCTCCGGCGGGGTGCAGACCATCCGCTTCGACCGGCCTGAGACCAACAACACCATCACCTCGGAAATGTACGAGGCGGCGGCCGACGCGATCTCCAACGGCGAGCGCGATTCCCGCATCCGCGTCTTCCTGATCGCGGGCATGCCGGGCGTCTTCACCGCCGGCCACGACTTTACCGAACTCGGGGAGTTCGCCCGCGACGGAAATTTCGGCAAGGCGCCGATCCGGTTCCTGAAGACGATCGCCACCGTCGAAAAGCCGATGATCGCCGCGGTCGACGGGCTCGCTGTCGGCATCGGCACGACGCTTCTCCTTCATTGCGACTATGTCGTTGCCAGCGAATGGTCGGTCTTCTCGGCGCCCTTCGTCGACCTCGGCCTTGCGCCCGAGGCCGGTTCGAGCCTCCTGGCGCCGCTCCTCATCGGCTATCACCGCGCCTTCGAAATGATCGTCATGGGCGAGCACTTCGACGCGCAGCGTGCTTTCCAGGCCGGCATCGTCAATCGCGTCGTCCCGGCCGAGCAGGTCGAGGAGGCCGGGCGCGAGGCCGCCCGGGCGCTCGCCGCCAAGCCCCCCGAGGCCGTGCGGCTGGCACGACGCCTTCTGCGCGGCGACTCGCGCGCCCTTTTGCAGCGCATCGACGTCGAGGTGACCGGCTTCGGGGAACTCCGCCGGTCGCCCGCCGCGCAGGACGCGCTGCAGGCCTATCTCGACCGCAAGCCGTGATGGCGACGCTCCTGGTCAGCGATCCGGTCTTTCTCGAGCACCTCGTGCCCGAGGGCCATCCGGAGCGGCCCGACCGTATCCGCGCGCTCGACCGCGCCTTCGCCGACCGGCGTTTCGCCGGCCTTGTCCGGAAATCGGCGCCCGCCGCAGGTGAAGCCCTGATCGAGCTGGCCCACCCCGCCTCGTATGTTGCGCATATCCGCGATTCGGTGCCCGTGACGGGCCTGTCGCGCCTCGACGCCGACACGACACTGTCGCCGAAGAGCTACGTGGCGGCGATTCACGCCGCCGGCGCCGCCTGCCTGGCGGTCGACGAGGTCATCGGCGGCGCCGCCGCCAACGCCTTCTGCGCCGTGCGTCCGCCCGGCCATCACGCCGAGCCGGCCCGGGCGATGGGCTTCTGTCTCTTCAACAATGTCGCGATAGCGGCCCGCCATGCCCAGAAACAGCACGGCGCCAATAAGGTCGCGATCGTCGACTGGGACGTCCATCACGGCAACGGCACGCAGGCGATCTTCTGGTCCGACCCATCGGTCTTCTACGCCTCGACCCACCAGATGCCGCTTTATCCCGGCACCGGTGCGCCAGGCGAAACGGGCGTCGGCAATATCCTCAACCTGCCGCTCCGGCCGGGCGACGGCGGCAAGGAGTTCCGCGCGGCGTTCGAGGGCCGGCTGCTCCCGGCGGTCGATCGCTTCGCGCCCGACCTCCTCCTCATTTCGGCCGGCTTCGACGCGCATTGGCGCGACCCGCTCGCCGCGATCGAGCTGCAGGAAGAGGATTTTGCCTTCGCCACCGGCGCGCTGATGGAACTCGCCGCACGGCGTTGCGGCGGACGCATCGTCAGCGTGCTAGAGGGCGGCTATGATCTGACGGCGCTGGCCGCCTCGGCCGCTACCCACGTTGCCACCCTGATGGGCGCCTGACCGGAATTTTCGCGATGCCAGACCAGCCGGTGGAAGTCGGAACGCTGACCTTCGAGAAGGCGCTCGCCGAGCTCGAGCAGATCGTCGGGCGGCTGGAGCGCGGCGACGTGCCGCTTGCCGAGGCGATCAGCATCTACGAGCGCGGCGAGGCGCTGAAGAGGCGCTGCGAGGCGCTCCTCGGCGAGGCGGAAGGCCGGATCGAGAAGATCCGCCTCGGCGCCACGGGCGCGCCGCTCGGCACCGAGCCGCTCGATCCGGCATAGGCACAGGCCTGTGCCTTGAGCGATGGCCTGCGATCGCTTACTTCCGCGCCGGCCCAAGTCAGGAGGCAAGGCAAAGCCATGCGCCCGCTCCCCCTTCCCGATCCCGCGCTCGGCGACGTCGCCGCCGCCGATGCCATCGACATGGTCATCCTCCCGCGGATGACCGAGATCGAGAAATTCACCATCCGCCGGGCTCTCCCCTCGGCCAAGAAACAGATGGTCGGTCCGTTCATCTTCCTCGACCATTTCGGGCCGGGTGAACTCATTTCGGGCGAGCGCTTCGACGTGCGGCCGCATCCGCATATCGGCCTCGCTACGGTCAGCTATCTTCGCCAGGGTACCGTCCGGCATCGCGACTCGATCGGCAGCCTGCAGGACATCCTCCCCGGCGACGTGAACTGGATGACGGCCGGCCGCGGCATCGCCCATTCGGAGCGCTCGCCCGACGAGACGGTCAATACCGTGCGTCCGACGCACGGCTTCCAGACCTGGGTGGCCCTGCCGAAGAGGCATGAGGAAGCGGAAGCCTCCTTCTTCCACCACCCCAGGACCGACCTGCCGGTGATCGCGGGCGAGGGCGCGACGGTGCAGCTTGCCGTGGGGACGCTCTACGGCGCGCGGGCGCCGGTCGCCACCTTCTCGGAGATGTTCTTCGCCGACGTCAGCCTCGAAGCCGGCGCGCGCCTGCCGGTCGACACGCTCCACGCCGAGCGCGGCATCTACCTCACCGAGGGCTCGATCGAGATCGCCGGCGAGGCCTACGAGGCTGGCCGCCTGATCGTGCTCAAGCCCGGCGCAGCGCTCGCCGTCCGTGCCGTCACGCCGGCCACCTTCGTCCTTCTTGGCGGCGAGCCGATGGACGGGCCGCGGCATGTCTGGTGGAATTTCGTCTCATCCTCCAAGGAAAGGATCGAGGAGGCCAAGAACGACTGGAAGCTCGGGCGGTTCGACAAGGTCTTCGGCGACGAGGAGGAATTCATTCCTTTGCCGCCGGAGCGCCGCTGACCGCCTCGCTTTGGCCGGGTTCGCGCCCTAAGTGCCTGTAACCGGCAGAAACGCCGCGTTGCACCGCCTCCGGCCGTGATGTAACCCTCACGGCGCTGCTTCCCAAGGCCCGCCGTGACTCCATCGACAACCCCACTCCTTGACCGGGTCAGCATGCCCGACGACCTGCGGCGGCTGCCCGAGGCGAGCCTGCCGCAGCTCGCCGACGAATTGCGCAAGGAGACGATTTCCGCCGTCTCGGTCACCGGGGGCCATCTCGGCGCCGGCCTCGGCGTCATCGAACTGACCGTCGCCCTCCATTATGTCTTCAACACCCCGCAGGACCGGCTGATCTGGGACGTCGGCCACCAGGCCTACCCGCACAAGATCCTGACCGGCCGCCGCGACCGCATCCGTACCCTCCGCCAGCCGGGCGGCCTCTCCGGCTTCACCAAGCGCGACGAGAGCCAATACGACCCGTTCGGCGCGGCGCACGCCTCGACCTCGATCTCCGCCGGTCTGGGCATGGCCGTCGCGCGTGATCTTCGGGGCGGCGACAATGCCGTCATCTGCGTCATCGGCGACGGCGCGATGTCGGCGGGCATGGCCTACGAGGCGATGAACAATGCCGGACACCTCAAGTCCCGGCTGATCGTTGTTCTCAACGACAACGACATGTCGATCGCGCGGCCGGTCGGCGCGATGTCGGCCTATCTCGCCCGCCTCGTATCCGGCCCGACCTACCGGCGCTTCCGCGCGCTTGGCAAGAAGATCGCGGGCTGGATGCCGCGCTTCATCCGCGACAAGATCAAGCTGACCGAGGAATATGCCCGCGGCTTCTGGACCGGCGGCACGCTCTTCGAGGAGCTCGGCTTCTACTATGTCGGGCCGATCGACGGCCACAACTTCGCCCACCTCCTGCCAGTCCTGAAGAACGTCCGCGACATGCGGAACGGGCCGATCCTCGTCCACGTCCGCACCCAGAAGGGCAAGGGCTACGCGCCGGCGGAGGAGTCGGAGGACAAGTATCACGGCGTCGCCAGGTTCGACGTGATCACCGGCGCGCAGGCGAAAAGCGGCATCAATCTCCCCTCCTATACCCGCGTCTTTGCCGACAGCCTCATCGGCGAGGCGCGGAAGGACGACCGGATCGTCGCGATCACGGCCGCGATGCCCGCCGGAACCGGGCTCGACCTCTTCGCCGCGGAATTCCCGGGGCGCTGTTTCGACGTCGGTATCGCCGAGCAGCACGCCGTCACCTTCGCTGCCGGCCTCGCCACCGAGGGCTACAGGCCGTTCGCCGCGATCTACTCGACGTTCCTCCAGCGCGCCTACGACCAGGTCGTCCATGACGTGGCGATCCAGCGCCTGCCGGTGCGCTTTGCCATAGACCGTGCCGGCTTCGTCGGTGCCGACGGGGCGACCCATGCCGGCTCGTTCGACATAGCCTATCTCGCGAGCCTCCCCGGCTTCGTCGTGATGGCCGCGGGCGACGAGGCCGAGCTTCGTCACATGGTCGCGACCGCGGTCGCCATCGACGACCGGCCCTCGGCCTTCCGTTACCCGCGCGGCGAAGGCATCGGCGTCGACCTGCCGGCGACCGGCACGCCGCTCGAGATCGGTCGCGGCCGCATCCTCGGCGAGGGCACCAAGATCGCGCTCCTCTCCTTCGGCGCCAGGCTCGGCGAGTGCCTCAAGGCGAAGCAGGAACTGGACGGGCTCGGTCTGTCGACCACGGTCGCCGATGCGCGTTTCGCAAAACCCCTCGACACCGCACTCATCGACCGGCTGGTGCGCGAGCATGAAGTGCTGGTTACGGTCGAGGAAGGCTCGATCGGCGGCTTTGCAGCGCAGGTTCTCGACCACCTGTCGCGCTCCGGCGCCCTCGATCGCGGCGTCAAGGTGCGGACGCTCATCATGCCCGACCGCTTCGTCGACCACGGCAAGCCGGAGGCGATGTATGCCGCGGCGGGCCTCGATGCCGCGGGAATCGTTCGCGCCGCCTTCGCCGCGCTCGGCCAGGTCGCGACAATCCCGGTGAAGCGGGCCTGATGACGCTCGCCGGCCGCCTCCGGGTCGACCGCGACGCCCGCTCGATCGGCCTCGCCCTCGTCCTGCTCGTCCTCGTCAACGCGATCGCCGCCGGCATCGCCGGTGCGGCACGCGCCGACAGCTCGCATTCCGTCTTCTGCGGCGCCGCCGGCGGCCAACCCGGCGATGGCGCTCTGCATCCCAACCGCGACCACGATTGCTGCATTCCGGCGGCCTCGGCCGCCCCGGAGGCGGGGCCGCCGGTCCTCGGTTTTAACCCGCTTCCGTCGCGCGCACCGCAGATCGCGCGCGACGATCGCTGGGAGAGCGTCCGCCCCCTGCTTGCGGCGGAACCCCGCGGGCCGCCTCTCATCTGACGGAAGTCCGCGTCATTCTTCCGTTGGGACGCGCCCGGCGCGCTCCCCTCTCATGAGAGACTCAAATCCGATGTTGCGCATGACGCTTGCCGCCTGGGCCGCGGCTTTCCTTGCCGTATCGCCGCTCGCCGCCCACGAGGTAAAGGTCGGCAACCTCGAACTCACGCAATTGTGGGCGCGGGCGACGCCGCCCAATGCTCCGACCGCCGGCGGCTACCTCACGATCGCCAATCGCGGCGCCGAGCCGGACACGCTTGTCGCGGCCGCCTCGCCGCTCGCCGCCAAGGGCGAACTGCACGTGATGGCGATGAAGGACGGCATCATGACCATGCGTCCGGTCGAGGGCGGTATCGAGATTCCCGGCGGCGGCAGCGTCACATTGGCGCCGGACGGTCTCCACATCATGTTCGTCGGCCCGAAAGCGCCGCTGAGGGAAGGCGACAGATTTCCCGTCTCGCTTACCTTCGCGAAGGCCGGCAAGGTCGATACGTTCCTGCATGTTCTCGCAATCGGGGCCAAGGGATACGGGGACCACGACATGCCCGATATGAAGATGGCGCCATGAACGGGCTCCGCGCGATCCGGATCGGCCTCTGGGCGATCGTCGGGCTTGCCGCGATTGCGGTGGTCGCGCTTACCGTCGGCACCGGTCCCGACTCACTCCTCGGCCGCTTCCTCACCGGGGGAGAGCCGGCCGCCGGTTCGCCGGGCGTCGGCTCCGTCGGCGGACCCTTTTCGCTCGTCAACCAGCGCGGCGAGACGGTTACCGAAGCGGCGCTGAAGGGCCACCCGTCGGCGCTCTTCTTCGGCTACACCTATTGCCCCGACGTCTGCCCGACGACGCTCGCCGACCTGACCGCGTGGATGAAGGAACTCGGCCCCGACGCCGACCGGCTGAAGGTCTTCTTCGTCACGGTCGATCCCGAGCGCGACACGGTGGAGCAGATGGCGGCATATCTCGCCGCCTTCGATCCGCGCATCACCGGCCTCACCGGACCGCCGCCCGCGATCGACGCGATGCTGAAGGAATACCGCATCTACGCCCGCAAGGTTCCGCAGGAGGGCGGCGGCTATCTCATGGACCACAGCGCCGCGGTCTATCTCTTCGACAATAACGCAGCTTTCACGGCGACCGTCGACTACACCGATCCGCCGTCAGCCGCGCTCGCCAAGCTCAAGAGACTGGTGGGCGTGAGCTAAGGGGTCAGGGCGGGCTGAGCTTCAGCGGCGGGTCCCATTGCGCTTCGGTGACGCCGGGCGGCGGCCGGCCCCACGTGTTCTTGCGCGTATCCGGCAGGTCCGCGAAGAAACGAACGATCATCCTGTGCAGCATGTTCATGTTGGGCAGGATGCCGTGGAAGCCGCCGACCTCGGTCAGCGCGACGTCGCCGATCTCCCAGTAGCCGTAGTCCGAGGGCGTGACGCAAACGAGGCTCTGGTAGGGAAGGAACGGCGGCACCGCGCCGGCGAAAGGAACGGTGCCGTCTCCGGTGAGTTTCGGATCGGCGGGCGGCGGCTTTCCCCATTCGTCCATGCGGTCGGCCGTGCGGAACGCGAATTCCGGCTCCTGGCCGTTCTTCACCACCTCCAGCCTGACCCGCGTCGTGGCGTCGACGCCGACGACGCATAGCCAACTCTTCGCAGTTAGCCCGGCTTTCCCGAGGTCGAGCCTTTCGACGTTGGTTCGATGTTGCCGCGCCATGCGCAGCATGTCCGCGAAGATTTTTGCCGCAGCGGCGCGCCGGTCCGCCTTTGCCCGGTCCGGATCCAGCCCGTGCAGGCGGATATATTCCGCAATGGTATCGATGATGGTCGTCTGCCAGAGACCGGGGTCGAACAGCGAATTGGGAAGGCCCGGCGCGACCGTCAGCCCTTCGGCGAAAGACGGCATCAGGTAGTAGAGGCCGGGCGTCATGCGTGCCGCTTCGCGTTCGCGCGAGGATGGCGGTGTCGTTCCGAGGTTGGCGGTGCCGGTAGTCACCTTGATCACCGCTTCGAACGAGCCCTG
>DASRGK010000097.1:0-20973 GCA_035651055.1 Bauldia sp.
GTTCAGCACGAGGCTCGTCTTTCCCATCGACGGCCGCGCGGCGACGATGATGAGATCGGAGGGCTGCAGCCCGCCCATCAGGCGGTCGAGGTCTTCGAGGCCGGTGGCGAGGCCGGAAAGGTGCCCGTCGCGCTTATAGGCAGCGCTCGCCATGTCGATGGCGGAGAGGAGCGCGGTCTCGAAGGAATGGAACCCGCCGTCGTACTGGCCGCGCTCGGCAAGCTCGAACAGGCGACGCTCCGCCTCCTCGATCTGCGCCGCCGGCGTATCGGCAACGTCGGCGTCGTAGGCGACGTTGACCATGTCCTCGCCGATGCCGATGAGCGCCCGGCGGATGGCGAGGTCGTAGATGGTGCGGCCGTAATCCTCGGCGTTGATGATGGTGGTCGCTTCCGCGGCGAGCCGGGCGAGGTACTGCGCGAGGTTGATATTGTCGCCGATGACGAGGTCGGCGGGCAGGAATGTCTTGATGGTGACCGGGTTGGCGATCTTGTTGGCGCGGATCAGTTCGCCGGCGACCTGGAAGATGCCGCGGTGTACCGGCTCGAAGAAGTGATTCGGCTCGAGGAAATCCGAAACGCGGAAGAAGGCCTCGTTGTTGACGAGGATCGCTCCGAGAAGCGCCTGCTCGGCCTCGATATTCTGGGGCGCGACGCGGAAGGTCTTTCCTTCGTCGCCTGCCAGTGCGAGCGCAGCAAACGCCATTGCCAGTCAGTCTCCCTGCCGGCGACTCGGCCGGCGTCCCCATCCGCGAGGCGTGTTATGCCACCTCGGGGGCGGCCGAAAAGGGGCGTGCGGAGTAGTCACAGCAGTTCACAGGGGGCGAAGAGAATCCGTTTGGCGTTCAGTCGGGGAGCGCGAATGGACCGGGCAGGGTGATTCGGCGACCCGCCCGCCGGCGCTATTCGCCGGCGATCCTCAGCGACCCGCGCCGTTCGAACTCCTCGTCGATCTTCCGCAGCCGCTCCTCCTCCTCCCACATATAGTTGCGCGTGATCGGAAGAGCCTGCAGGTTGCGGGCGATCTGGATCTGGAAGTTCATCATCCCCTGGTAGCGGAACGCGGTCTCGGAGGTCGCGAGATAGAATTCCCACATCCGGCAGAAGCGCTCGTCGTAGAGCGCCTTCACGTCGTCGCGATGGGCGATGAAGCGTTCGCGCCACGCCTTGAGCGTTTCGGCATAGTGGAGGCGGAGAATCTCGATGTCGGTGGTGAGCAGGCCGCTCTTCTCAATGACCGGGACGACCTCGGAGAGGGCGGGGATATAGCCGCCGGGGAAGATGTACCGGTTGATCCACGGATTGGTGACGCCGGGCCCGTCGGAGCGCACGATCGAATGGAGCACCATCACGCCGTCAGGCGTGAGGAGTTCGCGGCAGTCGCGGAAGAATTCGCGGTAGTAGCCGACGCCGACATGCTCGAACATGCCGACCGAGACGATGCGGTCGAACGGCCCCTTGATCTCGCGATAGTCCTGGAGAAGAAAACGGGCCCGCCCGGCGAGGCCGCGCTCCGCCGCGCGGCGGTTGGAGACGGCGTGCTGTTCCTCCGACAGGGTGACGCCGGTGACGTCGACCCCGGTCCGCTCCGCCAGGTAGAGCCCGAGCCCGCCCCAGCCGGAGCCGATATCGAGGACGCGCATGCCGGGCTTAAGCCGCAGCTTCGCGGCCAGATGCCGTTTCTTGGCCAGCTGTGCGGCTTCGAGATCCGGGTCGTCGTTCTCGAAATAGGCGCAGGAATATTGCAGGTCGTCGTCGAGGAAGAGCGCGTAGAGCTGGCCGTTGAGGTCGTAGTGGTGATGGATGTTGCGGCGGGCGCGCAGCGGCGTGTTGAGCTGGTGCAGCCGGCGGACCAGGTAGCGGAACGCGTTGCCGAGGTTGATCCACTTGCCCGGCGCAAGGCCCTGGATGTTGGCCAGCATCAGGGCGACGAAGTCGTAGATCGAGCCGGATTCGACGGTGAAACCGCCGTCCATGAACTGCTCGCCGAGCTTCAGCTGCGTGTTGAGGATGATCGACCACTCGACCGCGGGGGTCGCGAACCGGACACGGACCGGCTTGCCGGTGCCGTCCCCGAACCGGTGGAGCCGCCCCTTCCCATCGACCGCTTCCAGCGTGCCTTTGCGCACGCAGTACGCAAGGAATTTCTTCAGAACGATATTCATCAGGCAATTCAACGCCAGAAAACGGCGCACCCCGGACGACACGAGCGGCTGGCGCTCGCTTGCATCAAAGCGGAATAGTAACCTCGTCGAACCGCCGGCTCAACAGGGGGAAGTTGTCCGCCGGCGCGTTTTCCGGGCGGAAAGCGCTACGAATAGAGATACTTGCGGGTTAGCGGGACCGTATCGAGCTTCTTGCCGAGTTGCAGCTGGAAGACGGCGAGGTCGTCGAAGCGGAACGCCGCCTCGAAGCCGGCGAGGTAGAATTCCCACATCCGGCAGAAGCGCTCGTCGTAGAGGTTCCGCGCGGCCTCGCGATTGGCCATGAAGCGTTCCCGCCACGCCCTGAGCGTCTCGGCGTAGTGCAGGCGGAGGAACTCGATATCGCTGAGCACGAAGCCGGATTTCTCGATGACCGGAGCGACATCGGAGAGCGCCGGACTGGCGCCGCCCGGGAAGATGTACTTCTCCACCCAGGCATTGGTCTGCATCGGGCCGAACAGGCGGACGACCGAGTGGAGGACGAGAAGCCCGTCCGGGGTCAGCAGCTCGTAGCAGCGCTCGAAAAAGCGTCTGTGCGAGGGCCGGCCGACGTGCTCGAACATGCCGACCGAGACGATCCGGTCATAAGTCCCGGCTACCTGGCGGTAGTCCTCGAGCAGAAACCGCACCTTGCCGGAGAGCCCGCGCTCGGCGGCGCGCTCCGTCGCGACGGCATGCTGCTCGGTCGAGAGCGTGACGCCCGTCACCTCGACGCCGAACGTCTCGGCGAGATAGAGCGCAAGACCGCCATAGCCGCAGCCGATGTCGAGCACCCGCATCCCCGGCTTGAGGAGGAGCTTGCCGCCGAGGTGCCGCCGCTTGGCGGCCTGGGCCGCGTCGAGGCTCATCCCCGGCGTCTCGAAATAGGCGCAGGAATATTGCAGGTCCTCGTCGAGGAAGAGCGAGTAGAGCCGGCGGTCGAGGTCGTAGTGCTGCGCGACGTTGCGGCGGGCGCGCGTCAGCGTGTTCAGCGTCCGCAGATGCCGGGTGAGATGGCGGAAGCGCGAGATGGCGCGGGCGACCGGGCTCGGCCGCGCGTTGGTGTCGTTCGAGATGATGAGCGCAAGAAAGTCGTAGATCGAGCCGGACTCGACGGTGAAGCCGCCGTCCATGAACGCCTCGCCGAGCTTCAGCTGGGCGTGGAGGAGGATCGCCCGCTCGACCGCCTTCGATGCGAAGCGGACGCGGACCTGAGCCGGTCCGCCGTCGCCGAAGCGATGAACCTTGCCTTCGGGGTCAACGACCTCGAGCGCGCCGGTTTTCACCGTGCGCTCGAGGAAGGCCTTGAGCAGTCGGTTCATCGCGAGCGTGCTCCACAGCCCGACAGTGTCGCGCTGCGGACACCGCGGACTACTCGGTAGCCGTTTCCGATGCTGCGGCAGTTTCGCCTTCGGTGGAAGGCGTTTCTTGCGGGGCCGCCTCGGTGGCGGGGACGGTGAGGTCCTCGCCCTTGGCCTGGCGCTCGGCCTCGTCCTCGCTGCGGGCGATGTTGATCGTCACCTTCGCCTCGACCTCGGGGTGAAGGACGATGCTGACCGTGTGCAGCCCGATCGTCTTCAGCGGCTGGTTGAGCGCCACCTGGTTGCGGGCGACGCTGAATCCGCCGGCCGAGATCGTCTCGGCGATGTCGCGCGTCGAAACCGAGCCGTAGAGCTGGCCGGTCTCGCCGGCCTGGCGGACGACGACGAAGGACTTGCCGTCGAGCTTGCCGGAGACCTGCTCGGCCTCCTGCTTGCGCTCGAGGTTGCGGGCCTCGAGCTGCGCGCGCTGCGCGTCGAACTGCTTGCGGCTCGCCTCCGTGGCGCGCAGCGCCTTGCCCTGCGGCAGAAGGAAATTCCGCGCGAAGCCGTCGCGCACGCGCACCACGTCGCCCATCTGGCCGAGGCGGGCGATGCGTTCGAGAAGGATCACATTCATGGACGCGCCCTCCTTACTTGATCACGTAGGGCAGGAGGCCGAGGAAGCGCGCGCGCTTGATCGCCTGGGCGAGAAGCCGCTGCTTGGAGGCCGAGACCGCCGTGATGCGCGACGGAACGATCTTGCCGCGCTCCGAAATGTAGCGCTGCAGGAGACGCACGTCCTTGTAGTCGATCTTGGGCGCATTGGCGCCGGAGAAGGGGCAGGTCTTCCGGCGGCGGAAGAACGGACGGCGGGTGGGAAGCTGGTTGATGTCGACCATCAGGCCTGAACTCCTTCATCGGCTGCCGGAGCTTCTTCGTCACGGCGCGGACGGTCGCCCAGATCGCGGCGCGGGGGGCGGTCGCCGAAGTCGCGGCGCGGGCCGCGGTCGCCGAAGCGTCCGCCACCGCCGCCGCGGAAGTCGTCGCGGCCGCCGCGGTCGTCACGGTCGCGCTTCTGCAGCATCATCGAGGGACCTTCCTCCAGCGCATCGACGCGCACCGTCAGGATACGCAGCACGTCCTCGTTGATACGCTGCTGGCGCTCCATTTCGGCGACGGCCGCCGGCGGCGCGTCGATGTTGAGGAGGGTGAAGTGCGCCTTGCGGTTCTTGCGAATCCGGAAAGTCAGGGACTTCAGGCCCCAGGGCTCGACCTTGGTGACCTTGCCGCCTCCGGCCTCGATCACGCCCTTGAACTGCTCGGTAAGTGCCTCGACCTGCTGGGTCGAGATGTCCTGGCGCGCCAGGAACACATGCTCGTAAAGAGGCATCCTAAGCCTTTCCTATGTTCTCCGGCGCCAAGCCTCGCCGAAGCCTCGGGAAAGGCAACGGTTCAACCTTCGTGAGCGGAGACACCAGGAAGCCGGACCGCGATCCCGGTCCTGCGGCAAACGCCGCCTTCCCTTCAGCCCCCGGCCGGGGTCCGATTGGACGGCGTGGTTATAGGCATTCGCGCCGCGAATGCAAGTATTCCCGGCGGCGAATTGGGCGCCGGGAAGCTACTGGATGGTGAGGTAGGGGATTGCGATGAACGCCGAAGACGCAATCGTGAAGAAGCAGAAGAGAGCGACGCGAAGAGCGAGGCTGGACATCGGAGCACCCACAGCAAAACCGCCGCGAAATAAACACGACAGAGATTAATGAGTTCCGAGCGAGGACCGCGGAAAGGTGAACAAATTTCGCTTCCCTGGAATTGGCCGGCCGGACGGCCGGTACGGTCTCATCGCGGAGCCGCAGGGAACGCCGGCCGGTTACCCCAAAAAAGACCGGACCGCCCGCGGCGGAGGGCGCAGCGGGCGGTCCCGATGCCCGGGCTCAGGCTGGCGCGAGACTAGCCGTTGAACCCGAACCCGAAGGTGAAGCCGTTCCGGGGATGGTGGTGCCACGGACCCCAATCGGAGTCGTAGCCGGCCCAGCCGTCGTCCCAGTACGGGTGCTGCATGTAATAGCGCTTGGCGTAGCGCGGCCCGATACGGGCCACGTAGCTGGCGGACACCCAGCCGCGCATGCCGTTCCACGCCACCCGGCACCAGTTCGAGCATCCGAAGACCTCGATCCGCGCGCCGGCGGGGATGGCGCCATAGGACATATAGGCCGTGCCCGGACCCGAGCGGAGGTTGACGTAGCCGGTGGTCTGCGCCGGCGCCGCCTCGGCGACGAGGGGGACGGCAAGCGCGGCGGCGAAGGCGCCCGCCGCGAGGATTGAACGAAGCCTCATGACGTATCTCCACAGAGATCGGAGCCCTCCACGCCGGACTAACGTTGCGATCCCGACCGGGTTCCGCACCGGCGCGGCGACTTGACAGCTTGCCGCCGACAGGCTGAAAGGGCCGTTCCCGCCTGACCCGCACGGCAGAATCAAGAAACGGCATGACGGTCGCTTTCACGTTTCCCGGCCAGGGCAGCCAGGCCGTCGGCATGGGCAAGGGGCTCGCCGAGACGTTCCCGGAAGCGCGCCGCGTCTTCGATGAGGTCGACGAGGCGCTCGGCGAAACGCTCTCCACCGTCATCTTCGAGGGACCGGCGGAGACCCTCACCCTCACCGAAAATGCGCAGCCGGCGCTGATGGCGGTAAGCCTCGCCGCGCTCCGGGCGCTCGAAACGCGCGGCTTCAGCCTTGCCGCGAAGGTGGCCCATGTCGCCGGCCACTCGCTCGGCGAGTATTCCGCGCTCGCCGCCGCGGGCAGTCTCGGGATCGGCGAGGCGGCGAGGCTTCTCCGGATTCGGGGCAGGGCAATGCAGAAGGCGGTCCCGGTCGGAACCGGGGCGATGGCGGCGCTGATCGGCCTCGACCTCGACGCGGCACGCGCGGTCGCGGCAGAGGCGGCCGAGAGCGAAGTCTGCGAGGCCGCCAACGACAATGGCGGCGGTCAGGTCGTCGTCTCGGGCAACCGCGCCGCGGTCGAACGCGCGGTCGAGATCGCCAAAGGCAGGGGCGCCAAGCGGGCGATCCTTCTTCCGGTGAGCGCCCCGTTCCACTGCGCGCTGATGGCGCCGGCCGCGGAGGCGATGGCAGCGGCCCTGGCCGGGGCGACGATCCGTGCGCCGGCGGTCCCGGTGGTGTGCAACGTGACGGCCCGGCCGACCCGCGATCCAGCCGTAATCCGCGAGAACCTCGTCAAGCAGGTCACCGGCATGGTGCGCTGGCGCGAGTCCGTGGCATGGCTGGCAGGCGCCGGCGCGACGCTCTTCGTTGAGGTCGGCGCCGGAAAGGTGCTGTCCGGCCTGGCAAAGCGAATCGCCGGCGACGCGGAGACGCTGGCGGTCGGCGCGCCGGCGGATATCGATCCCGCCCTGGCCCGGCTAGGCTGACGAGGAGGAGAGCGAAGCATGTTCGCCCTGAATGACAAGCGCGCCCTGGTAACCGGCGCCAGCGGCTCGATCGGCGGCGGCATCGCGCGGGCGCTGCACGGTCAGGGAGCGATCGTCGGGCTCTCCGGAACGCGCCGCGAAGCGCTGGAGGCGCTCGCCGCCGAACTGGGCTCGCGCTGCCATGTCCTGCCCTGCGACCTGTCCGACGCAGCACAGGTCGAGGAGCTCATTCCGCAGACGGAGGCCGCGATGGGCGAGGTCGAGATCCTCGTCAACAATGCGGGGCTCAATCGCGACAACCTCGCGCCGCGCATCTCGGACGCCGACTGGGACAAGGTCATCGCCGTCGATCTCACCGCCGCCTTCCGCCTGTGCCGGCTCGCGCTCCGCCCGATGATGCGCAAGCGCTGGGGCCGAATCATCTCGATCTCGTCGGTGGTCGCCTTCACCGGCAATGCCGGCCAGTCGAACTACGCCGCGGCCAAGGCCGGCCTCGTCGGCCTCACCAAGGCGCTGGCGCAGGAATACGCGGCGCGGAACGTGACGGTGAACTGCATCGCGCCCGGATTCATCACGTCTCCGATGACCGATGCGCTCAACGAAAAACAGCGCGAGACGATCCTCGCGCGGGTGCCCTCCAAACGCCTCGGCACGGCCGCCGAGATCGGCGCCGCCGCGGTCTATCTTGCCAGCGAGGAGGCCGGCTACGTCACCGGCCAGACGATCCACGTCAACGGCGGTATGGCGATGATATGACAGGAGAAATCGCCGTTATCGACGCACGCGGCAGCCGCCGTTTCGACGGCCCGGCCGCGACTGGTCAAGGGTAGGGAAGTATGTTAGGACCGGCCAAATCGTTGAAGGATTTGCGGTCTTTTTGGGCAGGTAGCAGTTTCTTTTGCGATGTGGCGATTGCGCCGTCCAACCGGCCGCCATCACCCGTTCACTGCAGAGCCGACGATCGCTCGCTCGCGGAGGGAACGGTCCTTCGGAGTGTGATCCAGTTTTGAGGCAATTGAGGTTCTAGAGATGGCTGATATCGCTGAACGGGTGAAGAAGATTGTGATCGAGCATCTTGGCGTCGATGCCGACAAGGTGGTCGAGGGGGCGAGCTTCATCGACGACCTCGGCGCCGACAGTCTCGACACGGTTGAACTCGTCATGGCCTTCGAGGAGGAGTTTGGCGTCGAGATACCGGACGATGCCGCCGAGACGATCCTCACCGTCGGCGACGCCATCAATTTTCTGGAAAAGAACGCCGCCTGAGTGGGCGCGATTCACGATGACGCATAACCCCGGTCCTGCCGGTCCGGGGCGGAGCGTGTCTCGATGAGACGTGTCGTCGTCACCGGCCTTGGCATGGTCACGCCGCTCGGCTGCGGCGTCGATGTGACGTGGTCGAATCTCCTGGCCGGGAAGAGCGGCGCCGTCCACATCACCGATTTCGACGTCAGCGATCTCGCCTGCCAGATCGCCTGCCAGGTACCGCGCGGGCCGAAGGCCGAGGGGAAGTTCGACCCCGAGGAATGGATGGAGGCCAAGGAGGTCCGCAAGGTCGACGACTTCATCGTCTATGCGATGGCCGCCGCCGACCAGGCGCTCGACGATGCCGGCTGGCACCCCGCGACCCGGGACGACCAGACCGCGACCGGCGTGCTCATCGGTTCCGGCATCGGCGGCATCGGCGGCATCTACGACGCCTCGATCACGCTGAAGGAGCGGGGACCGCGCCGCATCAGCCCGTTCTTCATTCCGGGGCGCCTGATCAACCTCGCCTCCGGCCAGGTCTCGATCCGCCACCAGCTGAAGGGGCCGAACCATTCCGTGGTCACCGCCTGCTCGACCGGCGCGCATGCCATCGGCGACGCCTCGCGCCTGATCGCGCTCGGCGATGCAGACGTGATGGTGGCCGGCGGAACGGAATCGCCGGTCAACCGCCTGTCGCTCGCAGGCTTCGCCGCCTGCCGGGCGCTCGCCACCGCGTTCAACGACCGCCCCACCCAGGCTTCGCGCCCCTATGACAGGGATCGCGACGGTTTCGTCATGGGGGAGGGCGCCGGGGTCGTCGTGCTCGAGGAGCGCGACCATGCGCTCGCCCGCGGCGCGCGCATCTACGGCGAGGTCGTCGGCTATGGCCTCTCCGGCGACGCATTCCACATCACCGCGCCCGCCGAAGACGGCGACGGCGCCGAGCGCTGCATGCGCATGGCGCTGAAGCGCGCCGGCATCTCCGCCGGCGAGGTCGACTACATCAACGCGCACGGCACCTCGACCATGGCCGACGAGATCGAGCTGCACGCGGTCGAGCGCGTGCTCGGCAACGCCGTCGGCAAGGCATCGATGTCGTCGACCAAGTCGGCGACCGGTCACCTGCTCGGCGCCGCCGGCGCGGTCGAGGCGATCTTCTCGCTGCTCGCCATCCGCGACAATCTCGCGCCGGCGACCATCAACCTCGACAACCCTTCCGTCGAAACCGCGCTCGACCTCGTCCCGCACACGCCCCGGAAGCGGCAGGTCGATATCGCGCTTTCCAACTCGTTCGGCTTCGGCGGGACCAACGCCTCGATCATCTTCCGCCGCCATCCGTGAGCGCGACGCTGCGGGGGCGAAATCGCGTTTTCGCCCAAATTGATGATACAGTCGCGCCGCCGCCAAAACGGCAAGAATCGGGCCAGAGAACTGCGTGATGAGTGACATCAGGCGCGAGCCGTTTTCGAGCGACGCCGACATCCTGACCGCGCGTCTGGCGGCCGGGAACCGGTCGGCGCCGAAGAGCCCGACCGAGGCGCTGCAGCCCGAGCTCATCCCGCCGCCGCCCGTCCGTTCGCAGGCCGCCCGCCATCCGGCGGTCGTCGTCCTCAACTTCGCGCTGACGATCGCGATCATCGCGGTCGTCGCGATCGGCGCGGCGCTCTTCATCGGCCGCGCGCAGTTCGAGAAGCCGGGCAGTTTCGATCAGGACCGCACGATCACCATCCAGCCGGGGCAGGGGCTCTCGACCATCGCCGAGCAGCTTCAGAAGAATGGCCTCATTTCGAGCAAGTGGCTGTTCATCGCCGGCGTCTGGCTGAGCCGCCAGGAGAATGCGGTCAAGGCCGGCGAGTACCAGATCCCGGCCCACTCCTCGATGCAGGCAATCATGGAGACGATGGTCTCCGGCAAGGGCATCCTCTACGCGGTGACCATCCCGGAGGGCCTGACCAGCCAGCAGATCGTCGACCGGCTGAATGCCGATCCGGTGCTGGAAGGCGATCCCGTCGCCGCGCCGCCCGAGGGCAGCCTCCTGCCGGAGACGTACAAGTTCACGCGCGGCGACACGCGCCAGAGCCTCGTCGCCCGCATGCAGCGCGAGCGCGATCACCTGGTCGACGATATCTGGAAGCGGCGGGCGCCCGACCTGCCGCTGAAGAGCAAGGAGGAGCTGGTGGTCCTCGCGTCGGTGGTCGAGAAGGAGACCGCGCTCGCCGACGAGCGCAGCCGCGTCGCTGCGGTCTTCATCAACCGCCTGCGCCAGAACATGCGCCTGCAGTCGGACCCGACGGTGGTCTATGGCCTCTTCGCGGGCAAGGGGAAGCCGGCCGGCTACACCCTGTCGCGCGCCGACCTCGAATCCAATTCGCCCTACAACACCTATGTCGTCGACGGCCTGCCGCCCGGTCCGATCGCCAATCCCGGTCGCGCCTCGCTCGAAGCGGTCGCCAATCCTTCCCGTACCCGCGACCTCTTCTTCGTCGCCGACGGCACGGGCGGGCACGCCTTCGCCGAGACGTACGAGGAGCACCTGCGCAACGTCGCCCGCTGGCGTCAGGTGAACGGCGGGGGCGGGGCCGCGGCCGACGCGCCGCCAGCGCCCGCTCCCGACGCCGGTACCGACAATGGCGGCGATGACAGCGTCTCGGCCGGCGCCGGACCGGTGAAGACGCCGAAGCCCAAGCCGGCGCAATGACCGCGGCTGGTCTGCGGCCCGTGCAGGCTGCCGGGAACCGGACCCCGGCCAGCATGACCGGCTTTGCCCGCACCGCCGGCGTCGACGCCGGCCGCAGCTGGGTCTGGGAGCTGCGCTCCGTCAACGGCAAGGGTCTGGACATCCGCCTCCGCCTGCCGCCGCGGCTCGAACGTCTCGAAGCCGCGGCGCGCGAGCGGGTTGCCCGGCGCATTACCCGCGGCAACGTTCAGGCGACGCTGTCCTTCGCGTCGGGCGCCGAAGGGGAAACCTTCCGCATCAACGAGGCGGTGCTTGCCGACGTGCTTGCCGCGATCGAACGGCTTGCGCCCCGCGTCAACGCGCAGCCGCCGACGCTGGACGGGATTCTGTCGATCAAGGGCGTGGTCGAGTTCGCCGAAGCGATTCCCGAGACCGACCCGACCTTCGACGCACGGCTCCTCGCTTCGCTCGACGACGCGCTGGCCAGTCTGGTGGCGATACGCAGCCAGGAGGGAGCCGCGATCGCCGCGGTGCTCGGGCTTCGCCTCGACGAGATTGCGCGGCTGGCGGGCACGGCCGAGGCTTCGCCGGCGCGGACGCCGCAGGCCATCCGCAATCGCCTCGCCGAGCAGGTCGCGATGCTGCTTGACGCGGCGCCGGCGCTCGATCCCGACCGGCTCTTTCAGGAGGCCGTCCTCCTCGCCACCAAGGCCGATATCCGGGAGGAACTGGACCGCCTCTCCGCGCATGTCGAGGCGGCCCGCCTGCTGATCGCGGAAGGCGGCGCGGTCGGCCGCCGGCTCGATTTCCTCGCCCAGGAATTCAACCGCGAGGTCAACACACTCTGCGCCAAGGCCAACGACCGCGAGCTGACCGCGATCGGACTCGATCTGAAGGCTGTCGTCGACCAGTTCCGGGAGCAGGTCCAGAACCTGGAGTAACGCCATGCCGGCGGCGCGCCGAGGCCTGATGCTGGTGCTTTCCTCGCCCTCCGGCGCGGGAAAGTCGACGCTGTCGCGCATGCTGCGCGAATCCGACCCCGGCATCGCCCTGTCGATCTCGGTGACCACTCGCGCCCGCCGCCACAGCGAGGTCGAGGGGGTCCACTACTTCTTCATCGACAAGGACCGCTTCGCGCGCATGCGCGACAACGGCGAGCTGCTCGAGTGGGCGGAGGTCCACGGCAACCTCTATGCCACGCCGCGCGCCCCGGTCGCCGAGGCGCTGGCGGCCGGCCGCGACGTCCTCTTCGACATCGACTGGCAGGGCACGCAGCAGATCAAGCGCGCCATGCCCGAGGATGTCGCCGCGATCTTCGTCCTTCCCCCGTCGATGGCCGAGCTGCGCGCGCGCCTGGAGCGCCGGGCGGAGGACGACGGCGCGGTCATCCGGAAGCGTCTTGCCAATGCCCGCACCGAAATCGCGCACTGGGTCGAGTATGACTACGTCATCGTCAACCGCGACCTGCAGGATTCCTACTACGCCGCGCGGACCATTCTCGATGCCGAGCGGGCCCGCCGCGAATCGCCGCCGGCCGAAGCGCGCGTCGCGAAAGCCGGCGTCTTCCGCCGGCAGGCGCAGCCGGAGCTGGAGGGGCTGGTGAAAGCCCTGCTCTCGGAGGACGACGAAACCGTCAGGGCGGCCGGGAACGCCTGAGCGCTTCGGCGAGCGCGACGAAGCCTTCGACCGGTATCTCTTCCGCCCGCACCGTCCCCGGGATGCCCGCCGCCTCGAGGAGGGGCAGCGGATCGACGCCGAGAAGCCGGAGGCTCTGCCGGACCATCTTGCGGCGCTGGTTGAACGCGGCGGCCGTGACCCTCTCCAGTATGTCCGCGTCGGCAGGCAGCGGCCTTGCCCGCGGCACCAGGCGGACGACCGAGGAGGTAACCTTCGGCGGCGGTGTGAAGGCGCGTGGCGGAATGTCGAAGAGGAGTTCCGCCTCGCTCCGCCAGCCGGCAAGGACGCCGAGCCGCCCGTAGGCCTTCGTGCCCGACGCCGCGACGATGCGCTCGGCGACCTCGCGCTGGAACATCAGCGTCATCGAGCCGTACCAGGGCGGCCACGGCTCGGCGCGCAGCCAGCCGACCAGAAGCGGCGTCGCGATGTTGTAGGGGAGGTTGGCGACGATCTTCGCCGGCCCGGCGACCAGCGCTGCCATATCGACGGCCAGCGCGTCCCCCGGCACGACGGTCAGGCGGCCGGGGTAGTGCGCCGCGATCTCGGCGAGCGCGCCGAGGCAGTGCTCGTCCCGCTCGATCGCGATGACTTCTTTCGCGCCCTCGGCGAGCAAGGCGCGCGTCAGGCCGCCCGGACCCGGGCCGACCTCGACCACGGTCACGTTGCCGAGGTCGCCCGCGGCGCGGGCGATCCGGCCGGTGAGATTGAGGTCGAGAAGGAAGTTCTGGCCAAGCGCTCTCGCCGCGCGGATGCCGTGCCGGGCGATGACCTCGCGGAGCGGCGGCAGGCCGTCGCCGGAACTCATCTTCCGGGGTCGTTGCGGACGAGCATTGCGGCCATCTTCAGCGCCGCGGTCAGGCTGGACGGATTGGCGCGGCCGGTTCCGGCGATGTCGAGGGCGGTGCCGTGATCGGGGGAGGTGCGGACGAATGCCAGCCCCAGGGTCACATTGACGGTCTCGTCGAAGGACAGGGTTTTCGCCGGGATCAGGGCCTGGTCGTGATACATGCAGAGCGCCGCATCGTATCCGGCGCGCGCCTCCGGGTGAAACATCGAGTCGGCCGACAGCGGCCCGAAGGCGGCGATCCCCGCCGCCTGAAGCGCCCGCACGGCCGGCCGGACGATCCGTTCCTCCTCGTCGCCGAGCGCGCCGCCTTCGCCCGCATGCGGGTTGAGCCCCGCCACCGCAATCCTCGGCTGGGCGATGGCGAAGCGCCGGCGAAGGTCGCCGGCAAGGATCTGTCCGGTCTCGACGACGAGCTGCTCGCTGAGGGCGGCGGGAACATCGTGGAGCGGGATGTGGACCGTCACCGGCACCGCCTTCAGCGACGGCCCGGCGAGCATCATGACCGGCCGGGCGGGATGCCCCGTCCAGGCCGCGGAAAGCGTGCCGAGAAACTCGGTATGGCCCGGATAGCGGAAGCCGGCGTCGTAGAGCGACTTCTTGTTGATCGGATTGGTCACCACCGCCGCAGCGTTGCCCGAGCGGATGTCGCCCACCGCGCGCGCAATCGCCTCGATCACCGCGGCGGCGTTGCCGGGATCGAGACGTCCCGCCTCGCTCGTCACCCGCGCATCGAGCGGCACCACCGGGATGGCGCGCGGGAAGCACGCCTCAGCGTCGGCGGGCGCCACCCGCTCGATCGCGGCGGCGATGCCCATCCGGCGGGCCCGCGCGACGAGAAGGTCCGGATCGCCGAGCCAATAGAACGCCGGAAGAGAGGTGCGCTCGCGCATGGCCCAGGCGGCGAGCGTGACATCGGGGCCGACCCCGCCCGGCTCCCCCATCGTCACTGCAAGCGGAAGCGGAGGAGCTGCCATCGGATGCGACCGCCTAGCGGTACTGGATGACCGCTTTGGCGCGCAGTTCCTGCAGGTACTTCTTGTCGAAGTCCTTGCCCTTCTCGTCCATCAGCTTGTTCTCGACGTCGGCCCGTGCAGCGGCGCTGCCGTTGATCTTCTTCATCGCACAGACGCCGATCACCTCGAAACCGACGTCGATGGGATGCGGCGGTGCGGCCTTGCCGACCGGCGTCTTCAACAGGGTTTCGCCGGCGGTGCCGACCAATTCGTCGCTGGTGCGCCGGCTGACCGGCCTGACCGTCACGTCCTTGAAGTTCTTGGCGACCGTCAGGGCGCCGTCGCAGCCGGTGTAGCGCGCGCGGAACGCCTCGGCATCGCGCTTGCGCTGGTTCGCGTAACCCGCCGAGGAGCCCTTTGGAACGACGAAGATCACCTGCTGCAGCAGGTACTCGGTCGCCTGCAACTTGTCCGGCTTCTCGGAGGCGAGGGCGGCGTTGATTTCCGACGACTTCACCGAAACCTCGAAACGGGCTTTCGCCTGGACGAGCTGGCTCCAGGCGATCTGCGCGCGCAGCCGGCGCTTCAGCGTCTCCGGAACGAGGCCCTGCGACTTCAGCGCCTTGTCGAGGCCGCCGGGGTCGAGCTTCATATTATGCGCGATGCTGGCATAGGCGGCATCGACCCGCGAATCCGGCACCACCATGCCGAGCCGCTTGGCCTCGGCGAGTTCGATGATTTCGTTGATGAGGGATTCCATCGCGGCCTTGGTGCCGCCCTTCTCGCCGGTCAGCGCCATGAGGTGGGCGCGCTGGGCGATGTCGAAGCTGGTGATCGGCTGGTCGTTGACGAGGACCTTGATGCCTTCCGCGGCGTGGCCCGGGATCGCACCCAAGGGAAACGCGACGGCGGCCGCGAGGGCAACCCGCCGAAGCACTCTGCCGAAGACGCGCTGCATTCCTTCCGGAGCCTTTCGCGGGGCCGCACCGACTCAAGCCGGCGCCGGCAAAGTCTAGTCCCGGCCCGTTCAAAAGCCGAAGAATCCGGCAAAAAGGTGAAGGGGCGGCGGCTACTTCAGCTTGTTGAGGTCGGCGGTGACCGACGTGTCGCCAAGCGTCCGCAGGAGAACCCGGAAGGTGAGGTTGCGCGACGGGATATCGCTGTTCCGCGTCTCGTTATAGGCGACCGAAAGCGTCAGGCAGCTGTTGTCGAACGCAATGCCGAAGCTGTCGCGGGCGAGGTTGGTCGACTTCACGTCGTAGGCTATCGAGCCGAACAAGCGCCAGTTGTCGAGCACTTCCACCGAGGCCTCGGCGCCCACCACCGACTGCGGGACGACGACCCCGGCATTGGGGTCCTGCTTCAGGTAGAGGTAGCGGGCGGACGCCGTGATCGGGCCGAAATTGGTCGTCGCCGCAACCTCGCCGCGCTCCATCGCGAACGACTTGTCGTCGAAGCGGGCATTGGCGAAGAACCGCGCGCCAAGGCCGGTATCGAAGACCAGCGAACCGACGAAATCGGAGGTCTTGGTCTCCAGGCCGGAATATTTGCCGGCATCGGCGACATCGGGCTGGGCGTAGGAGTTCTTGCCGGCCAGCTGGTAGGACTGACCAAAGAGAGCGCTCGCCGTCATGCCGTTGCCGAAGTCGCCGGTATAGCGGATGCCGGCGTTGAGCCGCGTGCCGCCTTCGACGCGGTCGTAGCCGGAAAACTTGTCGAGGGCGAAGAGGCGCGACGCGTCGAAGACCATGCTCTGCGAATCGTCGTTGGGGAGCGTCCCCGCCGCCGGCTCGTCGGGCCGAACGACGATCTGCGCGATCGGCTCGAAAACATGCGTCATGCCGCCCATCGCGACCAATACCGGCCAGCTCAGCTCGGCGCCGACCGCCGGCATGAAGCGGCCGGTGGTGCCGTCGCCGGCAAAGTTGGACGGAACCGCACCGTCGGCGTTGACCGAGAACAGGTCGCCGCGCAGGTACGCAAACGGTTTGATCACCGTGCCGAGCGGGCCGATGATCTGCTTCTGCCAGTCGAGCTGGACGGTGCCGCGGAGGAAGTCGCCGGAGAGGCCGTGATAGTAGGTCGTCGGATCGCCCGGGACGGTGAAGGGATCATCCGCCTTCCGCACGATGTTGGCGACGTTGGAGGTGAGTTTCAGCTCTCCGCCCAGAACCGGGCTGGCGAAGGTGCGGCTGTAGTCGAAGACCGGAAGCGCCGCCGCCTGGCGCTGCTGATCGTAAAGCGGATTGGTCGGATCGTCGGTCAGCGCCTGGAAATACATCGCCCTGAGGTCGAGGTAGTTCCGGTCGCTCATGCCGGTGAGGTGCGCGTAGGACAGCGTGTACTGGCTGTCGTTGTTGAGCACCGAGTAATTGCGCGTGAAGGTCCGGTCGGTGGAAAGCGTTCCATCCCAGCCGAACGACCAGTACTGGTTGATGTCGAAGTTGCCGGTCGTGCGCAGCGCGCCGCGGAAGGTCCGCTGGGCGTAGGTGCCGGAATTGCCCTTGAGGAAGGCGGCGGGATCGTTCTGCGAAATGCCGGCGACGCGGACCGTGTAGAAGCCGTTGGAGAGACGCTGCCGCCACTCGATTTCGCCGAGGAAGCCCTGCTTGGTGTAGTAGCTCGGGGTGAGGGTCAGGTCATAGTTCGGCGCAAAGGCCACATAGTACGGCGCCGTGATCGACCAGCCGACGGCGTCGGCGTATCCGAATGACGGCGCTAGCAGGCCGGTCTTGCGTTTCACCGACGGATCGACGGTCGAGAAATAGGGGACGTAAGCAATCGGCACGCCGAGGAATTCGAGCGCGGCGCTGCGGAAGTAGATCATCTTCTCCTTGTGGTTGATGATGATCTTCTTCGCCTTGATCTGCCAGAGCGGCGGCCGTTCGGGATGGTCCTTGCAGGGCTCGCAGGCCGTGTAGACGCCGTTGACGAAGGTCGTCGTCTCGCCGCCGGCGCGTTCGGCGCGCTCGGCTGCGAAATGGGTCCGGTCGGGCGTGTCGACGCGCAGCGACTGGACGAAGCCGTCGCTGAAATTGTCCGTGATGTCGATGTGGTCGGCGTAGGTGGCGATGCCGGTCGGGTCGGTGAGCTTGACCGAGCCCATCGCGATCAGCCGGTGGGTGGGCTCGATATAGGTGACCTTCTCGGCTTCGAGCGTGTAGCCGCTGTAGTAGAGCTTGACGTTCCCGACCGCGGAGACCGTGTGCTTGTCGTAGTCGTAAACGAGCTGGTCGGCCTCGACCAGCATCGGCGACTTCGGATCGGTCTTGACGACGGGCAGCGTCACCGCGGCCGAGGCGGCCGTCGGGGCGAGGGCCATCATGAACCCCGCCAACGCGAGCGCGCCAAAACGGAGCGGCGATCCCCCGATCAGCCGGCCCCAGACGCGCCCAAACACTGCCACCCTCATCCATCCTCCAGGTGAAGGAGCACGGTCGTTCCGATCAGCAGCGTGACAATGGCAGGCAGCCACGCAGCCAGCGGGGCCGGTACGATGCCGCCACTGCCCAAATCACGCGCGATCTTGGTCACAACATAGAGCATGAAGCCTACGCCCACGCCAGCCAAAATCATGTTCCCGACGTCCCGGGAACGGGAGAATCTAAGGGACACGATGGCAGCGATGAGGACCATTGCCAATAGCATCACCGGCCGCGAAAGCAGCGTGTTGTAGCGAAGCTCGTAGCGGGCTGCGGAAATCCTGGCGCGGTCGGCCGCATCGATCAGTCCCGGCAGATCCCAGAAGGATATTGAGTCAAGGTTGTCAAAGGCTTGACGAACCTGGCGGGGGCTCAGCGCGGTCTGCAGGCGATAGATCTTGACCGTCTTCGGGTCAGAGCTGGGAACGGTTACGGTTGCATTGTCGAGACGCCACTCGCCGTCGACGTAGTGGCCGGTCGGCGCGTCGACCCGTTCCTTGAAGTTGCCCTTGGCGTCATAGACGAAGGCGGTAACGCCGGAGAGGCTGAGGCCGTGGTCGAAGGTGCGGACCGCGCCGATGATGGATTCCCGGCCTTCTGCGGCCTGCCTGAGCCAGGTCGGGCCGGTCTCGTCCGGCGTCGTGTAGGCGAGGAGCTCGCCGGCGACCTGGTCGGCCTTGCTCTGCAGGGCCGTCGCGATCGGGTTGTAGATGGTTGTCGAAACGGCCCCGATCAGCAGCCCGACGACGCAGGCAGGGAGCAGGAACTGCCACGCCGAAATGCCTGCGGCCCGGGCGACCACCACCTCCAGGCGCCGGTTGGCGATGATGAAGGCCGCGATCGACCCGAAGAGCATCGTAAAAGGCAGGACCTCCTCGCAGATCGACGGCACCCGGTAGAGCGTGAGCATCAGCACCTGGAATGCGTCGAACTCGTCCGCCTTGAGCGAGCGCGTCATGAATTCGAGGTAGGTGATGCCGGCGGTGAGGAAGAGGAAAAACACGAACAGCGCCAGGACCATGAACGCGAAACGGCGCGCGAAGTAGAAGGCAAGGGTCCAGCCGATCGTCATCCCGGGCGCCCCGTCATTCCGCCGGCGTCGGGGTGGGCGCCGCGCGCCGGAAAAGGTTGGTCAGGCGACCGGAAAGCAGGTCGATCAGGACCATCAGCTTCTCGGGCGGACGCGGTTGACGGCCGGTGAGCACGAGGAAGATCGAGACCGCGATCCCGGCGAGCGGGATCCCGTAAACGCCGATGATCGCCCACGGCGTTTCCTCGGAGAGCCCGTTCAGGACGAATTCCGAGACGCCCAGAATGATGGCGTTGGTCGCGACCAGGGTTGTCGCGGCAGAGCGCTGCTGCCTTGTCGTCTCGGCCTGCCCGAGGAAGGCAAGCGGCAGGACCGCAAACAGGATCGCGTTCAGCGGGGCGGCGAAACGATTGTGCAGTTCGGCCCGGAACTTGCCGGGGAACGCCCGGTAGTAGCCATCGTCCGGGTTGGGGCTGAGGAGGTAGGTGGTCGGCTGCTCCACCGGCCTGTAGGGCGGTACGGCTGCGCGGCTCGCCAGCGTCGAGAGATCGAAGGCGTAGGCCGAGAATTCGATCATCGAAATCCTGCCGTCCGGCGAGCGCCGCTGGATGGTTCCGTCGTTCATGGCGAGGAAAACGCCAAGCGGGTTGTCGATCACCGCGCCGCGACTGGCAATGTAGGTGACCGATGCCTGCGGGTCGCGGCTGTCGGCAAGGAAGATCCCCTCCATGGTGCCGTCGGGCTTCCGATGCCGGAGGTGGAAGACGAGGCCGGGGCTGACGGGCACGAACTCGCCCTCGTGAAGAAACGAAGCGAGCACGTTGCCGCGGACGTTGGTGAGGAGCTCGCGCCACAGCCGGAGCGACAACGGGGAGAAGTAGAGCGTCATCGTCGACATGAAGACGGCGACCAGGACGCCGAGAAGAAGCACCGGCCGGAGGAGCGCGCTCTGCCTGGCGCCGCTGGCGTTGATGACCACCAGTTCCGACCCGTCATTGAGCATCCGGAAGACGTAGATGACGGCGATGAGAACCGCGACCGGACTGACGAGGGTGGTCAGGGACGGCAGCAGAAGCAGCGTCACTTCGAGGAAAGTCAGGACCGTCTGGCCCATCGCCGAGACGAGATCGAACTGGCGGAGCGCCTGCGACAGCCACACCGTCGCCGCCAGCGTGACCAGGGTCAGCAGGAAGGCCGAGGCCATCTTCCTGAAAATGTAGCTCTCGATCAGTTTCAGGCGCACGCAAACTCCGGGATTCGATCGATCCGGCCCGATTATGAGCGGTATCGGTCCGAGCGCAAACTTCCGTGACGGCGCCGCCCGCCGGTGGCGGAATCACTGGGGAAAGGCGTAGTGTCGATCGTTCCGCACGCGGCCACCCGAACGAGCCCCATGAGCCAACTCGCCAAAATCAGCGTCGAGAAGCAGCCCCGGAAACTCTCCGGCACCGTCGTTATCCTCGCCGGCGACGGCGCCAGGATCGGCCCCGCCGCGAGGAATGCGGGCCTTGAACCGGTCGTCTCCCGGGCGGCCGCGGTCATGGATTTCAAGGGCAAGGCGATGAGCACACTCGACCTGCCGACGGGGGTCGACGGGATCGACCGCCTGATCGTCGTCGGCATCGGGAAACCGGGCGAGCTGAAGGAACTCGACTGGCTGCGGCTCGGGGGCGTCGCCGCGGGGGCCGTCGGCCGCGGAAAGCGCGCCGGAGTGCTCCTCGAACGACCCGACGGGAAGAAAATCTCGCCGGAAAGTGCGGCGGATTTCGCCCTTGGCGCGAGGCTCCGCTCCTATGCCTTCGACAAGTACAAGACGGCCAAGGACGACTCGGCGAACGGCGGCGGCAAGGAGCCGCCTGCGCTGGTCCTTTGGCATCCCGAGGCGGGTCAGGTCCGCCGCGCGGTGACCAATCGCGACGCGATCGCGGAGGGGGTGGCGCTCGCCCGCGACCTCGTCAACGAGCCCCCCAACGTCCTCGGCCCGGTCGAGTTCGTCGAGCGGATCCAGGAACTGGCCGCCATCGGCGTCGAGATCGAGGTTCTCACCGAGGACGAGATGAAGGCAGCCGGGATGTCGGCGCTCCTCGGCGTCGCGCAAGGTTCGTCGCGGCCGGCGCGGATCGCCGTCATGCGCTGGAACGGCGGCAGACCGAAAGACCAGCCGGTCGCGTTCGTCGGCAAGGGCGTGGTCTTCGATACCGGCGG
>DASRGK010000098.1:0-7837 GCA_035651055.1 Bauldia sp.
ATGTAGTCCGCCACGTCGGAGATCCGATCGCGTTTGTCGTGGCGGACAGCGTCGAAGAGGCACGCGCCGCCGCGGAAGCAATCGAGGTCGACTACGACCCGCTTCCGGTGGTCGTCGACATGAAGGAGGCGGTCAGGAAGGAAACCCCGGCGATCTGGCCGCAGATCGGCAGCAACGTCGCCTTCGAGGTGGCGCGCGGCGCGCGCCGCGCCACCGACGACGCCTTTGCCCGGGCGGCGCGGGTCACGCGGATCGAGATCGTCAACAACCGCCTCGTCTCCAACTACATGGAGACCCGCGGCGTCATCGCCGAATACGATGCGGCGACCGACCGCTACACGCTGACGCTCGGCACGCAGGGCGGCCACGGGATGCGTGACCGCATCACCAAGGACATGCTGCACATCCCGCCGGCGAAGATGCGCGTGATCACGCCCGATGTCGGCGGCGGCTTCGGCACCAAGGGTTTCCCGTACCAGGAATATCCGCTGGCCGCGATCGCCGCCAAGCGGCTCGGCAGGAAGGTGCGCTGGATCGGCGACCGCTCCGAGCATTTCCTCAGCGACAGCCACGGCCGCGACAATGTCGCCGTGGCCGAGATGGCGATGGATGCCGACGGAAAGTTCCTCGCCATGCGCGTCGACCTCCTCGCCAACATGGGCGCCTACCTGTCGCAATACGCGCCCTACATCCCCGAGGGCGGCCTGACGATGTCGACGGGCCTCTATTACATCCCGCTCCTCTACGCGCGCTGCCGGGGCGTCTACACCAACACCGTGCCGGTCGACGCCTACCGCGGCGCCGGCCGTCCCGAGGCGGCCTATCTGATCGAGCGGCTGGTCGATCAATGCGGGCGCGAGACCGGGCTCGGGCCGGTCGAAATCCGCAAGCGGAACTTCATTTCGCCGTCCATGCTGCCGTTCGAGACGCCGGGCGGGCGCATCTACGACTCCGGCGATTTCTCTGGCCATCTCGACCGGGCGCTGGAACTCGCCGACTGGAAGGGGTTTGCCGCCCGCGCCGAGGCGGCGAGGAAGGCGGGCAGGCTCCGCGGCTTCGGCGTCGCCAGCTACGTCGAGGCCTGCGCGTTTCCCGGCTCGGAACCGGCCACGATCGAGCTCAATCCTGACGGAACCGCGACGCTCTTCATCGGAACCCAGACGAACGGTCAGGGCCACGCCACGGCCTACGCCCAGTTCATCTCCGGGCCTCTCGGGCTTGACTACGACCGGATCAATGTCGTCCAGGGCGACACGGACCAGGTGGCGCAGGGCGAGGGAACCGGCGGTTCCCGGTCGATTCCGCTCGGCGCGGTGTCGGTCGACCGGGCGGCGGTGAAGCTCGCCGAACAGGTGAAGGAACTCGCGGCCGACCGGCTCGAGGCCTCGGCGGGCGACCTTGAACTCAGCGGCGGCAGCGTGCGCGTGGTCGGGACCAACCGCGGGATAACGCTGGCCGAACTGGCGAAGACCGCGAACGATCCGAAATTGCTGGTCGCGCGGGCCGATTTCGAGCAGCCCGAGCCGACCTATCCGAACGGGACCCACGCGGTCGAGGTCGAGATCGACCCGGAAACGGGCGTGACCGAGATCGTCAACTACAACATCGTCGACGATTTCGGGGCGACGGTGAACCCGATCCTGCTCACCGGCCAGGTGCATGGCGGGGTCGCGCAGGGGATCGGACAGGCGCTCTACGAGAACACGGTCTACGACAGCGACGGGCAACTGCTGACCGCATCCTTCCTCGACTACGCGATGCCGCGGGCGGACGGCCTGCCGAGCTTCAATTTCGAGACGCGGAACGTGCCGTCGGTGACCAACGCCTTCGGCATCAAGGGGGCGGGCGAGGCGGGCACCATCGGTTCCTGCCCGGCGGTGATGAACGCGATCGTCGACGCGCTCCATCGCGGCTACGGCATCACGCACATCGACATGCCGGCGACACCCGATCGGGTGTGGAACGCCATTGCCGCGGCCAAGTAGCGCGGAGCCGCGCGTTCCGGTCGCTGGCGAAGGCGTCTCTGAAGGTTGCGACTCCCTGAGGCTTGTGGTCCCCTTGCCAGTTGAATGCCTGCCTCGGAACCGGCCCGGCCCCTTATCGGGATCGGGCTGAAAGTCGCATCGACGCTCGTCTTCACCGGAATGGCGACGCTGATCAAGCTGGTCAGCGGCCGCTATCCGGTCGGCGAACTGACCTTTTTCCGCAGCTTCGTCGCGGTCGTCCCGGTTGCCGTCTGGGTTGGCTGGCGGAACTTTCCCGGCGTTTTCCGGACGACGCGCTTTCCCGGACACGTTCTGAGGTCGATTGCCGGGGCGAGTTCGATGTTCATGGGCTTTACCGCGCTGTCGCTCCTGCCGATCGCCGACGCGACGGCGATCGGCTACGCCTCGCCGCTGATGACGGTCGTCTTCGCGGTCGTCCTCCTCCACGAGAAGGTGCACATCTACCGCTGGTCGGCGGTCGGGGTCGGCCTCTTCGGCGTCCTCGTCATCCTGTCGGACTATGTCGGGCCGGAGGCGAGCCAGGCAGGCACGCGCAGCCTTGCCGGAGCACTGTTTGCGGTCGGCGGGGCGGTGGTCGGTGCGCTCGCGGCGACGCAGACACGGAGCCTGACGCGGGTCGAGCCGGCGGCGACGATCGTGCTCTACTTCTCCCTCCTCACCGCCCTTCTCTCGCTGGTCACCCTGCCGTTCGGGTGGAAGCTTCCCGACGGCGCGGATCTCCTGTTCCTCATCGGCGCGGGCCTGTTCGGCGGCGTCGGCCAGGTGCTTCTCACGCAAAGCTACCGCTTCGGCGACGCTTCGCTGATCGCGCCGTTCGACTATACGTCGATGATCTGGGCGCTGACCGTGAGCCTCGCGGTGTTCGGCACCTGGCCGAGCGGCATCATGCTGATCGGAACGGCCATCGTGATCGCCGCCGGGCTCTTCGTGATCTACCGCGAGCACCGGCTCGGCATCGAGCGGACGCGGTCGAAGCGGGCGCAGACGCCGACGACGCCGCTCTCCTCCGGTTGAAACCGGGGCGTGCCGCCTATAGCTGGAAGGCGATGAGCAGGAAGACGCCGATCGCGGTGACCATAGCCGGCTCGGATTCCGGCGGCGGCGCCGGCATCCAGGCCGACCTCAAGACGTTCTCGGCGCTTGGCGTCTATGGCGCCAGCGTGGTGACGGCGCTGACCGCGCAGAACACGCTCGGCGTCACGGCGATCCACGACACGCCAGCCGATTTCGTCAGCGCGCAGATCGACGCGGTCTTCTCGGATCTCGACGTCGGCGCGGTGAAGATCGGCATGCTGTCGCGCCCGCAGACGATTCACGCGGTCGCAGAGGGGCTCCGGAAATACGGGCAGACCAGAATCGTGCTCGACCCGGTGATGGTGGCGACGAGCGGCGACGCGCTGGTAACCGGCGACGTCGTCGAAACCCTGATTGCCGAGCTGCTGCCGCTGGCGCTGCTGATCACGCCCAATCTCTTCGAGGCGGCCCGCCTTCTCGGCGAGCCGCCGGCCGGCGACGCGGCGGGCATGGAGAAACAGGGAGAGCGGCTCCTAAAAAAGGGCGCACGGGGCGTCCTGGTCAAGGGCGGGCACGGCAGCGGCGCCGAAAGCGCGGACTATCTCCTGACCGCGGTGGGCGGGCGCTGGCTGACGGCGAAGCGCGTCGAGACGCGCAATACGCACGGCACGGGCTGCACGCTCTCCTCGGCGATCGCTGCCGGGCTGGCGAAAGGCATGGACCTGGACAAGGCGGTCGACGAAGCGAAGGCGTATGTCACCGCCGCGATCGCGGCAGCCGATACGATTCGGATCGGCAAGGGCAGGGGGCCGGTGCACCACTTTCATCGGTGGTGGGGGTAGCCGGAAGGTCGCGAGGTTCGCGGAGTTGGGGCTACCTCAACACCGCTCGTCCCCGCGCATGCGGGGACCCAGACCCGTGACAGGGCACATAGCGCAGTGACAGGGCGCGGGAGGAGTCCCCCGCGACCGTGCACCACGCTTTGCCAGAACCAGGCTGGGTTCCCGCATGCGCGGGAACGAGCGGTTCGTGGGTTGGCGCTTCGTTTCGGACCGGCGTTATCGGAACCCTTGGCCCGCTCGCCACGCTTTGCACGGGGACGAGCGGAGCAGGGCGCGGTGGGGCGCTGAGCTACTTCCCCTTGTAAGCCAGCACCTTCTGCGTCTGTTCGCCGAGGCCGGCAATGCCGAGACGAACCGTCTCGCCGCCCTTCAGGAACTGCGGCGGCTTCATGCCGGACCCGACCCCGGGCGGCGTCCCGGTGGTGATCACGTCGCCCGGCTCGAACTGCATGAAGCGGCTGATGTAGCTGACGAGATGGGCGACGCCGAAGATCATGGTCCTGGTATTGCCGGTCTGCATCCGCCGGCCGTCGACGTCGAGGAACATGTCGAGGCTCTGGACGTCCTTGATCTCGTCGGGCGTGACCAGCCACGGCCCGAGCGGACCGAAGGTCGGGCAGCCCTTGCCCTTGGTCCACTGGCCGCCGCGCTCGAGCTGGAATTCGCGCTCCGACACGTCGTGGCAGACGGCATAGCCGGCAACGAAGGACAGGGCCTTCGCCTCGTCGATATAGCTGCCGCGCTTGCCGATGATGACGGCAAGTTCGACCTCCCAGTCGGTCTTCTTCGAGTCGCGCGGAATCTGAAGGTCGTCGTTCGGGCCGGAGAGGCAGCTCGGCGCCTTGTTGAAGATGATCGGCTCCTTCGGGATCGGCGAGTTGGTCTCCTTGGCGTGGTCGACGTAGTTGAGGCCGATCGCGATGAAATTGCGGACCTCGTCGATCGGCGAGCCGATGCGCGGCTTGCCCTTGACCTTGGGCAGGCTCGCCGGCTTCAGCTTTCTGAGGCGGGAGAGCTGGCCGAGCGTGTCGCGATTGATGTCGTCGATTTCGCCGGAGAGATCGCGGATGGCGCCCTCCTGATCGAGCATGCCGGGCTTCTCGCGGCCCTTTGGCCCGTACCGCAGTAGCTTCATTTTGTTTTTCTCCCTGAGGTTCAGAAGGCGCGGGCGAGCAGCCCGCCGTCGACGAGGATGTTCTGGCCGGTGATATAGCCGGCGTGGACGGAACAGAGAAAGGCGGCGATCCTGCCGAATTCCTCGGCCGTGCCGAGGCGCCTTGCCGGGATCGAATCGGCGGTCTCGGCCGCCACGTCCTCGACCCGCCGGCCGCTCCTGCCGGCGACCCATTTGAAGCCCGACACGAGCCGGTCGGTCTCGATCTTGCCCGGCAGGAGGTTGTTGATCGTGACGTTGCGGTGCGCGACCTCGCGCGCGACGCCGGCGAGGAAGCCGGTGAGGCCGGCGCGCGCCCCCGAGGACAGGTCGAGACCGGGAATCGGCGCCAGCACCGAAGACGAAGTGATGTTGACGATCCGGCCGAAGCCGCGCGCCATCATCCCGTCCACCACCGCCCGGATCAGTTCGATCGGGACGGCCATGTTCTGGATGACGCCCTCGACCAGAGCCTCGCGCGTGACGTCGCGGAACTCGCGCCGCGGCGGGCCGCCGTTGTTGTTGATGAGGACGCTCACTTCGGGCGCGGCGGCGAGCAGCCGCTCCTGGACCTCGGGGCGGCTGACATCGCCGGCGACCGCGGTGACGGCGACATTGTGGCGCCCGCGAAGCTCGGCGGCGGTTGCGTCGAGGGCCGCCTGATCGCGGCCGTTGAGGACGATGTCGCAGCCGGCTTCGGCAAGCGCGAAGGCGCAGCCCCTTCCCAGTCCGCGGCTCGATGCGCAGACGATCGCCTTCCTGCCCGAAATGCCGAGATCCATTGTTCCCCCGCCGGAGAGGGGACTAGCCCGATCCACCCGGCTTCTCAAGCGGAAAACCGGCTGTCGGACAGGGACCGGCTTGCACCGGCGCCGCTCCGCTGATAGGCGGCGACGATGAACGAAGTTTCCAGTCCACGGCTCGCCGACATCGCCCTTGCGGCGCATCGCCTGTCCGGCCTCGCGGTGCGCACGCCGCTGGTCAGCAGCCCGTTCCTCGACGAGCGCACCGGCGGACGCATCCTCCTCAAATGCGAGACGCTGCAGCGCACCGGGTCGTTCAAGTTCCGCGGCGCTTACAATGCGCTGGCGAGCCTCGACCACGCGACGCGGGCGCGCGGCGTCGTCGCCGCCTCCTCCGGCAACCATGCCCAGGGCGTGGCGGAAGCGGCCCGGCTCTTCGGCGTGCGCGCGATCATCGTCATGCCGGCCGATGCGCCGGCGGTGAAGCGCGCGCGGACGGAGCGGAGCGGGGCGCGGGTCGTTCCATACGACCGGGCGACCGAGGACCGCGACGAGGTCGCGGCGCGGATCTTGGCGGCCGAGGGCGGGACGCTCATCCATCCTTTTGACGATGCGCGGGTGATCGCCGGGCAGGGGACGATCGGGCTCGAAATCCTCAACGATACCGCGGCGCTCGGCGTCAGGCCCGATGCGGTCCTGGTTCCGTGCAGCGGCGGCGGGCTGGTTGCCGGGATCGGCCTCGCCGTGCGCTCGGGCGCGCCGAAGGCGGAGATATTCGCGGTCGAGCCGGAGGACTTCGACGACTACCGCCGTTCGCTCGCCGCCGGCGAGATCGTCCGCAACGAACGCGCTGCCGGCTCGGTCGCCGATGCGCTGCTCGCCGAAGCGCCCGGCCCCCTCGGCTTTGCCCTCAACCGCGAGACGCTTGCCGGAAGCCTGGTGGTTTCAGACAGCGAGGCGCTCGCCGCGGTCGCATTCGCGTTCCGCGAACTGAAGCTGGTGGTCGAGCCGGGCGGCGCCGTCGCGCTCGCGGCGCTGCTCGCCGGCAGGATCGCGGCGCGCGACCGGGTTGTCGTCGTCCTTCTCTCGGGCGGCAATATCGACGAAACGATGCTGACAAGGGCGCTGGCGGGCGCGGCCCTGTAGGCGGGCCGAATTCGCGCTATCGTCGTCCGCCCTCCGATTCCGCTTCCACGAAAATGTCTTCGCCTCCCCCCAGTTCGACGGCGCCGCGCGGCTTCGCCTTCCGCATGGCGCTCTTCTATTTCGGCTACTTCATGATGGGCGGCGTGGTCACGCCGTTCTATCCGGTCTGGCTGCAGGGCCGCGGCCTCAGCGAAGTCGAGATCGCGAACTGCATCGCCATCCCGGCGCTGGTGCGGGTGCTGCTGACGCCGTTTGCGGGGGTCTTCGCCGACCGGGCGCCGCACCGCCGCTTCGCCGCGATCTCGCTGGCGGTGCCGGGAGCCCTCATCTTCCTCCTCGCCTATCCGGCCCAGGGCTACTGGCCGCTCCTCATCATCACCGGATCGGCCTTCACCCTCTACTATCTCACGATCCCGGTCGTCGAAGCGCTGGCGCTGACCGGCGTGCGGCGCTTCGGGATGGATTACGGGCGGCTGCGGGTGAGCGGGTCGATCGCCTTCATCATCGTCAACCTCGGCAGCGGCGCGCTCCTCTCGCTCCTCCATCCCGAGGCCATCTTCTGGATCATTGCGGCGACGCTGTTTGCGGCGATGGCCGTGTCCTTTGCCCTGCCGGTGACCCCGCCCGAAATCCGCCGCCTCGACGACCTGACGAAGCCGCGGGCGCGGCCGGACTGGCGGATGCTCGCCGATCCCGGGTTCGTGGCGCTCATCCTCGTCGGGGCGCTGGTCCAGGCCAGCCATGCGGTGCTCTACAGTTTCGGCAGCATCCATTGGCGCTCGCTCGGCTTCGACGGGATCGAGATCGGGGCGTTCTGGGCAATCGGCATCGTCGTCGAGGTCGCGGTGTTCTCCTTCTCGGGCCTGGCGGTGCGCACGTTCGGGCCGTTCGGCCTCCTCGTCCTCGGCGGAACGGCGGCGATCGTGCGCTGGC
>DASRGK010000099.1:0-3601 GCA_035651055.1 Bauldia sp.
GTGAAGGAGGGGAGTGAAGGAGGGGAGTGAAGGAGGGGAGTGAAGGAGGGGAGTGAAGGACCGAGAGATGAGGCGCAAGGCCGGATCGCCTCCCGTGCGGGGGAGGCGAATGCCTATCCGGCCCTGGCGAGTTCGGCTTGCGGCGCGGCGGCGGGCGGTGCGGCCGTGGCGTGGTGGACGGCGAAGACCTTGAGGTCGCCGGTCTTGCCCTTGACGTGGATCGGTTCGAGCGGCTCGAGGCTGAACTGCGGGTCGTCCTTGACCGCCTCCGCGACGGCGTTGGAGATGATCGTCTGGCGCGCCGCGGCATGCGAGCAGAGGCGGGCCGACAGGTTCACATGGTCGCCGAGGACGGTGTAGTCCATGCGCTCCTTCGAGCCCATCGCGCCCATCACCACCTCGCCCATGTCGACGCCGATGCCGATGTCGAGGTGCCACTCCGGATGCTCCTCGGCGAGGCGCGTCATGACGTCGTGGATGGCGAGCGAGCAGGCGACCGAATCGCGCGCCATGTTGGCGCCGTGGAAATTGGCCATGATCTGGTCGCCGACATACTTGTCGATGTCGCCGTTATGGGCGGCGACCGTGTCGGCGAGCCGCTGGAAATAGTAGTTGAGGATCTCGACGACCTCCTCCGGGTCGCGCTTCTCGGAGAAGGCGGTATAGCCGCGGATGTCGGCAAAGAGGATCGCCACCACCCGCCGGGTGCCGCCGAGCTTGACGCCCTCGTGGTCGGCGCGCTGGACGGCCGCGACCGCGGCGCCGGAGACGAACTTCGCCAGCTGGAAGCGCTCGTTGATCTGCACGATCATCGTGTTCATGCGCTGGGCGAGGTCGCCGATCTCGTCGCGGCTTCTGACCCCGGTGACGCGCGCCTGGAAATTGCCGGCGCCGACCTCGGTCGCCGCCACCCCGATCTTGACGATCGGCCGGCTGATGCGGATCGCGAGCACGATCGCGCCGATCGCCGCCACGGCAAGGCCGAGGGCGAGCCAGAAGCCGAGGCTGTTGATCATTTCGCCGACCGCGAAATAGGCGTTGGCCTCGCTCTTTTCGGCAAGCACGATCCAGCCTAGCCCCTGCACCGAAGCGAAGGAGAAGGCGCCGAGCCACGGCTTGCCGTCGGCGCCGGTGAAGGATTCGACCGAGGTGACCGGCGTGTTCGAGGCCAGGAGCGTCTTCGCCTGGCCGACGATCGAGAGGTTGCCGAGGTCCGGCCGCGCCTTGTCGAAGAGCGCGTGGCCGGAGGCGTCGAGGAGGCGGATCGCGCCGGTTCGCTGGAAGGGATGGTTGGCGACCGCGTCCCCGATCCGGGCAAGGTTGATCTTGGCCGAGAAGAGCGCCTTCTGGCCGGCGAAGGGCGATTTCAGCGGCAGGTTGACGGTGGCGAGCCAGGCGTCGATCTCGGGGACGTAGTCGACCGAGACGCCGACCTCCCTGCCCTCGGCGAGGAAATTGTTGGCCGCCTCCATCGGCACCTTGAGGACGCTCATCGGATCGAGCGCGGCGCCCTTCAGCCGGTCGCTGAAGGCTTCCTGGGTTGCGATCGGCGCGATCCGCGATCCGGCGACGGTGATCTGCATCGCGACCACGTCGGGGAGGTTGGCGATGCCGTGTTTCAGGAGCGCGATCTTCTCGGGCGGGCCGAGGGTCGGGTCGTCGACCGCGTTGCGGACGACCTGGAGCGGCGCCAGCCAGGCATTGTCGAAGACGTCGTCGATCTCGTCGCCGATCTGGCGGGCGGTGGTGACCAGCTGGTCGTTCGCCGAACTCTTCATCTCGTCGCGGGCGATCCGGATCAGCGACTGCCCGGCGATGAGCAGCGGGATGATCGCGATGACCACCGCGAAGAGGAGGAGCTTGTTGCGAAGATTGAGGCGCGGCAAGGCAGCCACGTTGGTTCCCGCCCGACGGCCTCAGGCGGCCGTCATTCCCGTTCCCTGGCGACGATATGGACCGTGCTCGACGCGGTGCCGCAGGCAAGCCCGGTCGAGTCGGCCACCGTCAGGGTTACCTTATAGTCGCCTCCGGCGGTGAAAGTATGGCGGACGCGCTCGCCGATCTCGCTGGCGTCGTCGCCGATCTGCCAGGTGGCGGTGAGGGCGGCGCCGTCGGGATCGCGCGAGGCCGAACCGTCGAGGAGCACGGCATCGTTGGCGCCGCCGATCAGCACCTCGCGGTCCTTGCCGGCGTCCGCAATCGGCGGGGCGTTGACGACGACGTTCATCTCGTCGGTCCTCGCCGAGCAGGACGAGCCGGCATCGTCGGTGACGGTGAGCACGACCTTGTAGGTGCCGGGCTTCTCGTAGACGTGGCTGGCGTCCTTGCCGTCGGCGGAAACGCCGTCGCCGAAGTCCCAGTGATAGGCGGTGAGCTTGCCGTCGAGGTCGGCGGATTTCGAGCCGTCGAAGCCGACCTTGTCGCCCGGACAGACCAGCTGGTCGGGGCCGGCATCGGCGCGGGGCGGCCGGTTGACGTGGAGGGTCTTGGTGAAGAGCTGGCGGCTGTTGGCCAGCCCCTTGCCGTCGTCGGAGGCGAGCGCCAGGCTGTACCAGCCGGGGTTCTCGTAGGCATGCGAGGCCTCGGCCGAGGCGGCGGTGGCGCCGTCCCCGAAGCTCCACAGGTAGGACGGCGTCGCCTTGGCGGCGGCGGCGGTGGCGTCCCCCGCCTTCCACGACACCGTCTCGTCCATGCAGGCGACGTCGGGGCCGGCAATGCCGGGCGCCGGCTCGGGATTGACCGTGACGGTGAGCTCGTCGGTCGCGGTCGAGTTGGCGAGGCCGGTCTCGTCGTGGACGGTGAGCTTGGCCGTGTACGTGCCCGGCTTGGTGTAACGGTGGGTGGCCTCGATGCCGGTAGCGGTCGCGCCGTCGCCGAAGTCCCATTCATAGGCGACGAGACCGCCATCCGGATCGCTCGACTTCGCGCCGTCGAAGACGGTCTCCTCGTTGACCGCCACCGCCTTGTCCGGCCCGGCGGCCGCGACCGGCGGCGCGTTGATGCGGATGAGGTGGCGCGAGGAGACGACCTGGCAGGTCGGCGAGGTCGAGTCGCTCTTCAGGGTGAGCGCCGCCTGGTAGGTGCCGGCGGTGGCGTATTTGTGCTTCGCGGTGACCCCGTCGGCCGACGCGCCGTCGCCGAAATCCCAGTGCCAGGCGGTGATCTTGCCGTCGGTCATGTAGGAGCCGCTGCCGTCGAAGCTCACCTCGTCGGTGATCGGCACGGCGTCCGGCGCCTTGATGACCGCGACCGGGCCCTCGATGATCTTGACCGCGACCTCATCGGTCGAGGTGGCCGAGCAGATGCCCGCCTTCTCGCCCTGGATGCGCAGGAACACGCGGTAATTGCCGGGCTTCTCGTAGAGGTGCTTCGGCTTCTCGCCGCCGCCGAAATTGCCGTCGCCGAAGTCCCAGTTGAAGCTGTTGACGACCCCGTCAATGTCGGTCGAGGCCGAGCCGTCGAAGTTCACGTCGGTCTTGGCGCAGGCGAGGATGTCGGGGCCGGCATGGGCGACCGGGCCCTGGTCGACGCGGATGGCGATCTGCGAGAAGGCATTGCCGTTGGGAAGGCCGGAATCGTCCTTGACGGCGAGCGTCACCGG
>DASRGK010000100.1:0-24559 GCA_035651055.1 Bauldia sp.
GCCAGCGTCGATACCGAACCGTCCATCAGTCCCGCCAGACCGGGCTGGATCACTTGCAGGACGAAGTTGCGGCGCGCGGTCTCGCGTTCCTCCTGCCGGGCCGTCTCTGGGATGCCCTGGGTAAGCTGGCGGGCATGCGCCTCGTGGCCGGCCTCGATGTCGGCGAGGTCGTCGAGGAGCTTGCGCATGGCGGCGTCGGAGGTCCTCGCGGCGGCACGGCGGTAGAAGTTCGCCGCCTCCTCCTCCATCGATTCCGCCCGCTGGCGCATCGCGTCGATGTCGAACGAACCCGTCATCCATACGGGCTTGCGGCGGATGAAGCCGCGCACGTCGTCGCGGCGGATGAGCGGAATGTGCTCGCCGAAGCGCTGGCGGTAGATGTCGAAGAGCATCTGCCGGTGCGTGTTCTCCTCCTCTGCCATCTCCGAGAAGATCGCCGCCGAGGCGGGAAAGTCGGCGCGCAGCCGGTCGGCGAAATCGCGGTAGATGCGTCCGTCCTCCTCCTCGTTCTGGATGGCGAGGGCGAGCACCTCGCGGTCGCTGAGATCCGCGAAGGAGCGCTGATGATTGAAGGAGAGGAACGGCATTCGCGAACGGGCCCAGGCTGGAACGATTCCAGAATATAGGCAGCGCGTCGCGGAAGCGAGGGACCAAGCACCCGGAATCGCAATCGGCCGATGCGGGTCGCACAGCCGACCTCGCTTCTTTCGTCGCCGGAACGGGGAGGTCGCCGTCCTCAGCGAAGCCGGTGCAGACGGGTGGGGATGGCAGCCGAACCCCACCGCCGACTCGCGCATTGGCGAGTGGGACTATTCCCTTTTGCGCCGCGCCCGGGATTTCGGTGCGCCAGCGGCTGCCGCATCTGGGGCGAGGCCGCGGACGAGGAGGGCCCAGAGCCCGTCGAACGTCCGGTCGATCGCCGGGTCGCTCCATTCGCCGACATGCACCGGCGCATGGAAGCGGGCGGTAGCGTCGAAAAGCGCCCGCGCGGTCCTGTCGGGATCGAGGGCGGCGAATTCGCCGCGCCGGATTCCGTCGGCAATGATCCTAGCGATCTGGCCAACCAGGGTTCCGACGTGCGCGCGGATGGCGTCGGCCGAGTCCGCGAGGATGGCGCGGTAGGTGGCGAAGAGTTCCGGCTCGGTGCGCGCCTTCTGGCGCTTGGTCGCGATGAGCGTGTCGAACCAGCGGCGGAGCCTTTCCGGCGCCGGCGCGTCCTCCGCGGCGATTCTCGCGAGCGGCCGGTCGACACGCGCCAGCCAGCGCTCGGTGACCGCATCGCGGAGCGCCGCCTTGCTGGCGAAATGCCGATAGACGCTGCCGTGGCTGACGCCGAGGGCACGGGCCACGTCGACGACCGTCGTCTTCTGCGGCCCGTAGCGCGTCAGCACCTGCTCGGCGGCGTCGAGAATCCGGTCCGGCGTGAGGACGCCCTCAGTCATGGTCGTGCGCTGCCGTCCCGCTCGCTGTCGAGGTGGACGAGTTGGGCCGCGGCATAGCGGCCGCCGGCCGCGGCGCCCTTCGGCACCGCCCGCTCGATCGCCGCCAGGTCCTCGCCGTCGAGTGCAATGTCGAGCGCCCCCAGCGCCTCGTTCAGCCGGTCGCGGCGTCGCGCGCCGACGAGCGGCACGATATCAGAGCCCTGCGCCATGACCCAGGCGATGGCGATCTGTGCCACCGAGACGCCCTTCGACGCGGCGACGGCGCGGAGCGCCTCGACCAGGCCGAGATTGCGATCGACGTTCTCGGCGTGGAAACGCGGCGCGAAGGCGCGGAAGTCGCCCGGCGCGGTCGCGCGCTCCTTCGACCAGTGGCCGCTGATGAGGCCGCGGGCCAGCACGCCATAGGCCGTGACGCCGATGCCGAGCTCGCGGCAGGTCGGCAGGATCGCGTCCTCGATGCCGCGCGAGATCAGGGAATATTCGATCTGGAGATCGGCGATCGGGTGGACCGCGGCGGCGCGCCGCAGCGTCTGGCTGCCGACTTCCGACAGGCCGATGTGGCGGACATACCCGGCCTTCACGAGGTCGGCGAGCCCGCCGATGGTTTCCTCGATCGGGACCGAGGGATCGTGCCGCCCCGGCCGGTAGATGTCGACATGGTCGGTGCCGAGGCGCTGCAGGCTGTAGGCGAGGTAGGTCTTGGTTGCCGCGGGCCGGGTGTCGACGCCGAGCCAGGCCTTGTCCGGGCCGCGCAGCGCCCCGTACTTGAGGCTGATCACGGCCCTGTCGCGGTCGCGGCCCTTCAGCGCCTCGGCGATGAGCATCTCGTTGTGGCCCATGCCGTAATAGTCGCCCGTGTCGAGGAGGGTGACGCCGGCGTCGAGCGCGGCATGGATGGTGGCGATGCTCTCGCGACGGTCGGCGGCGCCGTAGAAGTCCGACATCCCCATGCAGCCGAGTCCGAGGGCGGAAACGGCCGGGCCGGTCCTGCCCAGTCTGCGGTTCATCATGATTTGCGCGTTCTCCGGTCTGCGGCGAATGACTAATGACAGAATCACGATTCTATCAATCAATTTCCACGGCGGGCGGCGAGAGAGCCCCCTGCGGCGCTTGACGGCACCGCCGCTTTGCGCCACGTAGCCGTCGCCGCGCTCGCGGTATTTTGCCAACCGCTTACCCGCGCTCGTACGCGGGAGTGAGCAGGAGAAGACGATGGTCCGCCTCACCTTTCCCGATAATTCCGTTCGCGAATTCGCCGCCGGCATCACCGGTCGCGAGGTCGCCGAAGGCATCTCCAAGTCGCTTGCCAGGAAGGCGGTGGCTATGGCGCTCGACGGCGAGGTCGCCGACCTTTCCGACGGGATCACGAAGGACGCGCGCATCGAGATCGTCACACGCGACGACCCGCGCGCGCTCGCCCTCATCCGCCACGACGCCGCGCATGTGATGGCCGAGGCGGTGCAGGAACTCTATCCCGGCACGCAGGTCACCATCGGCCCGGTGATCGAGAACGGCTTCTACTACGATTTCTTCCGGAACGAGCCCTTCACGACCGAGGACCTGCCGAAGATCGAGGCGAAGATGCGCGAGATCGTCCAGCGCAACCGGCCCTTCACCAAGGAGGTCTGGTCGCGCGACGAGGCGAAGCGCGTCTTTGCCGACAAGGGCGAGATGTTCAAGGTCGAACTGGTCGATGCGATCCCGGCCGACCAGCAGATCAGGATCTACCGGCAGGGCGACTGGTTCGATCTCTGCCGCGGCCCGCACATGGCCTCGACCGGGCAGGTCGGCGACGCGTTCAAACTGACCAAGGTCGCGGGCGCCTATTGGCGCGGCGATTCGAACCGCCCGATGCTGACGCGCATCTACGGCACCGCCTGGCAGAGCCGGGAGGCGCTCGATCACTACCTGACCATGCTGGAGGAGGCCGAGAAGCGCGACCACCGCCGCCTCGGCCGCGAGATGGACCTTTTCCATTTCCAGGAGGAAGGGCCGGGAACCGTCTTCTGGCATGCCAATGGCTGGACGATCTTCCAGCAGATCATCGCCTACATGCGCCGCCGCCTTGCGGCCGACTACCAGGAGGTCAACGCCCCCCAGGTGCTCGACAAGGCCCTCTGGGAGACCTCGGGCCACTGGGGCTGGTTCCGCGAGAACATGTTCATGGCGCGGCCGGCCGGCGATGCGGTCGAGGACAATGACCGCACCTATGCGATCAAACCGATGAACTGCCCCGGCCACATCCAGATTTTCAAGCACGGGCTGAAGAGCTACCGCGACCTGCCGCTCCGGCTCGCCGAGTTCGGCATCGTCCACCGCTACGAGCCGTCGGGCGCGCTGCACGGGCTCCTTCGCGTGCGCGCCTTCACCCAGGACGACGCGCACATCTTCTGCACCGAAGAGCAGATGGCGGCGGAGTGCCTGAAGATCAACGAGTTGATCCTCTCCACCTATGCCGATTTCGGCTTCACCGAGTTCACCGTCAAGCTTTCGACCCGGCCGGAGAAGCGCGTCGGCTCGGACGCCGCCTGGGACGAGGCCGAGGGCATCATGGAGCGCGTCTTGAAGCAGATCGAGTCGGAGTCGGGCGGACGCATCCGGACCGGCATCAACCCGGGCGAGGGCGCCTTCTACGGGCCGAAGTTCGAATACGTTCTCCGCGACGCGATCGGCCGCGACTGGCAGTGCGGCACCACCCAGGTCGACCTCAACCTGCCCGGCCGCTTCGGCGCCTTCTACGTCGCGGCCGACGGGACCAAAAAGACGCCGGTGATGATCCACCGCGCCATCTGCGGCTCGATGGAGCGCTTCCTCGGCGTTGTGCTCGAACACTATGCCGGGCACCTGCCGCTGTGGCTGGCGCCGGTCCAGGCGGTGGTGGCGACGATCACCTCCGACGCTGACGACTATGCCAGGCGCGTCCGCGCCCGGCTGGTCGCGGCGGGGCTCCGTGTCGACCTCGACCTGCGCAACGAGAAGATCAACTACAAGGTCCGCGAGCACTCGCTCGCCAAGGTCCCGGCGATTCTGGTCTGCGGCAAGCGCGAGGCGGAGGAGGGCAGCCTCAACATCCGCCGGCTCGGCGAGAAGGACCAGAAGTCGCTCGACCTCGCCGCTGCCGTCGCGGCGCTCGTCGACGAGGCGACCCCGCCCGACGTCAAGCGCACCCGCGCCGAATACGCGGCGGCGTCCTAGCGTGACCGCGATCCGCGTGGTCGTGGCGGGCGTGACCGGCTGGACCGGCAGCGCGCTCGCCGCCGCGATCCTCAAGGCCGATGACCTTGCCCTCGCCGGCGCGGTCTCGCGACGCGCGGCCGGCAGGGACGCCGGCGACGCATTGGGTCTCGGCAAGGCCGGGGTCACGGTCAGTGCGTCGCTGGAGGAGTCGCTGGCGGCGCCCTCCGATGTCGTGGTCGACTATACGAGGCCCGATGCGGTCAAGCGGCATGTGCTGTTGTCGCTGGAGAAGGGACGGCACGTCGTCATCGGCACGTCCGGTCTGGGTGCGCCCGACTATCGCGAGATCGACGCCGCGGCGCGGGCGGCCGGTCGCGGCGTTTTCGCCGCGGGCAACTTCTCGATCACGGCGACGCTCCTCAAGCGCTTCGCGCTCGAAGCTGCGCGTTACGTGCCGGATGTCGAGGTCATCGACTATGCCTCGGCGTCGAAACCGGACACGCCGTCCGGCACGGCGCGCGAGCTGGCGGAGGCACTCGGCGCGATGAAGCGGGCGACGACGGCAAAGAAGGTCACAGAGCTTGTCGGCCTTCGGGAAAGCCGCGGTGCGGCGGTCGGTGAGGGCGGCACGCCGGTGCAGGTGCACTCGCTGCGGCTGCCATCCTATGTGCTTGGCTGCGAGGCGGTGTTCGGCGCCCGCGACGAGCGCCTCGTCATCCGCCATGACGCAGGATCGTCGGCGGCGCCCTATGTCGCGGGCACGCTGCTCGCCGTCCGTCGGGTCGGCGAGGCGGCTGGGCTGAGGCGCGGCCTCGACACGCTGCTCACGTAGTGTAGCGGCCTTTCGGCCGTCATCGCCCGGCCGCGCAAGGCGCCGCCCCATTCTCACACGCCCCGGATGGGCCCGCCCGGATGGCGGCGCAAGGAGAAAAAGCCCGGCAGGGAAACCCGCCGCGGCGCTCTTTGAAAGGCCCGGTCACCCGGAGCGGAACCGCCCGCGGGAACGCGGCCGCGCGGCCGTTCGTCAGCGCGCCAGCACCTCGACGTCGCGGTTCAGCCCCGCCTCGACGGTGAAGTTGCGTTGGAAGATCTTGCCGTCGTGCTTGGCGATGGCGGTGTAGTCGCCGATCGCCAGAACGATCGAGGGGAACGCGCCGACGCTGTCGGCGACGCTTTCGCCGGAGGGCGTGACCACCGACCAGGACGTATCGGCGAGCGCCTCGCCGCCGTGCTCGGTGACGAGCTTCAGCGTCATGCGCGCCGCCTTCTGGTAGATGGTCGCGTCGGTGAGCTTGCCCGGCTCGACCCGGATGTCGGCGCGCACCACCGCATTGGCGTCGCCGTAGCGGCACACCACGTGATAGGTGCCGGCATTGAGGCCGATCACCTTGCCGGGCGGGGCATTGGCGATGAGGAGCACGCGCTCGTCCGAGCCGTCCTCGTCGGGCGCGTAGACGTCGAAGCTGATGTCGCCGGGCGGAATGTTCTGGTCCTTGCCGACCAGGGCGCTGAGACGCATGCCGCCGGCATTGAGGACGACGGTGTCCCCCGGAACCCCGGTGCCCACCGTGATCTTCTTGGTCGCGCCGGCGCGGCCGTAGGCGGCGTGGATGAAATAGGCGCCGGGCGTCAGCGTGAGCTTCACCGAACCGCCATGCGATTCGGCCACCAGCTTCAGCTTCCCGTCCGGTCCGGGCTCCGCGCCGAAGACCCGCCAGGTGAGCCCGGCGGTGATCGGCGGAGCGGAATCGGTGAGCCGGGCGACCAGTTCGAAACTGGCCGGCGGGCCGTTCGGATCGGGCGGCGGGGAAGCCGGCGGAACCGGCCCCGTCGCCGTCGGATTGAGGTCGACCGGGGCCGACGGCGTCGCGGCATCGGCGGCCGGGTCGGGCGCGTTCGGATCGGGATTGTCGAAGCCGGCATCGCCCTCGCCGTCGAGCGTTTCCAGCGAGGAATCAGGGCCTTGCGGGGCGACCCCGGCGGCGGCTCCGGTCGCCGGCATGGTGCCGGGCAGGGCGGCGCCGGCGCGCGGGGCGGCCCGCGGGACGGGTACCGGTTTGGTCTGGGATACGGCCGGAACGGTTCCGATCAGCGCCAGGATCGCCGGGATCAGCACCGCCAGTCGGAATATCGCCGAAGCACCCGCGAACCTGCGCACCCGCACCGCGAAAAATTCCCCCGACCGGTCGTGACGGCTGAACGCCACGAGTTCAGCCGGAAGTCGGTGGCGAATTCAAGGCCCCGGCGATTTGCACGGGCCGGCCCGCCTGGCGCATGGTGCGGACGTTCAGGCGACCCCGGGACAGGCCATGCCAGACGCCCTCGAACTTCTCAAAACGCGGAAGTCGATTTCCGCTCCCTTCCTTGCCGAACCCGGACCGAGCGATGCGCAGCTCGCCGAGATGATCGCCATCGCCTCGCGCGTCCCCGACCACGGCAAGCTGACCCCGTGGCGGTTCATCGTCTTCAAGGGCGAGGCGCGCAAGCAGGCGAGCGCCGAGCTCGCCGCGCTCTTCCACCGGCAGCATCCCGACGCGACCGAGAAGCAGCTCGAGGAGGAGCGCAAGCGCCTCGCGCAGGCGCCGCTCGTAGTGATCGTCGTCAGCCGGGCGGCGCCGCATCCGAAGATCCCGGAATGGGAGCAGGTCCTCTCGGCCGGCAATGCCGCCATGAACCTGGTGCTCGCCAGCCACGCCCTCGGCTTTGCCGCGCAATGGACGACGGGCTGGATCGCTTACGACCCGGATGCGGCCAAGATCCTCGGCCTCCAGCCGGAGGAAAGAATCGTCGGGGTAGTGCACCTCGGCACGCCCACCGTTCCCCCCGTCGAGCGGCCGCGCCCGGCGGTGGCCGACATCGTGACCTACTGGAAGCCGAGCGGGGGGTAGTGGGAGCAGCCCCGACCGGTCCTTGGACGTCCTTCAACGCTCGGCTTCGCCTCGCTCCTCAGGATGGCGACGTCGAGCAATCCGCCGCGATCGTGGCGAGGTGGTCGGGCCTCCCGTGATCGCAGCCGGCGCTTCGGAGGTAACCGGGCGGGTTCCTGCAGCAGGCCTCCGCCATCCCGAGGGGCTCGCCGCAAGGCGGCAGGCCTCGAAGGACGCCCCGGCGTCCCGCCGCCCGAACGAACAACCCTCCGCCCTCGAAAATCATGGTGAACCGATCGTTAATCTATGCCCGGCAGGATTGCCGGCATGATGGTGCGCGAACTGCTGCAATGGCTGGAAACCGCGCCGGCTTTGGCGCGGGCGGATGCGGCGCGGTCGCTGGCCGAATCCTGGCTTTCCGGCGCCTTTGACGAGGACGTTCGCCGCGACCTCGAAGCGGTGCTGACGCTCCTCCTCGACGACCCGGCGCCGGAAGTGCGCAGGGCCATGGCGGCGGCGCTTGCCGACCGGCGCGAAGCGCCGCGGCACATTGTCCTCGGCCTCGCCGCGGACCAGCCGGACATCGCGGTGATGATGCTGGCGCGCTCGCCCGTCCTCATCGACGCCGAGCTGGTCGACTTCGTTGCCGGCGGCGAGGAAATCCACCAGGTCGCCATCGCGTCCCGGCCGCGCGTTTCCAACGCGCTGGCCGCGGCGATCGCCGAAGTGGGCGAGGAAAGCGCCTGCCGCACCCTCATCGCCAATCCGGGCGCCGCCATCGCGCGGATCAGCCTCCGCCGGATGGCCGAGCGCTTCGGCGACGATTCGGTCATGCGGGAACAGTTGCTGGCGATCGCCAACCTGCCCGCGGACATCAGGCATATGCTTATCCGCCGGCTCGGCGACGCGCTCGGCGACTTCGTCGTCGGGCGGGCATGGGTCGAGGAGGACCGGATCCGGACTGTGGCGCGCGACGCCTGCGAGCGGGCAACCGTCTCGATCGCCGCGGAGACCGAGACGCGCGAACTCGGCGCGCTGGTCGAGCACCTCCGGATCACCGGGCAGCTGAACACGGCGCTGCTGCTGCGCGCGGTCTGCGCCGGCAACGTCGCCTTCTTCGAGACCGCGCTTGCGGTGCTTTCGCGGGTGCCCGAGGCGCGGGTTGTCAGCCTCGTCCGCGCCGGCCGGATCAATGCGCTCCGTGCGGTCTATGCCAAAGCCGGCCTGCCGCCGCTTGCCTTCGATGCGTTCGCGGCGGCGATCCAGGCCTGGCGCGGCATGGCCGGGCGAGGGGCTACGGGCGACCGCTACCAGTTCACGCGTAAGCTCGTCGACAGCGTTCTCGCCCGCTACCGGAACATCACCGACGGCGAGGTGAACGAGCTTACGGCGATGCTCCGCCGCTTCGCTGCCGACCAGGCCCGCGACGCGGCGCGCGATTTCGCCCGGGACGCGATCGCGGCGGCGTAGAAAAGCGCCGGGCCGGCCCGGCGCCTAATACCGGAACTGCTCGCTGAGGATGCGCTCGTCCCAGGAATGGTCCGGGTCGAAGAGGATGAGACTCTCCGCCTTCTTGTCCTGCTTCACGCTGACCTCGACGACCGACTTGAACTCGACATTGTCGGCGGCGGCATTGACCGGGCGCTTCTCGCTTTCCAGCAATTCGATCTTCACCTCGACCCGGTCGGGAATGAGGGCGCCGCGCCAGGTGCGCGGGCGGAAGGCGCTGAGCGGGGTCAGCGCGAGGAGCGGGGCATAGATCGGCAGGATCGGTCCGTGGGCGGAAAGATTGTAGGCCGTGCTTCCGGCGGGGGTGGCGACGAGGAGCCCGTCGGCGATCAGCTCCTCCATCCGGACCTTGCCGTCGATCGAGATGCGAAGCTTCGCCGCCTGGTAGGACTGGCGGAGCAGTGAGACCTCGTTGATGGCGTAGGACCTGTGCTTTGCGCCGGACTGATCGACCGCGCGCATGAGCAGCGGATGGATCGAGGAGCGCACCGCGGCGGCGAGGCGCTCGCGCAGGCCCTCTTCGCGGAAATCGTTCATCAGGAAGCCGACAGTGCCGTAGTTCATGCCGTAGATCGGCTTGCCGGTATTCATGAAGGCGTGGAGCGTCTCCAGCATGAAGCCGTCGCCGCCAAGCGCGACGATGGTTGCGGCTTCCTCGGGCGCGACGCCGTCATAGCGCCGGGTCAACCGCTCCTGGGCGGCGCGGGCCTTGTCGGTCCGGCTGGCGATGAAAGCGACCGCCTGGTCTTTCCGCGCGGCTCTGGGCAAGGTTGTTCGGCTCCTGCGTGGAGAAGCGGCGTCGGCTTAGCACGGGCGCGGCGGGCGGGCCACGCGGGGATCAGCCGGCCGCCTTGCGGCGGACGTGGATGGTGGTGTTGCCGGCGGGCGACTTGTGCTCCCGCGTCTCCAGACCGTCGATCGCGGCGATCAGGCTCCGCATCGTGCGGTAGCCGTATTTGCGCGGATCGAACTTGGCGGGGCGACTCCGGTTGAGGTGCTGGCCGATCGTGCCGAGGTGCGACCAGCCATCGGCGCCCGCCACGCGGCCGACCACATCCATGATCTCTTCGACCGGGACGGGGAGCGCGGGCGGACGTTCGGGACGGGGCGGGGCGGGTTTCCCGGCGGCGACCGGTTTGGCTTCTGCCGTCGGCTGGCGCGGAGCGCGGGCGGCGGGAGTGCGCGGCCGGGCACCCGGAGCGCCCTCGGCCTCGCCCGCGGCAAGGGTTGAGGAAACGCGCCTTGCGCCGGTCGTGGCCCTGGTGCTGCCGCCGGGAGCGCGGCCTGCCGCCTCGGCCGAGGCACCCGCGCCGATGACGATGAAGCGGTCGAAGGCGGCGCGATAGGCTGCGGGAGTCTTGGCCTCGCCGAAACCGCATACCCAGAGACCGCCTTCGCGAAGGTGGGAGACCAGCGGCGCGAAATCGCCGTCGCTCGACGCGATGCAGATGCCGTCGAGGTGTTCGCGATAGAGGAGATCGACCGCGTCGATCGTCAGCTTCAGGTCGGCGGCGTCCTTGCCCTCGGTCGCCGGAATGACGAGCACCGGCGTGATCGCCTCGTTCTTGGCAACGGTGCGGATGGCGACCTTCGACCAGGTGGCGTGGTTGCCGTAGGCGCGGCGGATGACCACCGTGCCGAGCTCGCCCGCCGCGCGGAGCATCGGCGCGATCAGCTTGTTCGAGACGTTGTCGGCGTCGATAAGGACGGCAAGTCGGCGAAGCGGGAGCGGATCGGGCATGCGCGGTTTCCTCCACAGGCGGACCTTCTAGCACGGGTGTCCGACTCGCGGCGGCGCTCCGGTGACGCCGGTTACGACATTCTGACGCCGCTGTTGCAGTGCGGTAGAGGGAAGGCTAGTCCTCTGACGCCGAACGGGAATCCAGCGACATGCCTGCCGAAGCCGCGCGTTTCGTCCTCACGCTTTCCTGCGGCGACCGGAGGGGCATCGTCGCCGCGGTCGCGAACTGCATCGCCTCGCAGGACTGCAACATCGTCGAAAGCGCACAATACGGCGATGCCGAGACGGAACGCTTCTTCATGCGGGTCTCGTTCTCGGCACCCGCCTCGGTGACCGCGGCGAGCTTCGCGCGCGGGTTCAAGCCGGTGGCGACGGCCTATGACTTCGACTGGCGCCTGCACGACCTTTCGGTGAAGCCGCGCGTGCTCGTCCTCGTCTCCAATTTCGGCCATTGCCTCAACGACCTCCTCTATCGCAACTCGATCGGCCACCTGCCGATGGAACTGGTCGGCGTGGTTTCCAATCACGAGACGCTGCGCCGGCGGGTCGATGCCGAGGGCCTGCCGTTCTTCCACCTGCCGGTGACGCCGCGAACCAGGCGGAAACAGGAGGCGGCGATCATGGCGATGGTCGCGAAAGAACGGATCGACCTGGTCGTACTCGCCCGCTACATGCAGATCCTGTCCGAGGAGATGGCGGGGGCGCTGGCGGGGAGGGCGATCAACATCCACCATTCCTTCCTGCCGAGCTTCGTCGGCGCACGGCCCTACCAGCAGGCGCACGAGCGCGGCGTGAAGCTGATCGGGGCGACCGCGCACTACGTCACGCCGGTGCTCGACGCCGGGCCGATCATCGAACAGGACGTGGGCCGGGTCGACCACTCCATGTCGGCGGCGGAGTTCGTCGCGATCGGCCGCGACATCGAGGCGACGGTGCTCGCCCGCGCGGTCAAATTCCATCTCGAGCACCGGGTGCTGATCAATGGCAACCGCACCGTCGTCTTCCGCTAGCGCGCAGGTCATCGACGGGCGGGCGATCGCCGCCCGGCTCACCGGCCGGGTGGCGGCAGCGGCGCGCGAGCTTGAGCGCGACGCGGGCATTCGCCCCGGTCTGGCGGTCGTGCTGGTCGGCGACGATCCGGCGAGCCGGCTCTATGTCGGCGGCAAGGGCAGGAAGGCGAAGGAAATCGGCTTCCACTCGGTGCAGCACGATCTCGTCGGCGACACGGCCGAGGCGGAACTGCTCGCCTTGATCGACCGGCTCAACCGCGACCCGGCGATTCACGGCATTCTCGTGCAGTTCCCGGTGCCGAGGCAGATCGACCGCAGCAAGGTTATCGAGGCGATCGCGCCCGAGAAGGACGTCGACGGATTCCATCCGGTCAATGTCGGGCGCCTGGCGAGCGGCAGCGGCGACGCGATGGTGCCGTGCACGCCGGCCGGCTCGCTCATCCTTATCAAGGAAGTGCTCGGCGGGAGACTAGCCGGGAAGAACGCCGTGATCGTCGGGCGCTCGAACCTCGTCGGCAAGCCGATGGCGCAGCTATTGCTGCGCGAGGACTGCACGGTGACGATCGCGCATTCGCGGACGCCCGACCTCGCCGCCGTGACGCGCGGAGGCGAGATCCTGGTGGCCGCGGTAGGCAAGGCGGAACTCGTCCGCGGCGACTGGATCAGGCCCGGTGCAACGGTGATCGATGTCGGCCAGAACCGGATCGAGACCGGGCCGGGCGGAAAGGCGAGACTCTGCGGCGACGTTGCCTACGCCGAGGCGCTGGCAGTCGCCGGCGCGATCACGCCGGTGCCCGGCGGGGTCGGACCCATGACGATCGCGATGCTGATGGCCAATACGCTGAAGGCGGCCTCTTTGCGGGCAGGCCGGGTGCTTCCGCCGGAACTCCGCGCATAAGCGGGGAGGGCGCCCCGCAAGGGACGCCCTCCGATCGACGCAGCGTTACGCAACGCGACGCGACTTACATCCGCTTCAGCGCGGCCTCGCAAAGCGCCTTCGCCGACGCGTCGAGGGTGGTGACGTCGGTGGACGCGCCGGTCACGCCGGCGGCCTGGCAGCGGGCCTTGAGGTCGGCGACCTGATCGGCCGTGAGCGTGGCGATGAACTGGGCGCGGGACTCTTCGGTCGTGCCGGCCTTGGCGACGTCGATATTGCCGAGCGCGCTGGTGCCGACATTGGCGCTGCCGCTGGCACTGGCGTTCGTGTCGGCCGCGACGCTGGTGCCGCCGACGGTCGCGTTGACGCCGCCACTCGCGTTGCCGCTGGCGCCGGTCGTGATCTGGGCGGCGAGGGCCGCGCCAGCCGTCAGCGAAACAACCAGGGCCGCGACGGCCGGAAGGTGAGCGAGCTTCATAATGGCATTCTCCGGATTGGTCTGGCCTCCCTCAGCGGACGAAACGGCACATCCGTCAATTCGGTTCCAATCGGACGCGGGGGCAATCGGCCGCGGGCGAAAACCGAGGAACGCCGCCGGTTTCCCGGCGGCGCTCCATGGTCGTCCGGGGGAAAGCTCTACCGCACTTTCGCCACGATCCGGCAGAGCTGGACGAGCGACGGGTCGAACGCCTCGGGCGCTGCGAGGATGCTGGTGCAGCGCAGGCGCGCCGCCTGACGCTCGCCGGCACCGAGGCCGCCGACCGCGCGCTCGGCCTCGCTCACGTTGATGGCACCGCCACCCTCGGCGCCCGGACCGACGGGAACGATGCCCGTGGGGTTGAGCCCGCCTGCCGGATTGCCGAGGCCGTTGACGGTCGCGCTGGTGGTGCCGTCGGTGGAGCCGCCGGAAACCAGCGGACCGTTCGAGTTGCTGCCGCCGAGGTTCACCTGCCCCGACGTATCGCCGCCGGAGTTGGTGACCGTCGCCAGCGGACCGCTCGTATTGCCGACACCGACGCCGGTGCCGGTGCCGCCGACGCTGCCGGTCGAAGCACCGGCGACGCCGCTTGACCCGCTGCCGCTACCGACGCTGGCGTCGAGGGCAAAAGCGGAAACGGAAAGGCCGCCAGCCAGCGTCAATGCCAGCGCGGCTCTCATGATCATCGCACGCATGGTCTCTCTCCTTGCTGTTCCGAATTTCCGGGTCGTTCAGCGGCCTTTCCCGGCCGCTCGCGAAGGTTGCTATGTTCGGGGGGAGCCCTTCGTTCCGTGCTGAGAGAAGGCACGGTAAATGCGAGCCTGCCGGCTTCGATTCAGCTTTCGCTTTCTTGACCGGGTCGCGGACCGCGATCCGAGCGGAGCGGCGGAGGACGATCCGCTTTGGCCGTTGTTGCTCACGGAGGCTTGAACTATGGAAGACGCGTCACGACACGGCGTCATGCGGGGGGGAAGGCGATGATCATTGTTACCGGCGGCAGCGGCAAGCTCGGCCGCGTCTGCGTCCGGCATCTCATGGACCACGGCTACGAGGTGCTCTCGATCGACATGGTGAAGCCGGCCGGCATGTCCAACCCGCCGAAGCCGGGCGAAGTGAACTTCAGCCGGGTCGACATCACCGATTTCGGGCAGGTGATGGCGGTGCTGTCGCAGGTCGACGGACGGGTTGAGAAGAAGGTGACGGGGATCGTCCATCTCGGCGCCATCGCCTCGCCGGGCGAGGCGCCGAACCAGGTCATTTTCCAGGTCAATACGATCTCGACCTACAACATTTTCGAAGCCGCCCGGCAGCTCGGCATCCGCAACGTGGTGTGGGCGTCGAGCGAGACCGTCTACGGCATCCCCTATGCCAAGGGGCCGGCCTATGTCCCTGTCGACGAGGAACTGGAACTGCCGGAGACGGCCTACTCGCTGTCGAAGCTGGTGGGCGAGAAGATGGCCGAACAGTTCGCACGCTGGGACCCGAAGACGAAGATCATCGGGCTGCGCTTCTCCAACGTGCAGGAGCCGCACAACTACGCAAGCTTCCCGGACTTCGACAAGGACCCGCACGCGCGCAAGTTCAACCTGTGGACCTATATCGACGCCCGCGACGGCGCGCAGGCGGTCCGGCTGGCGCTCGAATCCAAGCTGAAAGGCGCGCACATCTTCGGTATCGCCAATGCCGAGTCGGTGATGAAGAAGAGCAACGACGAGGTGCTGGCGGCGGTCTTCCCGAAGGCCCGGCGCAAGCGTCCGATCAAGCCGAACGAGTCGCTGATCTCCATTGCCAAGGCGCAGGAAATGCTCGGCTACAAGCCGGAATATGCCTGGCCCAAGCAGGTTGCCAAGGCGAAGGGCAAATAGCGGAGGACCGGCGGGCACCGCCCGATCTGCCGGCCACGCGCAATTGAATTGACCGGCAGCCCGGCGCCCTCTACGCGCATCGGAGCGGGCACCGCGTCAGCGCGCCCGGTTTACGGGGGCGCGTGTGGCTTTCGCCGAAAATCAGTGGACCGGCGCTCGCCGCCGGCCCGGTTGGTTCTTTGTCCTTCTTCTCCTCGGGTTGGCCGGCATGGTCCCGGCCGAGGCGGCGGGCGTGCGCGAACCGCCGCCGGAATATGTCCACTCGCCCTGGCGCCTCAAGGTGACGGTCACGCGGGTCGGCAACATCCGCGCGATCTGCGGCGGGCCGCGGCGAACGGTAGGCTGCGCGAGGAAAAGGCGCGGCGTCTGCAATATCTATATCGCGACGCGCACGTTCGGGATTTCGATCGGACAAATCCGGCGACACGAACTAGCCCATTGCAACGGCTGGCACCATCGCGATCCGTATTGACGGGGCCTCAGCCGGGCCGGTCCGGACCCGCATCCGGGCGGCATCGCTCCTGGCGGGCGCGGTCAATCGTTTCGTCGGCAGGAAGGGTGGTGCCGGGTGAGAGGATTGAACTCCCGACCAACGGTTTACAAAACCGCTGCTCTACCGCTGAGCTAACCCGGCGCGTCGAAGACCGTTTGGGAAATAGCGGCTGACCGCGCGCGAGAAAAGCAAAATTCGCCGCCCATGCCGGCGACAGTCCCATGAGACGGCGACCGCCGACGCCCGGGGTGACCGGATCATGTCGCCTTGCCGGCCGCCGGCCCGAGGCTGCGGCGGGCAAGGTAGAGCGCCAGCACCGCCGCGTTCGATACATTGAGGCTGCCGAGCTTCGTGCTGGTGGTGAGCCGCGCCAGGCGATCGCAGGTCTGGCGGGTGAGGTGGCGGAGGCCTTTGCCTTCCGCGCCGAGAACGATCGCGATGCGCTCGCCGGCAATCGCTTCCTCGATCGGCATCGGTGCGTCTTCGGCAAGCCCGACGCGGGTGAATCCGAACTCGGCGAGTTCGGCGAGGGCGCGGGCGAGGTTCTGCACGGCGATGACCGGCAGGAGGTCGAGCGCGCCCGAAGCAGCCTTGGCGAGAACGCCGGTCTCGGCCGGCGCATGGCGCGCGGTGACGATGATCGCGTCGGCATCGAAGGCGACGGCGGAGCGCATGACCGCACCGACATTGTGCGGGTCGGTCACCTGGTCGAGGACCACCACGAGACGCGCCTCGGCAAGCGAGGAGAGGGGCGGGTTGTCGAGCGGCGCGACTTCCAGTGCGACGCCCTGGTGGACGGCCTCGCCGCCGAGCAGCCGGTCGAGGGCCCTCGGGTCGGTGTCCTCGGGCTCAATCGGGAGCACGGCGCCGGCGGCGGTCAGGCGATCGACCGCATTCCTGGTGGCGAGGATGCGCTTCACCTGCCGGCGCGGATTGGCAAGCGCGGCAAGCGCCGGGTGGAGGCCGTAGATGAAGAGGCCATCGCCCTGGCGCTCGCTACGGGTCTGCGGAGCGAACCGCGGTGCGCCGGTCCGGCGCGGGCGGATAAAGGGCCGCTTCATCGCATCCTTCCGTCGGTCTGCGTCCCCCGGCTTGCCTGGCATGATTGTGGCGGTTGCCCCCTGCGCGTCAGAGGATCAACTATAGCCCATTCCCCGCCGCCCGACCGGGCTCCATCCCGCGTTGACAGGCCGAAGGGCCATCGCCATAAGACCTCGCCGCGCGGTCCGGCCGGTCGTGCCGGGTCCCGACTGTCCGGTGGAGTGTCCCGAGCGGCAAAGGGGGCGGACTGTAAATCCGCTGGCTTACGCCTTCGTAGGTTCGAGTCCTACCTCCACCACCAGTCGCCGTCGCGGAAAGCGGGTGTAGCTCAATGGTAGAGCAACAGCCTTCCAAGCTGATGACGAGGGTTCGATTCCCTTCACCCGCTCCAACCCTTTCGAGGAAGAATTGACGATGGGTCGATCGGTGGTGGCGGCACTAGCGACGATCGCCCTTGCCGGGACGATTACGCAGGCGGTGGCGGCGGATGCGTTCCTCATGCCGATCGAGGACACGTTCCATATCAACGGCTTTGGCAGTGTCGCCACCGGCACGGTGATCCGCGGCAGCCTCCGGGTCGGCGCGAAGGTCGAGATCGTCGGGCTTGGCGAGACGAAGACGGCGACGATCATCAAGATCGATCAGGGCGGCAAGGACCTGAAAGCGGCTGCGGCCGGCGACAAGGTCGGCCTGGTTCTGAAGGGGATCGGCGAGGATGAAGTCCAACGCGGGCAGGTGATCGCGGCACCCGGTTCCGCCAAGGCGCACAAGCAGATCAGGGTGTCGTTCACGCTGCTTGCCGACGGACGGAAGAGGCCGGTCGAGGATGGATATCGTGCGTTGCTGCGGGTGTGGACCGCGAGCGTCAGCGGAACGTTCGATGTTGACACCCCGGTCGCGCCGGGCGCGGCCGGTTCGGCGGCGGTCGCACTGCAGGACCCGACGGCGGTCGCGGTTGGCGATGAATTTGCGATCGCGGACGGAGGAAAGGTGGTCGGCTCCGGCAAAGTGACGGCCGTCGCCGACTGAGCCTGCGGTTGCCGGTAAACGTGCCGGCTCGCTTGAAAAAACGGGCCAAACTGCGTAGTTGGTGCGCCGGATAGGGGTATAGCTCAGTTGGTAGAGCGGCGGTCTCCAAAACCGCAGGCCGGGGGTTCGAGTCCCTCTGCCCCTGCCAGCGCGAGAGGAGGCCGGCGGGTTTCCGCTGCAGTCTCCGCTTTTCCGCGACTCTGTCGGCAGCGCAGGCGAGTGGCATTCGCAGCCGGTCGTAGCTAGAACCCCAGCAGGGTTGGGTCGAGGCTTCCCTGGTCGTGTTGCGCGTGTGGGCGTGGTCTTGTGAAAGTCGTCATCGTCGACTGCAACTACACGTCGCAGAGGCCTCATCCGGTCTTCGTGGAGATGAAACGGCGGCTGGCCAATGCCGGCGTCGAACTGCTCATCGACAGCGGCTGGTCCGACGACTACGCCACGGCCGACCTGATCATCGGCGCCGACCCGATCCGCGACCGGCCATCGCTCAGCGACGCCCGTCTCCTCGGTCAGCGGACCCTCAACCGGCGGGAACGCCTTGAAGTCGCCAAGGCAGCCGGCGCGCCCGTTGCCCGCTTCGGCGCTCCGCGGAGCGAGGATGAGCTGACCGCCCTTGGGCGCGAGTGGGGTACCCAGCAAACGGTGCTGAAGTACGACTGGTCATCGCGACGGAACGGCGTTTTCCTGTGGCCGCTCGGCGAGGGCCGCCAGCCGCTCCCGGCCGACTTCAATCCACAGACCGACGTCTGCATGGAATTCCTCGATGGCGACCCGCGCACCTTCAAGGCGGATCTGTTCGCCGGGTGTTTCCTGTTCGGCTGGATCCTCGCCACACGTGACATGCGCAATACCGACTGGCAGGTCGTCGAGGAGAACACCCGCGAACGGGCGGAGCTACCTGCCGATCTCATCGCGCGACTCGACGCGGCAGGCGACGCGCTGCTCGCACACGGCGTCGGCTACTGCAGTTTCGACCTGATGAACGGACCGGAAGGGTTCCGGATCATCGAAATCAATACCAGCGGCGTCGGCACCAGCATCTGGAACTTCTTCCCGAACGAATACGCGGCGAGCTACGCACGCGCGATCTTGCGGACGTTGGGGCGGCTGCCCGCGGTGCCATTGTTCCGCGAACTCCGCGAGCAGGCGCGCGCAGCCGGGAGCGATGCTTCCGCACCGGCCCTGCCGGAGCGTGACGCGGTCGGGCGGGCGCGGCCAAGGGCGAAGGCCGCCGTGGAGACAGGAGCATCGAGTGAACCGGCGGCGCAGGTGCCGGCCGACCTGGCTTTTTTCCGGAACCTGACGGTCACCGAAAAGATGGCGCCTGCCCAGTTGTTGGACGCGGTCCGGAGACCACTGGAAGCGCTGGTCCGGCACGCCTGGCGGACGGCACCGCTCTATCGCGACCGCCTGCAGCGGCTGTTCAACGCCGACGGGACGATCGCGTGGAGCCGGTGGGAGGAGCTTCCTTTTACCAGCCGTGACGATGTCCGCGACCGGCGTCAGGCGCTCCTGAGCCGGGAGCCCCCGGTCGGGCACGGCGCGACCACATTCGTTCATACCGCAGGGTCGGTCGGGGCGCCGGTCTCGTTCTCGCGAACCCGCCTTGCGGTCGCCGTGCAAACCGTCGCTCAGACCCGGCTTTATGCCTGGAACCGGCTGCATCCGCCGTTCCCCATGGTGACGACGCTCCGCGGGGCGCAAGCGCGGCGCGCCTGGGTGCCGGCATTCGTCCCCGAACCGCACGGGCCATTGCTGATCTGCCCGACGCCGGTGGCGAAGGAGGCGGTCACCTGGCTGGCCGGACTGGGCGACGTCTATTTGCAGACACTGCCCTCTCATCTCAGGGCGCTGGCGATCGCCGCGGCGGAGACCGGAGTACGGCCGAAGCTCGCCGGAATCCTTGCGACCGGGGAGGTCCTCACCGACGATTTGCGCGGGCTGGCGGTCAAGCATTTCGGTCTCAACCCGCTCGATTCTTATGGCCTCACCGAGACGGGGCTGCTGGCCGTGCAATGCCCCGCCGGCGACGGGCTCCACCTGCAGTGCGAACTGTGCCGGATCGAGGTGCTGAACGAGCGGGGTCTGGCCTGCCGGCCGGGCGAGACGGGGGAGGTAGTGGCAACCCCGCTTTTCAATCTCGCCATGCCGCTCATCCGCTACCGGACCGATGACATGGTCGTCATGGCAGACAGTCCCGAAGGCGTGCCATGCGCCTGTGGCAGGACGTTGCCGAAGATCAAGCGCGTCCTGGGGCGGCGGCGAAACCTCCTCCGTTTTCCGGGAATGGCTCCAATGCAACCGGAGGTCGATTCGGAAACTATGTGGAAAATGGCGGGCACGGATGAATGGCAGATCGCCCAGACGAAGCCGTATGCCGTCGAGGTCCGGGTCGGACTCGATGCCGGAGTACATGCCGACACTGAGCCTCTTCTGGACTACATCCGGAAGAGAGTTCCGCAAGGGGTGACGGTCGGGCTTGCGTCCCGCCAGCGCACAAGCCTGAGGCTTGCCAGCGGCAAGCTGGAAAACATCGTCTGCGAGATCATTTAAGTTCGCCGCCGCATGCGGTGAATTAGGGCTTGAGAATCCCTTTCGAAGGTCCTATGTACCCCCTCCAATCCGGCGCGCGGGCTTCCGAGGGTCCGCGCGTCGATGTCGCGTGAGCACGATGGCCGACAGATTCAACCCTATTACGTTCCTCCAGCAGGTGCGGGCGGAAGCGGCGAAGATCGTTTGGCCAAGCCGCCGGGAAACGGTGATTTCGACGACCATGGTGGTGGTGATGGCGATTGCCGCCAGCATCTTCTTCCTGGCCGCGGATCAGATCATGAGCCTCGGAGTGTCGTATCTGCTGGGCACCAAATAGGTGGAGGCCAAGTCGATGGTCGCTGAGGCGAGGACGGCAGTCCGCGTCCCCGACAAGAAATGGTACATCGTCCACGCCTACTCGAACTTCGAGAGGAAAGTGGCTGATTCCATTCGTGAAAAGGCGGAAGCCACAGGACTGGCCGAGCTTTTCGACGAAATCCTTGTCCCGACCGAAAAGGTCGTCGAGGTCCGGCGCGGCCGCAAGGTCGATGCCGAGCGGAAGTTCTTCCCGGGCTATGTGCTCGTGAAAATGGCGATGACCGACGAGGCCTATCACCTCATCAAGAACACGCCAAAGGTCACCGGTTTCCTTGGCTCGGACAACAAGCCGATGCCGATCTCGGAAGCGGAAGCCGGGCGCATCCTGCAGCAGGTGCAGGAGGGTGTGGAGCGGCCGAAGCCTTCGGTCAGCTTCGAGGTCGGCGAGCAGGTCCGCGTCTCGGACGGCCCGTTCGCCTCGTTCAACGGGCATGTCGAGGAAGTCGACGAAGTGCGGGCGCGGCTGAAGGTGGCGGTGTCGATCTTCGGCCGGGCGACCCCGGTCGAACTGGAATACGGGCAGGTAGAGAAGATTTGAGGACGGCCGGTCGAACCTCGACCGTCCGCTGTGATGTCGGGCTCACGGACATCCGAAAGGACAGCCAGTTCGCGCAAATGCGAAATGGCGGCGAACTGGAATAACGGACAGGTCGAGAAGGCCTGACCTTTGCGCTGTGGAAGGCGAGGATGCCCCGCCAAGGCGTTCGACCCGGACCACGGCACCAACGGCCGGCAACGGCCAAGTCTAGGAGACAAAGGTGGCAAAGAAGATCGCGGGCTATCTGAAACTGCAGGTGCCGGCAGGCGCGGCGAACCCGTCGCCGCCGATCGGCCCCGCGCTCGGCCAGCGCGGCATCAACATCATGGAATTCTGCAAGGCGTTCAACGCGCAAAGCCAGGATATGGAGAAGGGTTCGCCGATCCCGGTCGAGATCACCTACTACCAGGACAAGTCCTTCACCTTCCGGATGAAGACGCCGCCGGTCAGCTTCTTCCTGAAGAAGGCGGCCAACGTCCAGAAGGGGTCGCAGACCCCGGGCCGCGGCAACACCGGCAAGGTCACCAAGGCGCAGGTGCGCGACATCGCGGCCAAGAAGCTGAAGGACCTCAACGCGGTCGACATCGAGGCGGCGGCGCGCATGGTCGAGGGCTCGGCCCGCTCCATGGGCCTGGACGTGGTGGAGTAGGGCGATGGCAAAGAAGCGGATCAAGTCGGCCCGCGAGGGCATCGACCGGACCAGGCTTTACGGCATCGAGGAAGCCATCGCGATGGTCAAGGACCGCGCCAAGGCGAAGTTCGACGAGACGGTCGAGATCGCGATGAATCTCGGCGTCGACCCGCGCCACTCGGACCAGATGGTGCGCGGCGTCGTTTCCCTGCCGAACGGGACCGGTCGTGCGCTCCGCGTCGCCGTGTTCGCCCGTGGCGCCAAGGCGGAGGAGGCGAAGAAGGCCGGGGCCGACATCGTCGGGGCGGAAGACCTGGTCGAGAAGGTCCAGGGCGGCGCGGTCGATTTCGACCGCTGCATCGCCACGCCGGACATGATGGCTCTCGTCGGCCGCCTGGGTAAGGTCCTCGGACCCCGCGGCCTGATGCCGAACCCGAAGGTCGGCACCGTGACGATGGACGTCACCAAGGCGGTCAAGGACGCCAAGGGCGGCGCGGTCGAGTTCCGCGTCGAGAAGGCGGGCATCGTCCAGGCGGGCGTCGGCAAGGCGAGCTTCGGCGCGCCGCAGCTTATCGAGAACATCAGGGCGTTCGCGGACGCGGTGCAGAAGGCACGGCCGCCGGGCGCCAAGGGCACGTTCATTCAACGCGTTGCCGTGTCGTCGACCATGGGCCCGGGGGTCAAGGTCGATCCGGCTTCGCTAGGCGGCGGCACCGCAGCCGCCTGACACGAGCTTCCGTCCGGGCAACCGGGCGGCAAGGACGGAAGGAGCGGAGCGATCCGGTCTTTCCGAAGTCCTGTCCAAGACTGCAGGCGCCGGGTCTGCCGGCTTAATCGAACGGCCTGCAATAGACGGGAGGGAACCGGGTTTCCGGTTCGAACCTCTTCGGGCCCGCTGCGCCGCGCCTCAAACGCGTGACGCGACGGGGGACAGGTCGGAAGCCCCGCTGCCAGCCTCGGCCGGCGGCGGGAACAGCAACCGGCGGTCCCTCACGGGCTCGCCAAGGTGGAGACGAGAGAGTGGAGAGAGCGGAAAAGCAGGAAGCGATCACGTCGCTGAACCAGGTGTTCAAGGACACCGGGACGGTCGTGGTCGCCCACTATGCCGGTCTCACCGTGTCCGCAATGACGGCCCTCCGGGCCAAGATGCGGGAAGCGGGAGCCGGCGTTAAAGTCGCGAAGAACCGCCTCGCCAAGCTCGCTTTGCAGGGAACGGACGCTGCCGTCATTTCGGACCTGTTCAAGGGTCCGACCGTGATCGCCTACTCGAAGGATCCGGTGGCAGCGGCCAAGGTCGCAACCGATTTCGCCAGGACGAACGAAAAGCTCGTCATCCTCGGCGGCGCACTCGGCAAGACCGCACTCAATCCGGACGGCGTCAAGGCCCTGGCCACGATGCCGTCGCTCGACGAACTGCGCGGCAAGCTGGTCGGCGTGATCGCATCGCCGGCCACGCGCGTCGCGCAGGTTCTGGCGGCACCGGCCGGGCAGCTCGCCCGGGTGGTCGGCGCGTTCGCTCGCAAGGACGAGGCGGCGTGAGGCCGTTCTCCATCATCATCCAGAGGTTCGAACAGGTAAGGAACGAAAATGGCTGATCTGTCGAAGATCGTAGACGAACTGTCGAAGCTGACCGTCATCGAGGCGGCCGAGCTGTCCAAAATGCTCGAAGAGAAGTGGGGTGTCTCGGCGGCTGCCCCGGTCGCGATGATGGCCGGTGGCGGCGGCGCGGCGGCGGCTGCGGCCCCGGTGGAAGAGAAGACGGAGTTCAACGTCGTTCTCGCCGAGGTCGGCGCCCAGAAGATCAACGTCATCAAGGAAGTGCGCGCCATCACCGGCCTCGGCCTCAAGGAGGCCAAGGACCTGGTCGAGGCAGCCCCGAAGGCGGTCAAGGAGGGCGTTTCCAAGGACGAGGCCAACAAGATCAAGGCCCAGCTGGAAGGCGCCGGCGCCAAGGTCGAGCTGAAGTAGTCAAGCGTAAGGGCCCGGATCGAAGGGCCCGAACAGAACACCGTCCCCCGGCGCTTCATGCGCCCGGGGGGCGGACAAACGAGGCGGCGGATGCGGTCCGGAAAAAGCTCCGGTCGTCCGCGGGAAGCACGGAGGCGCGGCGGCTTGCCGGCAGCTTCTAGTCCGACGCGTAAGGGGTAACGGGGAACCGCTTTTCAGAGGGCCGCGGCGGCGCGCGGCGACCCTCCGAAAAGCTGTTCGTATTTTGAAAAGTCGCAAGACGAGGAGTGGACATGGCCCAGACGTTCACCGGTCGCAGAAGGGTCCGCAGGTTCTTTGGCTCCATCCGGGAAGTCGCCGAGATGCCGAACCTCATCGAGGTTCAGAAGGCGTCCTACGACCAGTTCCTGCTGGTGGATGAACCACAGGGCGGGCGCGGCGACGAGGGACTGCAGGCGGTCTTCAAGTCGGTATTCCCGATTTCGGATTTCTCCAACACGGCGCTGCTCGAATTCGTCCGCTACGATTTCGATCCGCCCAAATACGACGTCGACGAGTGCCGCCAGCGCGGGATGACCTTCTCGGCTCCGCTCAAGGTGACGCTCCGCCTCATCGTGTTCGATATCGACGAGGAGACCGGCGCCAAGTCCGTCAAGGACATCAAGGAGCAGGAAGTCTACATGGGCGAAATGCCGTTGATGACCAACAACGGCACGTTCATCGTCAACGGCACCGAGCGCGTCATCGTCTCGCAGATGCACCGCTCGCCCGGAGTCTTCTTCGACCACGACAAGGGCAAGACCCATTCGTCGGGCAAGCTGCTCTTTGCGGCGCGCATCATCCCGTATCGCGGCTCGTGGCTCGACATCGAGTTCGACGCCAAGGACATCGTCTATGCGCGTATTGACCGCCGCCGCAAGATTCCGGTGACGTCGCTGATGTTCGCGCTCGGGCTCGACGGCGAAGAGGTGCTGCGCACCTTCTACAAGCACGTCGTCTACAAG
>DASRGK010000101.1:0-19714 GCA_035651055.1 Bauldia sp.
ACGCCAATCATGGAGTGGATCCACCATTTCAGCGACGGCCTGATGATCGTCGTTGCCCTGATCGTCCTCTTCGTGCTCGCGCTGCTCGTCTATTGCATGGTCCGCTTCAACGCGCGCAGCCACCCGGTCCCGTCGAAGACCAGCCACAACACGCTGATCGAGGTGCTGTGGACGGTTCTTCCGATCCTGATCCTTGTCGGCATTGCGCTGCCGTCCTTTGCGCTTCTTTTCGCCGAGCACGATCCGGCCCGCGCGGTGGCCAACTACGACCCGGCGAAGACGCTGACCATCAAGGCGATCGGGCAGCCGTCCTGGTACTGGACCTACGAATATCCCGACAACGGCGACGTGACGGTCGATTCGCAGCTTCTCCAGGACGCCGCACGGACCGATCCGGTCGCCCAGCCGCGCCTGCTCGCCGTCGACAATCCGCTGGTCGTGCCCGTCGGCACCGTCGTCCGCCTTCTGGTCACGGCCGATCCGGCCGGTATCATCCATTCCTGGGCCGTGCCCTCCTTCGGCGTGAAGATCGACGCGATCCCCGGCCGCCTCAACGAGACCTGGTTCCAGGTCGAGCGGGAAGGGACCTATTTCGGCCAGTGTTCGGAACTCTGCGGCCGCGGCCATGCCTTCATGCCCATCGAGGTGCGGGCGGTTTCGCCGGAGAAATTCGCGGCCTGGGTCGCGGCGGCCAAGACCGACGTAGACGCCGCCAACAAGCTGCTCGCCGAGAAGAAAACCGGACCGGCCGCAGCGACCGTGGCCAGCCGCTAGACAGCAGGGAATGTGCCTGCCGCCGTCCGCCCGCAGCGGGCCGGCGGCGCGGGGACCAGAGGAGAGAGTGAGAGATGGCATACGGCGCGGCCCATGATGCGCACGAGGCTCACGGACACCCGACCGGGTTCCGCCGCTGGGTCTACTCCACCAATCACAAGGACATCGGCACCCTCTACCTGATCTTCGCGATCTGCGCGGGCGTGGTCGGCCTGCTTCTCTCCATCGGCATGCGCGCCGAGCTGATGGAGCCGGGGATGCAGATCTTCGGCGATCCGGAACTCTTCAATGTCTTCACCACCGCGCACGGCCTGATCATGATCTTCTTCATGGTCATGCCGGCGATGATCGGCGGGTTCGGCAACTGGTTCGTCCCGATCATGATCGGTGCGCCGGACATGGCCTTCCCGCGCATGAACAACGTATCGTTCTGGCTGCTGCCGCCGGCCTTCCTGCTGCTGGTCATCTCGCTCTTCATGCCGAGCGCGGCGGGCGCCACCGGCGTCGGCGGCGGCTGGACCATCTATCCGCCGCTTTCGACCTCCGGCCAGCCCGGTCCGGCGATGGACTTCGCCATCCTCGCGCTCCACCTCGCCGGCGCGTCCTCGATCTTGGGGGCCATCAACTTCATCACCACGATCTTCAACATGCGCGCGCCGGGCATGACGCTGCACAAGATGCCGCTGTTCGTGTGGTCGATCCTGGTGACGACGTTCCTCCTGCTTCTCGCCTTGCCGGTTCTGGCGGGCGCCATCACGATGCTGCTCACCGACCGCAACTTCGGCACCACCTTCTTCAATCCGCAGGGCGGCGGCGACCCGGTCCTCTTCCAGCACCTGTTCTGGTTCTTCGGCCACCCGGAAGTGTACATCCTGATCCTGCCGGGCTTCGGCATGGTCAGCCAGATCGTCTCGACCTTCTCCAAGAAGCCGGTCTTCGGCTACGTCGGCATGGCCTACGCGATGGTCGCGATCGGCTTCATCGGCTTCGTCGTGTGGGCGCACCACATGTACACCGTCGGCCTGTCGCTCTCGACCCAGGCCTACTTCGTCACCGCCACGATGATCATCGCGGTGCCGACGGGCGTGAAGATCTTCTCGTGGATCGCCACCATGTGGGGCGGGTCGATCGAGTTCAAGACGCCGATGCTCTGGGCGATCGGCTTCATCTTCCTCTTCACCGTCGGCGGCGTCACCGGCGTGCAGCTCGCCAATGCCGGCCTCGACTACGTGCTTCACGACACCTACTACGTCGTGGCGCATTTCCACTACGTGCTCTCGCTCGGCGCCGTCTTCGCGATCTTCGGCGGCTGGTACTACTGGTTCCCCAAGATCAGCGGCTACCTCTACAACGAACGCCTCGGCAAGCTGCACTTCTGGATAACGTTCGTCGGCGTCAACCTGACGTTCTTCCCGCAGCACTTCCTCGGGCTTGCCGGCATGCCGCGCCGCTACGCCGACTACCCGGACGCCTTCGCCGGGTGGAATTTCGTCTCCTCGATCGGTTCGTACATTTCCGCAATCGGCGTGCTTCTCTTCTTCTACGTCATGTACGACGCCTTCCGCCGCAAGCGCGCCGCCGGCGAGAATCCGTGGGGCGCCGGCGCGACTACGCTCGAATGGGCGTTGCCCTCGCCGCCGCCCTTCCACCAGTGGGAAACGCTGCCCCGGATCAAATGATCGGGGAGCGATGCTGAAATGGCCTTTGTCGACCGCCGCGAGCTGACCGCCGACGCTGCCCTTCCGGGCAGCGTTCGCGATTACGTGCTGCTCCTGAAGCCGCGCGTGATGTCGCTGGTCGTGTTCACCGCATTTGTCGGCATGGTCCTGGCGCACGGCCGCCTGACCCCGCTTCTGTCGGCGATTGCGCTCTTTGCCATTGCCGTCGGCGCGGGCGCCTCGGGCGCGCTCAACATGTGGTTCGATGCGGATATCGACCGCGTGATGCGGCGGACGCGCGGACGGCCGGTTCCGGCCGGACGGCTCGCCGCCGGCGACGCGCTGGCAGTCGGGCTCTTTCTCTCGGGCGCCTCGGTCGCGCTGCTCGGGCTTGCCGCCAACTGGCTCGCGGCCGCCCTGCTGGCGTTCACCATCGCCTTCTACGTCCTCGTCTATACGATGTGGCTGAAGCGCCGCACGCCGCAGAACATCGTCATCGGCGGGATCGCGGGCGCGCTGCCGCCGGTGATCGGCTGGGCGGCGGTGACCGGAACCGTCGGTGTCGACGCGCTGGTTCTCTTCGCGATCATCTTCCTGTGGACCCCGCCGCATTCCTGGGCGCTGGCCCTCTTCGGCAGCGAGGATTATGGCCGCGCCGGGGTGCCGATGTTGCCCGTGGTGCGCGGCGTCGCGGCGACGAAACTCCAGATCGTGGCGTGGTCGGTGCCGCTTGCCGGGGCGGGGGTCCTGCCGGCGTTCGTCGGCATGGCGAGCATCGCTTATGGCGTCATCGCCGGCCTGCTCGGTGCCGTGTTCCTGTTGCTTGCGCTTCAGGTTGCCCGCATGCCGGCATCGGACAAGGCGATGCGTCCGGCCCGCCGCCTCTTCGCCTTCTCGCTTCTCTATCTTTTCATGCTCTACGCCATTCTTCTGGCCGAGCAGGGGCTCGCCGCCTGATGCCGGATGGTGCCATGCCGCCGATGGTCGACAAGCAGGGTGAGCTCGGCGTCGAGGCCGAGCGCCGGCGGCGTGCCCGCTCGATCGCGATTGCGATCGGGCTTGGTGCGCTGGTGATCCTTTTCTTTGTGCTCACCATCGCGCGCCTCGGTGCCAACGTGGCGGGGCGGGCGATCTGATGCCCGGCGATGCCGCGATGCCCCGTCCGCCGCGCAAGGGCCTGACGGCTGCGCTCTGTGCCGCCTTCGTTTTCGGCATGGTCGGGATGGCCTTCGCGGCGGTGCCCATCTACCGCATCTTCTGCCAGTTGACCGGCTACGGCGGGACGACGCGCCAGGCGGATCGCGCCCCCGCCGCAACGCTCGACCGCATGATCGTCGTCCGCTTCGACACCAACGTCGCCAACGACCTCGGCTGGAGTTTCCGGCCCGAGCAGCGCGAGATGAGCGTCAAGCTCGGGGAGGTCGCCGAGGCGACCTTCGTGGTCGAGAACCGGACCGACCGCGAGACGGCCGGCGTCGCCGCGTTCAACGTCTCGCCGGGCGACGTCGGAACCTACTTCAACAAGCTGAGCTGCTTCTGCTTCAATGCGCAGACGCTGAAGCCGCACGAGCAGCAGCGGTACAAGGTCGTCTACTTCGTCGATCCGGCGATCGTAGAGGATCACGAGCTTGACAGCGTCGATACGGTGACGCTGTCCTATTCCTTCTATCCTGCCGCGCCGGGCAGCATCCGGCCGAAGCCGGTCGCTTCCGCCGCGCCGGCGGCGAATGCCCTGTGATGTCGGAGAACGCAATGGCCGAGGCCCACGCGAAGAACCACGAATATCACCTCGTCGACCCGAGTCCGTGGCCCTTCATCGGCGGCGTCTCGGCATTCGTCCTCGCCATAGGTGCCATCGCCTTCATGCACGGCGAGTCGTGGCTGTGGATTCTCCCCGGCCTCGCCGGCGTCCTCTACACGATGCTGGTCTGGTGGCGTGATGTGATCAAGGAAGCGCATCAGGGCTTCCACACCCGCGTCGTCTCGCTCGGCCTGCGCTACGGCATGATCCTGTTCATCGCCTCCGAGGTGATGTTCTTCGTCGCCTGGTTCTGGGCCTTCTTCTCCTCCAGCCTCGGCGTCGGCGACACCATCCAGGCGACCCGTTTCGATTTCACCGGCGGCGTCTGGCCGCCGAAGGACATCAACGTCTTCGATCCGTGGCATTTCCCGCTACTCAACACGCTGATCCTGCTTACGTCCGGCACGACGGTGACCTGGGCGCACCACGCGCTCATCCACAACGACCGCCGTGGACTCGTCTGGGGGCTCGGGATCACGATCCTCCTCGGCCTCTGCTTCACCAGCGTTCAGGCCTACGAGTACGCTCACGCTGCCTTCTCTTTCGGCGGCAACATCTACGGCGCCACTTTCTTCATGGCGACCGGCTTCCACGGCTTCCACGTCATCGTCGGGACGATCTTCCTGATCGTCTGCTTCATCCGCGCGGTCCGCGGCGATTTCACGCCGAAACAGCATTTCGGCTTCGAGGCGGCCGCCTGGTACTGGCATTTCGTCGACGTGGTCTGGCTCTTCCTCTTCTTCTGCATCTACGTCTGGGGCGGCTGGGGCGCCGCGGTCGCCAAGTAGGCGACAGAGGGATCTTGGAAGACAAGGCACTCTATCCACCGCTGCCGCCGACACGGACCGGCATGCGCGGACGCTGCCCGCGCTGCGGTCAGGGAAAGCTGTTCCGCGGATTCCTGGAACTGCAGCCGCGCTGCAGCGTCTGCGGCCTCGACTTCAGCTTCGCCGATTCCGGCGACGGTCCGGCGGTGTTCATCATGCTCATCGTCGGCATGATCGTGGTCGGACTCGCGCTCTATGTCGAGTTCACCTTCGGCCCGCCCTGGTGGATGCATGTCATCCTGTGGGTGCCGCTCGTCCTCGGCCTGTCGCTCGGCATGCTGCGGCCGCTGAAGGGCTGGCTGATCGCGCAGCAATACGTGCACCGGGCTGCGCCGGGGCAGATCGATTCCCGCTGACGGGCGCGGCCAGCGTTCGCCCATGTCACGGCAAAGGCTCGTCATCCAGTCGCTCGCCGCATTGATCGGCTTTGCGATCCTGATCGGGCTGGGCATCTGGCAGCTCGAACGGCGTGAATGGAAGCACGCCTTGATCGCCCGTGTCGCGGCTGCGGCCGCGACGGCGCCGGTCTCCGCTCCCGGCCCGGTGGCCTGGGACGGGCTTGACCTGGCGAGCCTCGAATACGCTCCGGTGACGGTTCACGGCCACTACCTCAACGACCGCGAGGTCTACGTCGTCCACACGCTGACCGAACCGCGCGGGCCCTTAGGGGGCGTCGGGTTCCTGGTCATGACTCCGTTCGTCACCGACGGCGGATGGGCGGTCTACGTCAACCGCGGCTTCGTCCCGCGCGACCGGAAGGACCCGGCCTCGCGGAGCGCCGGCGAAATCGCCGGCGAGACGACGGTCACCGGCCTGTTGCGCGCCCCCTCCGAACGCAGCTGGTTCACCCCCGCCGACAACCGGAGCGCCAACGAATGGTTCTCGCGCGCGCCCGCCCTTTACGCTGCCGCTTACGGCGCGCCGGCGCCGCAACTCGCGCCCTACATCATCGACGCCGTCGCCGATCCGTCTCTGCCGGGCGGACTCCCTCAGGGCGGCGAGACCATCGTCGAGTTCACCGACAACCACCTACAATATGCGCTGACCTGGTTCGGCCTCGCCGCGGCGCTTGCCGGCGTCTACGGGGCGTGGCTGTGGCGGCGCCGCGCTCAGGCGTGACCGGCCTCGCTCGACAGGCGCGACGGGTCGACGCCGATGAGCGCGAGCGCCCGCTCGTATTTGTTCGACAGGTCGGTGTCGAAGATGAGATCGGGCGCCGCCCGGCAGTGGAGCCAGCCGTTCGCCTGAATTTCGTTCTCCAGCTGACCGGGCGCCCAGCCGGCGTAGCCAAGGGCGAGCATTGCGCTCGCCGGCCCGTTGCCGAGCGCGATTGCCTTGAGGATTTCGAGCGTCGCGGTGAGGCAGACATGTTCGTCGATCGGCAGGGTCGAATTCTCGATGAAGTAATCGGCCGAGTGGAGGACGAAGCCTCGCCCGGTTTCGACCGGACCGCCCCGGTAGACGAGCATCCGTCCGGCCGCATCGGGAAGCCTGATTTCGGTTCCCTGCGGGATGATGTCGAGCTGGACGAGGAGATCCCGGAACGTGATCTGCGGGGCCGGCTGGTTGATCATGATGCCCATCGCCCCGTCGGCCGAGTGGGCGCAGACATAAACCACCGCGCGGGCGAAGCGCGTATCCTGCATTCCGGGCATGGCGATGAGAAAGCTTCCGTCGAGAAAGCTCTTGCCGGACGAGGTACGGGGCTTGCGGAGCACCATCGGAGAAGAAAGCTAGCACGGCTCGTTCAAAAGGGAAGGCAAGCGGCCCGCCGCGCTTAACGGCCGATTCACGAACAAATGAGCCGCCTTTGCGTCGCTAATTCGCCGCAAGCGTGATTATGTTCCGCCCGATGAAACGGACCGGCCTGACGCTTCTCCTGCTTGCGGCGGGTGCGACCCCCTCGCTGGCCGCGTTCGGTGCGTGGGTGGATGGAGAAAGGGCGCGGGTGCGCCTGATCGCCGCGGCAGTCGATGCCGAGGGCCACGTCTCGGCAGGGCTGCAGATCGAGTTGGACCCGGACTGGAAGACCTATTGGCGGAGCCCCGGCGATGCCGGCATCGCTCCGGTGCTCGACTTCACGTCCTCGACGAATATCGGCGCGGTGACGGTCCGCTATCCGGTTCCCGAGCGTCACGACGACGGCTTTACCGTCACCAATGTCTATGAAGACCGGGTCACGCTTCCGCTGGCGGCAGACGTGCCCGATCCCAAATCGCCGGGTGTGCTGCGCGTCAAGCTCGACATAGGTGTCTGCGCCGAGGTCTGCATTCCGGAACACTTCGAGGCTTCGGTGGCGTTCTCGCCGGCAATGGATGACAGGGTGGTTGGGGAGGAGCTTTCCCGGGCCGCGGCGGGCCTCCCCGGGCCCGCCATCCCCGGTGTCTTTTCGGTCGAGCGCGTCTGGAAATCCGGCGGTACGGACAAGCGCCCGGAATATTCCTTCGACGCGACGCTGCCTGAGGCGGGCAATGCCCAGATCTTCGTCGAAGGCCCAGGCGACTGGTACGCCGGCGTGCCGGTCCTGCTCGGCGAGAAGGGAAAGCTCGCGACGTTTCAGGTGACGTTCGACCGGGCCAGGGCGAAGACGCCGGAAGCGGGCGCCAGGCTCCGCTTCACGATCATTTCATCGGGCAGGGCGATCGAACAGACCGTCGCTCTCGACTAGCGGCCCGGTCTGAATTATGCCTCTCGCCGCATCCAACCCAAAGGACGAGAGCGATGCTGAAAGTGGGAGACCGGCTGCCGGAAGCATCCTTCCGGGTGAAGGCCGACGACGGATCGGTGAAGCAGGTGACGACTGCCGAGTATTTCGGCGGCAAGAAGGTGGTTCTGGTCGGCGTGCCGGGAGCGTTCACCTCGACCTGCCACAATTCCCATGTCCCGACGTTCATTTCGAACCTTGATCAGTTGAAGAGCCGCGGCATCGACAAGGTTGCCGTGGTGGCGGTCAACGATCATCACGTCATGAAGGCCTGGGCGCAGGCGCTCGGCGCGGACGGCAAGATCGACTTCCTCGCCGACGGCTCCGGTGTCTTCACCAGGGCGATCGACCTGGTCAACGATCTCAACGGCACCGGGCTCGGCTACCGTTCGAAGCGTTTCGCCATGATCGTCGACGACGGTGTGGTGAAGTCGATCGACGTCGAGCCGGACAGCGGCAAAGTGACAGTGAGCAGCGCCGCCTCGGTCCTCTCCCACCTGCACTAGTCTGCGGCGGCGGCCGGCGGAGGGGCCTTCTTTGGCTTGAAGGCAGCCATGCCCTCGCGGGCGAGCTCGTCGGCCCGCTCGTTTCCCACCGTGCCGGCGTGGCCCCTTACCCAGTGCCAGACGATTTCGTGACGCCGCCGCAGCTCGTCGAGGCGCTGCCACAGGTCGACGTTCTTCACCGGCTTCTTGTCGGCGGTCCGCCAGCCGTTCCGCTTCCATGTTTCGATCCAGCCGGTGACCCCGCCGCGCACGTATTGCGAGTCGAGGTAGAAGTCGATCGCTTCGCCGCGTTTCAGCGCTTCCAGCGCTGCAATCGCCGCCATCAGTTCCATGCGGTTGTTGGTGGTCAGCGCCTCCCCGCCCTTCAGTTCCCTGAGATGGCCGTCCCAGCGAAGCACCGCTCCCCAGCCGCCCGGTCCGGGATTTCCCGAGCAGGCGCCGTCGCTCCAGATCTGAACACGCGGACGCGCGCTCAACGGTCTAGTCCGTAGGCCGAGGCGTCGCCGACGCTGCGGTGGAAGCGGAGCTTCTTGTAGTACTCGACCGGGTCTTTCGGCACGACCAGCGCGCCTTTCGGGACGGTCAGCCAGTCATAGAGCCGGGTGAGCAGGAAGCGGAGCGCCGAGCCGCGGCAGAGCAGCGGCAGCGCCCCGGCCTCGGGCGGGCCGAGCGGGCGCACCGACGTGTATCCCGCCAGCAGCGCCTGCGACTTGGTGATGTTGAGCGAGGCGTCCGGCTCGAAGCACCACGCGTTGATGCCGATCGCCACGTCGTAGGCGAGCATGTCGTTGCAGGCGAAATAGAAATCGATCAGCCCCGACAGGCGGTCGCCGAGAAAGAAGACATTGTCCGGGAAGAGGTCGGCATGGATGATTCCGGCCGGCAGGTCCATCGGCCAGCGGTTCTCGAGGAAGGAAAGTTCGCGGCCGACCTCGTCGCCGAGCCCCGGCAGCACTTCGTCGGCGCGGCCGTTGCAGGCCTCGAAGAGCGGACGCCATCCCCGGACCGAGAGGGCGTTCGCCCGCCGGATCGGAAAGCCTTCACCGGCCAGATGAAGATGCGCCAGCGCGGCACCGACCTCGCGGCAGTGTTCGGCGCGCGGACGCCGCACCGACAACCCGCTCAGAAACGTGACGATGGCGGCCGGCCGGCCGGCGAGGCGTCCGAGGGCGCTCCCTGCGCGGCTGCGGACGGGGAGCGGGCAGGTAATGCCGCGGCCGGCGAGATGCTCCATGAGGCCGAGAAAGAAGGGCAGGTCCGCGGGATCGACCCGCTTCTCGTAGAGGGTGAGGATGAATTGGCCGCGCTCGGTCGAAAGCAGGTAGTTGGAGTTCTCGACCCCCTCGGCAATGCCTTTCACCGCGATGGCCTTGCCGAGGTCGTAGCCGGCCATGAAGGCCGCGAACTCCTCGTCGTTGAATTCGGTGTAGACGGCCATTTGTCGTTGCCGGACGTGCGGGTGGCGCTTGATCACACGGACTTTCGTGTTAGGCAACGGGTCCCGCCTCGTCCTCCCCAAATGAACTGCCCGCGATGACCGCCCCCGCCTGGCTCTGGATCGTCTTCACCATTGTCGGCGCGACCGGACAGGCGTTCCGCAACGCCGCCCAGCGCAGTCTGATCGATACGGTCGGGACGGTCGGCGCGACCCATGTCCGCTTCCTGTTCGGGCTGCCGTTCGGCCTCTTCGCGCTGGCCATGGTCTATTTCATTGCCGGTTCCCTCCCGATGCCGACGCCGGTTTCGCTGGCCTGGACGCTGATGGGGGCGGTGACGCAGATTCTGGCGACCGGGCTGATGCTCGCCGCCATGCGCGAGCGATCCTTCGTCGTGACCATCGCCTACATCAAGACCGAGCCGATCCAGGTCGCCCTGTTCGCCCTGGTCTTCCTCGGCGAGCGGATCAGCTGGCCGGTGGCGGCGGCAATCCTGATCGCGACCGGAGGCGTCCTGCTGATCTCATGGCCGAACCGCGCCGGCCGCGAGGTGTTTTCCTGGCGCCCGGCGATCCTCGGCCTGGTTTCCGGCGCCTTCTTTGCGCTCTCCGCGATCGGCTTTCGCGGCGGCATCGTCGCGATGGCGAGCCCGGACTATGTCGCGGCGGCGACGCTGACGCTGGCGATCTCGCTCGCCCTCCAGACGGCGATACTGACCGCGTGGCTGATTGTGCGTCGGCCCGAAGTCATGCGTGCGATCCTCGGCGCCTGGCGCCAGTCGCTGGCGGCCGGCTTCCTCGGCGCGTTTGCCTCTGAAATGTGGTTCCTCGCCTTCGCGCTGCAAAGCCCGGCGCGCGTGCGCATTCTGGGCCTTGTCGAAGTGGTCGTCGCCGGGCTCCTGTCGCGGCGGATGTTCGCGCAGACACCGGGCGCGCGTGACATTGTCGGGATCGCCCTGATCGTCGCCGGCATCGCGCTGGTAGTGAGCGCCTAGGCCGTCCGCGCCGCTTCGCGCAGTTCGCGCGGCAGGTTGAAGGCGACCGTCTCGGCGGCCGCGGTGATCGCCTCGACATTCACGCTGTAGCGCTGGCAGAAAGCGTCGATGACCTCCTCGACCAGGGCCTCCGGCGCTGAGGCTCCCGCGGTAATGCCGATGCAACGAACGCCGGCCAGACGCTGCCAGTCGATCTCGGCGGCGCGCTGGACGAGGAGGGCGGTGAAGCACCCCTCGCGCTGGGCCACCTCGACCAGCCGTTGCGAGTTGGAGGAATTGGGCGCGCCGACCACGATCATCGCGTCGACACGTGCGGCGATCCGCTTCACCGCCTCCTGGCGGTTGGTCGTGGCGTAGCAGATGTCTTCCTTGTGCGGACCGACGATTGCCGGGAAGCGTTCCTTGAGGATCGCGACGATCGCCGCCGTATCGTCCACGGACAGGGTGGTCTGGGTGACGAAGGCGAGGCGCTCCGGCGCCGCCGGCTGCAGGGCGCGCGCATCCGCCTCGGTCTGCACAAGCGTGACCGCGCCTGGCGGCAATTGTCCCATCGTCCCCGCGACCTCCGGATGGCCGGCATGGCCGATGAGCACGATTTCGCGTCCCTTCCTGTAATGGATTTCCGCCTCGCGGTGCACCTTGGTGACGAGGGGACAGGTGGCGTCGAGGTGGAAGAGGTTCCGCCGCCTGGCGGCCTCGGGCACGGATTTCGGCACGCCATGCGCCGAGAAGATCACCGGCTGGCCGGTGTCGGGGATTTCGTCGAGCTCCTCGACGAAGACCGCGCCCTTGGCCTTCAGACCCTCGACCACGTAGCGGTTATGGACGATCTCGTGACGGACATAGACCGGCGCTCCGAACTTCTGCAGCGCCAGTTCGACGATCTGAACGGCGCGGTCGACGCCGGCGCAGAAGCCGCGCGGCGCGCAGAGCAGGATGTCGAGCGGGGCGTCGGGCACAGGCATCGTTGTCGATATGGGTAGCCCGGTGGTTGAGCGGAATAGAGGGGGCGCCGCCCGCCTCAGTCAAGCCGGTCAGGCGACCTCTTCCTCGGCCGCCGGCTCCGTCCGGAAGAGGAGCTTGCCGGCTTCCGCGGCGGTCATGGGCTGACCGTAGAGGAAGCCCTGCACAAATTCGCAGCCGAGCTCCTGCAATTCGAGCGCATCGCCCTCCGACTCGGCGCCTTCCGCCACCACGTCCATGCCGAGGTCGTGCGCAAGACCGATGATCGCGCGCAGGATGACCCGCCGGTCGCCCGTGCCGGTACCGCGGACGAAGGTCTGGTCGATCTTGATCGTGTCGAACGGGAAGCGCTGCAGGTAGGAAAGCGACGAATAGCCGGTGCCGAAATCGTCGAGCGCAAGCCCGGCGCCGAGCTCGCGGATACGGCCGAGCACCTGCGCGGCATATTCCGGGTTCTCCATCACCAGGCTTTCCGTCAGTTCCAGCTTGAGCGAGCCGCGGGTGATGGTCGAACGGACGAGCACGGCCTTCACATCGTTGATGAGGTCGTGGCGGAGGAGCTGGCGGCTCGACACGTTGACGCTGCAGAAGAGCGGCGTGTTTCGTCCGAGACCATCCTGCCAGTCGGCCAGCTGGCGCGCGGCCCGGTCAAGGACGAAGAGGCCAAGCGGGATGATCAGCCCGGTGCGCTCGGCAAGCGGAATGAAATCGCTCGGCGGGATGCGGCCGAGCTTCGGGTGGTCCCAGCGCGTGAGCGCCTCGAAGCCGGCAATCGTCTTGTCCTCCAGCCGCACGATCGGCTGGTAGAGGACCTTGATCTCCTCGCGGCCGAGGGCCCGGCGAAGGTCGGACTCGAGCGTCGCCATGTCGGTGCCGTGCTGGCGGAGCGCCGGCCGGAAGGCCTCGATGCGGTCGCCGCCGAGCCGCTTGGCGTGATAGGTGCCGATCTCGGCATCCTTGATCATCTCCTCGGCGGTGACGTTCTTGCGGTCGTACATGGCGACGCCGATCGAGGCGGTGAGGAAGATCTCCTTCTCGCCCAGGGTGATCGGCGCGCGCAAAGTCCGGCGGACCGACTCGGCGAAGGCCGCCACCCGTTCGGGCTGCGTCTCGGAGATGAGCAGGAAAGCGAACTGGTCGCCGCCCAGCCGGGCGAGCGTGTCCTGCGCCTTGAGGAGTCGGCTGAGGCGACGGGCGATGGTCAGGAGGATCGAGTCGCCGACCGCGAGGCCGAAACTGTCATTGACCTGCTTGAAGCGGTCGATGTCGAGCATGAAGACCGACGGACGGGCCGCCCCCTCGGTCTCGGTCCGCGTCACCGCGGACGTGAGGCGGTCGAGGAAGAGCTGGCGGTTGGGCAGTCCGGTGAGGTTGTCGTGGACGGCATCGTGCAGCATGCGCTCCTCGGCCGTCCGCTCCTCGGTCACGTCGAGGAGGGTGCCGACGCAGCGGAGCACCTCGCCGTCGCTGCCCAGAACCGGGCGCGCCCTGAGGTGGAAGACCCGGTAGTGCCCGTCCTCCGAGCGCAGGCGGAAATCCTGTGCTATCCGGCCGCGGCGCTGTTCGATAGCGGTGTCGAGCGTCGCCTTGAAGCGGTCGCGGTCGCTCGGGTGCAATATCTCGATCCAGTCGCGCACGGCCGCATCGAGCACGCCGCGGCGGAGGCCGAGCAGGTCCTCGGCCTGCGCGCCGGTATAGATACGGTCGCGGAGCACGTCCCAGTCCCAGACGATGTCGCCGGCGCCGGTCAGCGCCAGTGCGCGCCGCTCCACGTCGCCGATGACGCCCTGGACGACCACGCCGCCCGCAAAGGCATGCTGCATCACGGTGAAGCCGACGAGGAGGACGATGAGGACGAGGCCGCCTGCGAGCGCCGGCGGGACGACGTCGTTGCGCAGATGGCCCGTCACCGTAAGCCAGCCGGCGAAAGTCCATAGCATCAGCACGATCCAGGTCGGGATCAGCATGATCGCCCGGTCGAAGCCGTGCGTGGCGAGATAGATGATGAGGGCGAAGCCGAGGATCGCGGTGAGGCCGATCGAGAGGCGCGCGATGCCCGCGGCGACCGAGGGCTCGATGATGGCGATCCCGAGCAGCACCATCAGGCCGACCAGCCAGCCGATGATCAGGTGGCTGTAGCGGACGTGCCAGCGGTTGAGGTGGAGGTAGGTATAGGCAAAGACGAGCAGCGACGCGGCGAAGAAGACTTCGGCGCCGGCCCGCCAGACCTGGTCGGAGCCCGGAGTGATCGATATGACGCGGTTCCAGAAACCGAAATCGATGCAGAGATAGATGACCACCGACCAGGCGAGCGCCGCGGTTGCCGGAAACATCGCTGTTCCCTTGACCACGAAGACGATGGTCAGCATCAGGGCGAGCAGCCCGGCGATCCCGATGACGATGCCGCGGAAGAGCGTGTAGCTGTTGACCGAGTCCTTGTAGGTGTCGGCGTCCCACAGGTAGAGCTGCGGCAGGTCGGACGTGCTCATTTCGGCGACGAACGTGACGACGGCGCCGGGATCGAGCGTGATGCGGAAGACGTCCGATTCCTGGCTCGCCTGACGCTCCGGGGCGAAGCCCTGGCTCGGCGTGATGTTGGCGATGCGCGACGCGCCGAGGTCGGGCCAGAAGAGGCCCGAGCCGGGCAACCGGAAGTGCGGCGCAACCAGCAGCCGGTCGATCTGCTCGTCGCCATTATTGGCGAGCGCGAACACCGCCCATTGCGACGCGGCGCCGGGATTGTCCTTCGCGCGGACCTCGATGCGGCGGACGATGCCGTCGGCGCCGGGGGCGGTTGAAATCTGGATCTTGTCGTCGGGCTGGCGGAAGAGCTGGACCTTGTTCGTGAGGTCGAGCGTCTTGCCGTCGAGCGGCACGCTGATCGCCTCGACGGCGCGTGCCGAAACGCCCGGCAGCAGGGCCGAGAGGATAGCCAGCACAAGAAGGGCAATCAGACGCTGAAACTTCAAACGACTCTCCGAAGCCCTCGCAGCAACTTTAGTATTGGCATCGTCCGGCCGAGACAAGGCGCGCCCGCGCCCGCTCAGCGGCGCGGATCGTCACGCACGAGGCCGTAGAGAAGGTGGTCCTGCCACCGCCCGTCTATGCAGAGGAACCGCCGCGCATAGCCTTCCCGCTGAAATCCGACCTTTTCGAGGAGGTGGATCGACGCCTCGTTGTGGGGCAGGCACGCCGCCTCGATGCGGTTGAGGTGAAGCGTGTCGAAGGCGTAGCCGATGAGGGCGCGGACTGCCGAACTCATCAGGCCCTTGCCGGCATAGGGCGCGCCCATCCAGTAGCCGAGCACGCCCGACTGGGTTACGCCGCGCTGCACCTGCGCCAGCGTCAGGCCGCCAACCAAGGTTTCGCCGTCGAGCGCGAAGATAAAGAACGGGTAGCCCGTGCCGGCGCGGATTTCACGCTGATAGCGCTTGATGCGCCGCCGGAACGCGATCTTGGTGAGGTCGTCGGCCGGCCAGATCGGTTCCCACGGGGCGAGGAAGGCGCGGCTGACCTCGCGCAGCTTCGCCCATTGCGGATAGTCGGCAAGGGTCGGGGCGCGCAGAATCACCCGCGCGCCGCGGAGGGTCGGCGTCTGGTTGAGGGTCGAGATGGAGCGGAGGAAGGCCATCGCCTCGCCCTACGCGCCGACGGTTGCGCCGAAGCGCGCGGCGATCCGGTCCCGCTCGATGAGGCCACGCACCGGACCGACGGTGGCCAGCGTCGGCGCGCTGCCCGCAAGCAGGCCGGCGGCGAGGTCGCGCACCGCGCGCGCGTCGATAGCGTCGATCATCGTCACCAGTTCGTCGAACGGAATGAGCCGGCCGAAAAGGAGGAGCTGCCGTGCCATCTGACCGGCGCGCGAGGCCGGGCTCTCCAGCGTCATCAGGAGTCCGGCGCGCAGCTGCGCGCGGGCGCGCTGGATCTCCTTCTCGTCGATATCCTCGGCGGCGCGCTCGAGCTCGTCGAGCACCACCGGCATCAGCTTGCCGACATCGTCCGGTCCGGTCGCGGCGTGCACGCCGAATATGCCGGTATCGGCAAAGCTCCAGTGGAAAGCATAGATCGAGTAGCAGAGGCCGCGCTTCTCCCGCACTTCCTGGAAGAGGCGCGACGACATTCCGCCGCCGATCACCGAGGCGAGTATCTGGGCGGTATAGAAGTCCTTCGAGCCGTAGGGGACGCCCTCAAAGCCGAGGATCACCTGCGTTTCCATCAGGTCGCGGTCGACCCGCGCATCGCCGCCGCGATAGGCTGCCGCGACCGGAGCCGGACCGGCCTCGCGCGACAGGTAGCTGAATTTCTCGGCGGCGAGCTTGACCAGGCCGTCATGGTCGACGGCGCCGGCGGCGGCGACCACCATCGCCGGCCCGCGATAATGGCGGTCGAGGTAGGCGCCGAGCATCGGCGGGCGCGTCGCCTTAACCGTTTCCGGCGTGCCGAGGATCGTCCGTCCGATCGGCTGCTGGGGAAAGGCGCTCTCCGCGAAGATGTCGAAGACCCGGTCCTCCGGCGTGTCGAGGGCCGCGCCGATCTCCTGCAGGATGACGTGCTGCTCGCGCGCCAGCTCCTCGCCGTCGAAGACCGAGTTGGCGAGGATGTCGCTGAGAATGTCGAGAGCCAGCGGGACGTCGTTCTTGAGAATGCGGGCATAGTAGGAGGTGGTCTCGACGCTTGTCGCGGCGTTGACCTCGCCGCCGACCGCCTCGATTTCCTCCGCGATGTCGCGCGCCGAGCGGGTTTGGGTGCCCTTGAAGGCCATGTGCTCGAGGAGATGCGACAGCCCGTGCTCGTCCTCGCGTTCGGAACGGGAGCCGGCGCCGACCCAGACGCCAAGGGCGGCGCTTTCCAGTTGTTCCATCTGATGCGTGACGACCTGAAGGCCCGATTCGAGACGCGTTACGCGGGCACCCATCTTCAGACCTTCTCGTGAACCGCGCGGGCGCGCGACTGGATGAACTCAGCGACCGCGGCGCGATCGTTGGGAAGCGATGCGAACTCTTCCTTGCGGCGGAGGATCCCGTCGAACCCGGCCGGCAGCGCAGGACGGATGCCGCAGGCTTTCTCGACCGCGTCGGGAAACTTGGCCGGATGCGCCGTCGCCAGCACCACCATGGGAGTGCGGCTCGCGGGCTGACGCCGGGCTGCCGCGATTCCCACTGCCGTATGCGGATCGGCGAGGAACCCGGTCTCCTTAAGCGTCGCCGCGATGGTTGCTGTGGTCGCCGCCTCGTCGATGCTCTCTCCGGCAAAGTCGCGGCGGATCGTGGCAAGCGGTTTGGCCGCGATGGTGAACCGGCCCGTTGCCGTCAATTCGCCCATCAGGGCGCGGACGGTCGAGGCGTCGCGCTGGTAAGCCTCGAAGAGGAGACGTTCGAAATTCGACGACACCTGGATATCCATCGACGGGGACGCTGTCGCGGTGACGGTCCGCCGCTCGTAACGTCCGCTCGCCAGCGTTCGCGACAGGATGTCATTGACGTTAGTCGCGACCACGAGGCGCTCGATCGGCAGCCCCATGCGCTTGGCGGCATAGCCTGCGAAAATATCGCCGAAGTTGCCGGTCGGGACCGTGAAGCTGACCTTGCGGCCGGGCGAACCGAGGGCGACCGCGGCCGTGAAATAATAGACCACCTGCGCCACGATGCGCGCCCAGTTGATCGAGTTCACCCCCGCAAGCGAAAGCTCGCGGCGGAGCCGGGCGTCGTTGAAGAGCGCCTTCACCAGGGCCTGGCAGTCGTCGAAGTCGCCGTCGACGGCGATGGCATGGACGTTCGCTGCGCCGCTGGTCGTCATCTGCCGCTGCTGGACCGGGGATACGCGGCCCTTGGGGAAGAGGATGAAGACGTCGAGATTCTTCCTGTCCCGGAATGCTTCGATCGCTGCGCCGCCGGTGTCCCCGGACGTGGCGCCGATGATCGTGACGCGGCTCCGCCGCCGGGCGAGGACGTAGTCCATCAGCCGCGACAGAAGCTGCATCGCCACGTCCTTGAAGGCGAGCGTCGGGCCATGGAACAGTTCCAGCGCCCAAAGGCCGGGGCCGAGCTGGACGAGCGGCGCCACCGCATCATGGCGGAATGCCGCGTAGGCCTCGCGGCACATTTGCGCCAGATCCGCCGCGGGAATGTCGCTCCCGACGAACCGCCCGATAATGTCGGCGGCGACGGTCTCGTAGCGTGCTCCGGAGAAGCCGGAAATCTCCGCCGCGGAAATCGCGGGCCAGACCTCGGGAACGTAGAGGCCACCGTCGCTGGCCAGCCCGGCTAGGAGAACGTCGGAGAAGCCGAGTGCCGGAGCCTCGCCACGCGTGCTTACATATTTCACTGAATGAGGTGCCTCACCGAAGCGGCCGCTGGCCGCCCCCGAAATTACCGCGCCGGGGAGCCGCGCCGCAAGCAGAGGATAAAGCCAGACAAAAGGCGCATTTCCATCGATCGTTGCTGCCGGCGCCTTTCCGGCGGTGCGTCGACTGCCGTCGGGCTGTATCAAGGAACGGGGACGGGGAGGGTGATTCCATGACAACCAAAGAGGGTAGCCGCTATCGCTACGTGCTTGCTGCCGCCTTGCCGTTGATGGCGGGGCTGCTGTTGGCGGGCTGCAATACATCGGGAAGCTCAGGCCTTTTCGTCGCACCGGCCGATAACCGGAAAGTCCTGACGGCCGCCGACTTCGCGACGCCCTACTGTCCGCCGGTCGACATTCGCGGCGGCACCGAAGCGCTCTCCGTGTACGACCGCGCCCACCAGGGCGAAGCCGGCTGGGTCAAATACCAGGCCTCGATCGGCAAGACGGCACGGGAATGCCATCCGACGTCCGACACCATGAACATCAAGCTCGGTATTTCGGGAAGCGTGGTCGGCGGGCCGAAGGGCGCGCCGGGGAACGTCACCTTGCCGGTGCGGGTTGCCGTCGTGAAACAGAGCAATACCGCCGGCAAGCCGCTCTTCTCGCAACTCTACAAGGTGCCGGCGACGCTCGCGACCTCGACGGTCCGCGGCGACTTCACCTTCGTGCAGGAGATTTCCTTCAAGGTCGCGCCCGCCGACCGCGACCTGATTGTCTATGTCGGCTTCGACGAAGGAAAAAAGAGCTGATCGCCGGCTCCTGCCGATTGACTGGCCGGGGCGGCGGCATAGAGTCGATTCTGGCTGGGACGGCGTCGCGTTCCGGCCGATCTGACTGAACGACCGCCGGGAGAGACCGGGCCGATGAGGCCCGGCGCCGAAGGAGCAACCGCCCCGGAAACTCTCAGGCCGCAGGACCGGACGGTCGACGACGCTCTGGAAAGCAGCTGCCGCCACTTGCGGCAGCTCACCGAAGGAGCAACCGCGGGTCTTGCCCGCGGGAAATCTCTCAGGTGCAGGGACAGAGGGGGCGCGGGACCGGTTGAACGGTTGCCGCGACCGTCGCTTGCTTGCCCCCCGGAGCACCATGGCCGAAACCGTCGCGGACCTGAAGGAAACGCCCCTCGCCGCGCTGCATCGCGAGCTCGGTGCGCGGATGGTGCCGTTCGCGGGATATGCCATGCCGGTCCAATACCCGACCGGCATCATCGCCGAACACAAGCACGTGCGGAGTGCCGCCGGCCTGTTCGATGTTTCCCACATGGGCCAGGCCTTCGTGCGCGGGCCCGACCACGCAACCGCGGCCGCCGCCCTTGAAGCGCTGACACCCGGGGATTTGACCGGCCTTGCCCCGGGCCGCATCCGCTACACCCTTCTCCTGTCCGGCGATGGCGGGATCATCGACGACCTGATGGTCACCCGCTCGTCGGCCGCGGAAAACGACGGCACGCTGATGCTGGTCGTCAACGCCGCGCGCAAGGAATACGACTTTTCCCACCTGCAGCGGCACCTGACGGCGCCCGTGGTTCTTCACCTTGGCGAGGAGCGGGCACTTCTCGCATTGCAGGGACCGGCCGCCGCGGCAGTGCTGGCGCGGCACGTGCCGGCCGCAGCCAACCTTGGCTTCATGACGGCGCGGGGCGGCCTCTCGTTTGACGGCATTGACTGTCATATGTCGCGTTCCGGCTATACCGGCGAGGACGGGTT
>DASRGK010000102.1:0-52175 GCA_035651055.1 Bauldia sp.
TCGGCGGCTTCGTCATCACGCGCGACCGGCTGGACGAGTCCGTGCCGGTCATGAACGCGGCGATGGAGGACCGCACCAACATCGAATGGGATAAGGACGACCTCGATGTCGTCGGCATGATGAAGGTCGATGTGCTCGCCCTCGGCATGCTTTCCTGCATCCGCCGCGCCTTCGATTTCATGGAAAAGCACTACGGCGTGCGGGAAACCCTCGCCAGCGTTCGCGACGAGAATGCCGCCGTTTACGACATGCTCTGCCGGGCGGATTCAGTGGGCGTCTTCCAGGTCGAGAGCCGGGCGCAGATGTCGATGCTGCCGCGTCTTCGGCCGCGCGAATTCTACGACCTCGTCATCGAGGTCGCGATCGTGCGCCCCGGCCCGATCCAGGGCGACATGGTCCATCCTTACCTGCTTCGCCGCGAGGAGCGGGAGAAGGTCGTCTATCCGAGGCCCGGTCCCGCCTATCCGCAGGACGAGCTTGAGAATGTCCTCAAGCGCACGCTCGGCGTTCCGCTCTTCCAGGAACAGGCAATGAAGATCGCGATGGTCGCCGCCGAGTTCACCGGCGCCGAAGCGGACGGGCTGCGCCGCGCGATGGCGACCTTCCGGCGCGCCGGCACCATCGGCAACTTCCACAAGAAGATGGTCGACGGCATGACCCGCCGTGGCTACGACCGGGAATTCGCCGAGCGCTGTTTCCATCAGATCGAAGGCTTCGGCGAATACGGCTTTCCGGAGAGCCACGCCGCAAGCTTCGCGCTCCTTGTCTATGCCTCGGCGTGGATCAAGTGCTTCTACCCGGATGTCTTCTGCGCCGCGCTTCTCAACGCCCAGCCGATGGGCTTCTACGCCCCGGCCCAGATCGTGCGCGATGCGCGCGAGCACGGTATCGAAGTGCGCGCCGTCGACATCAATTCTTCCGACTGGGATTGCACCCTGGAGACGAGCGACGAAGCCGCCAGTGTCCCCCGCCGCGTCCACCGCAGCCACGCGGAGATGGCCGGCGTCATCCGCTCCACCCACGCCGTGCGCCTGGGACTGCGTCAAATCAAGGGTTTCTCCAGGGACGACGCGGAGAAGCTGATCGGCATGCGCGACAGCGGCTACGATTCGGTGCGCGATCTGTGGCTCCGTTCCGGACTGACGCGCTCCTCAATCGAGCGACTTGCGGATGCAGATACGTTCCGTTCGCTCGGCCTCGACCGCCGCGATGCGTTATGGGCGGCGCGGGAACTCGGCGGCGGCGGAATCCGTGAACGCCTGCCGCTCTTCGACATTCCCGAGCGCGCCGATATTCGCCGCGAGCCCGATTTCGCCCTGCCCCGCATGCCGATCGGCGAGCATGTGGTGAACGACTACCGCTATCTCAGCCTGTCCCTGAAGGCACACCCGGTCTCGTTCCTGCGCGGCCAGCTTGCCGGGCGCCGGGTCGTGGTCACGGAGAGCCTCAGGACCATGCCCGGCGGGCGGCGCGTGACCGTCGCCGGGCTTGTCCTTATCCGTCAGCGCCCGGGCACCGCCAAGGGTGTCATCTTCATGACGCTGGAAGACGAGACCGGCATCGCCAACGCCATTGTCTGGCCGAAGGTCTTCGAGCGATTCCGGCCGACCGTGCTTGGCGCCCGCTTCGTCGCCATCAGCGGCAAGCTGCAAAATGCGAGCAATGTCGTCCACGTCGTCGCCGAGCGGATCGACGACCTGACGCCGCTCCTCTCCGTGCTCACCGAAGATTCCGACGAGGCGCAGGAAACCGGCGAGGCCCTCAAGACGCTCGCCCGAGCCGACGAAGGCGGCCGCGACTCCATCGACCAGCGCGAGCGCATCGCCCGGCATCCGCGCATGGTGCGCTTCTTCCAGAAGAATCCAGACATGTTCCGCGAAAGAATCGCGGAGGCATCGGCCAGGGTCATGCCGAAAGGCCGCAATTTCCACTAGAGATTGCACAATCCCTGATGGTAAATTCCATTGCGCAATCTCTGGGGACACACATGGCACGAAGCACCGCTACGAGGCGCCAACCTAAGCCCAAAACGAATTCTGAAGCGGAACTTTGGCCGCGCGTTTTCAATGACGGCGACGCCCTGCGCCATCTGGCAGCGATCAACGGCGTAAATCCGACCCCTGTCGAACTCGTAATTCGCTTCAGAGACGAGAAGCGGCCCGAAAGCCATCCCCGGTTCTGGGCTGTTCTTGATTTCAGCTTGCACTCATCAAAGAACCGCTTGTTTCTCTTCGATGTCCAAGACCAGACCGTAACCGGATATCTATGCGCCCACGGACGGGGGTCTGAGGGCAAGAAGGACGACGGAATGGCCGAAGTCTTCTCCAATGAAGACGGCTCTAACGCCTCGTCGTTGGGCGTCTATGTCTGCTCGGAGACCTACTACGGAGATCATGGCCTTTCACTCAGGCTCGACGGCCAAGAACCAACCAATTCCAATGCCCGACATCGTGCAATCGTGATCCACGGGGCAACCTATGTGTCGCCGGAATACATCAAGCAGACCGGTCGGATCGGACGAAGCAAAGGCTGCCCAGCGGTCGAGGAAAGGTACGCGAAAACCATTGTTGAGGCCCTTCAGCGAGGATCCTTGCTGATAGCCTGGCACGAATAAGATCAGTCAGGCCCGATTTCCCCCTTGCGCTCGCTGCTGCTAGGGTCGCGGCGAAGCCACGGAGAAATACAATGGGCACGTTCGGCTGGATCATCCTCGCGGTCATCGTTGTCGTCGTTCTGCTCTTCATCGTCATCTACAACCGGCTGGTCGGCCTCCGGCAGCGGACCTCGCAGTCCTGGTCCGACATCTCCGTCCAGCTGAAGCTCCGGCACGACCTCGTCCCGAACCTCGTCGAAACGGTCAAGGGCTACGCCGCACACGAGCGCGGCACGCTGGAAGCGGTGGTGAATGCAAGGAACGCCGCCGTCGCTGCCGCCAGCCCGGCGGCCCAGGCGCAGGCCGAAAACGTGCTGACCGGCGCGCTCCGCCAGCTCTTCGCCCTCGCCGAGTCCTATCCGAACCTCAAGGCCAACGAGAATTTCAAGGCGCTGCAGGATGAGCTTTCCGACATCGAGAACAAGATCGCCGCCTCCCGCCGCTTCTTCAACAACGCCGTCTCGGAATACAATTCGGCGATCCAGCAGTTCCCCGCGGTGCTGATTGCCGGCACCTTCGGTTTCACCGCGCAGGGCTTCTTCGAACTGGACGAGGGCGAGCGCGCCGCGGTCAACACCGTGCCCTCGGTGAAATTCTGACGATGGCCTAGCGGCACCGGCAGGCGGAGAAAACCGTGCTCGGCTCCTACGGCCTCAGCACGCATATCTGGAACAACCGGCTGAAATCGCTGGTGCTGCTGGCCGGCTTTCCGGTCCTTCTTCTCATCATCTGCTTCGGCTTTGCCGTACTTATCTCGGCGCTCGATAACCCCGACGTCGGACAAGGCATCGTCAACGCCTTCCACATCCTGCCGAGCCTCATCCCGGTCGCGCTCATCGCATCGCTCGTCTGGTTTGTCATTGCCTGGTTCGCCAACCAGGCGATCGTCGATTCGGTCACCGGCGCGCGCCAGGTCGACCGCAAGGCCGAGCCGCGCGTCTGGAATCTCCTCGAGAACTTGTGCATCAGCCGCGGCATTCCGATGCCGAAGCTGCGAATCATCGAGACCGACGCCCGCAACGCTTTCGCCAGCGGCATCCGGCCGGCACAGTACTCGATCACCGTCACCCGCGGACTCGTCAACAGCCTCAATGACGGCGAACTGGAGGCGGTGCTTGGCCACGAGCTGACCCACATCCGCAACCGCGACGTCCAGCTGCTCGTCATCGCCGCGGTCTTCGTCGGCATCATTTCGCTGGCGGGCGACCTGCTCATCCGCTCCCCGCGCATTCTCTTTTCGGGCAACAGCAGCGGGGGCTATGGCGGCGGGTACAGGAGCAGCAGCCGTCGGTCGAGCGGCGGCAAGGGCGGCGGCGGCGCGATCATTCTCATCCTGATCGCCATCGCGATATTCCTCATCGCCCGATTCCTCGGCATCGCGCTTTCCCTTGCCATGTCGCGGAAGCGCGAGTTCCTCGCCGATGCCGGCTCGGTCGAGCTGACCAAGAATCCCGACGCCATGATCACGGCGCTGCAGAAGATCTCCGGCCACTCCGAGCTCCACGCGCCGGCGCAGGTGCAGGAGATGTTCCTCGACCATCCGCCCGGACCGGGCCTGTCGAGCATCTTCTCGACGCATCCCTCGATCGAAAGCCGCATCGATGCGCTGGTGAAATATGCCGGCGGTCATCCGCCGGCACCGCTGCCGCCGGAAGAAGCCCCGCCGGCTGCTATGGCGCCGGCGGGAACGGATGCCGCCGCGACCATCGCGGCGCCCGGTCAGCACGGCCCTTGGGGCTAGGAAGCGGACCGTTACTGCTTCAGGAGCTGGCCGCGCACCTCGCCATCGGGGTACTTCGCCGTGTGCAGGTTGAAGTACCAGAGCTCCTTCTGAAGGTCGGCAGCCTGTTCCGGCGTCAGGGTCGACGTGCCGCTGATCGGGCTTTTCAGGTTGCCCTTGATCGGGACCACCGGATCGGCTTTGGCGCCTTCCGCGGCAGGACCGTGGAAATGGGCCGCGGTCACGTCGCCGCTGAGATTGGCGAAGGTGACCGTCCAGCTCAGCGCCTTCAGCTCCGTATCGTATTGAACGTCGGCAACGCCGGTGCCGGCCGAGTCGGTTGGCGGGGTCTCCGCCGCGCCGGTGAGGGTCGCCTTGAATTTCAGTATTTCCGCGGCGGCGGGGCCGGCGACGGCAAGCGGCACGGCGACGGCCGCAGCCAGCATGAGCGTGGTGATCGGACGCATGAAACCTCCTCGCGTATCGAGTGCCCCCACATCCCGGCCTTCCGAACGCCCCGCGACAATTGAGGTTCCGCCACCGCTTCACTATGAAGGCGTGCCGGCGGGCGGCCGGCGGAGGATAGCTTGATGCAGATCGGCAAACCGGGCCCCGGGGCAAGCGCGCTTTGTCATGTCGGGGCCGACCGCATTCTGGTCCGCGGGCGCGATCTCGCCGGCGACCTGATGGGCCGGCTGGGCTTCACCGCTTATTTCCACTTTCTGGTCACGGGCAAGGAGCCGAGCGAAGAACAGCGCTATTTCCTCGACCTGTTGCTGGTCGCCATTGCCGAGCATGGACTGACGCCGACGGCGGTCGCGGCGCGGATGACCTACGCCGCCGCCCCCGAGGCGCTCCAGGGCGCGGTCGCGGCCGGAATTCTCGGCGCGGGCAGCGTCATACTCGGCGCCTCGGAATCCTGCGGCAAAGCACTCCTCGCGGCACAGGCGGAAGTGGACGCCGGCAAATCGCCCGAGACGGCCGCCGATACGGTCGCCACCGCCATCCGCCAGCGCGGCGAGCGCATGCCGGGTTTCGGCCATCCCGTCCATCATCCGGTCGACCCGCGCGCCGAACGGATTCTGGTCCTGGCCGAGCAGCGCGGCGCCGCCGGCCGCATGGTTCGGCTCGCGCGTCATTTCGTCCCCGCGGTCGCGCGCGCCTGGGGACGGAGCCTGCCGATGAATGTCTCGATGCCGATCGCCGCCGTTCTCATCGACCTCGGGTTCCCGGCCGCGATGATCAAGGCGATCCCGATCCTTGCGCGCACCGCGGGTCTGCTCGCCCATATCGCCGAAGAGCAGGAGCGGCCGATCGGTTTCCTGATGGCTGGGAAGGCCGAGGACGCGATCGCCTATGATGGCGGAGGCGCCGGGTGATGTTCGAACCTGAGATCGAGACGCGCGGGCTGGACGACCAGCGCCGGCTCGACGATGCCTCCTACCGCCGGCAGGTCGCCTACCTTCTCGCCAATTCCGACTTTTACCGCGCCAAGCTCGCGGACGCCGGCTTCACCGATGCCGCAAGGGTCGGCGGCCTCGACAACCTCGCCGCCCTTCCAATGACCGAGAAGGACGAACTCCGCGCCTCGCGGGACGAGGCCCACCCGATCGGCACGCATCTCGCCGCGCCGATGTCCGCGGTCGTCCGCGTCTTCTCGACCAGCGGTACGACCGGCACGCCGAGCTACATCCCGCTCACCGCGCACGACCTCGAAACCTGGGTGCGCACCTCGGCGCGGAGCTACTCCGCCGCCGGGCTCGGGCGCAACGACAGGCTCGTTTCGACCTACAATGCCGGGCCGTTCGTCGCCGGAGTCACGCTCGACGCGTTCAACCGCATCGGGCTCTGTCACATTCCGGTAGGCAGCGGCAATACCGACCGCCTGATGAGCGCGATCCGCTTCCTGAAGCCGACGGCGCTCGCCATGACCCCCTCCTACGCGCTCCATCTCGCGGAATGGGCGGCCGAGCGCGGCATCGACCCGGCCGGGACCAGCGTCGCGCGCATCCTTGTCGCCGGGGAGCCGGGCGGCGGCGAGCCGGCGATGCGCGCCCGTCTCGAGGGCCTCTGGGACGCCGACGTCACGGAAGCGATGGGAATCGGCGACATCTCGGTATCGCTCTGGGGCGAGTGCGAAGAGAAGCAGGGCATGCATTTCAGCGGCCGCGGCTTCGTCCATGCCGAGCTGATCGACCCCGGCTCCGGCGCCGCGATCCCGTTCACCGACGGCGCGACCGGCGAACTGGTCTATACCCACCTCGACCGGCAGGCGGCGCCGCTCCTGCGCTTCCGCAGCCGCGACCATGTCGAGGTGTGGACCGGGAAATGCGCCTGCGGCCGCACTTCGCATCGCGTCCGCTGCATTGGCCGCACCGACGACATGCTGGTGGTGCGGGGCGTCAACGTCTTCCCCACCGCGCTGCGCGAGATCGTCAACCAGTTCGCACCGGCGGTGAGCGGCGTCCTCAAGGTCCGCCCGCGGCAGAAGGGGTTCCGTCAGGATCCGCCGCTGCCTGTCGCCGTGGAATTGTCGGAGGACGCCGGCGACCCCGGCGAGCTCGCCGACCGGATCAGGAAACGCATCCGGGAAGCGCTGCTCGTCACCACCGAAATCGAGCTCCTGCCCTACGGCGAATTGCCGCGGAGCGACTACAAGTCGGCGCTGGTCGACTGGTCGGCTGCGACCGGTTGAGACGAGAAGGCCCGGCAGATGCCGGGCCTCGCGCTGCGCCAAGCCCAGGCGGTTGGCTCTAGACCGTGTGGAACTCCTGCCCCTTCACGTATTCGCGGAAGCCCTCGACCGCCTCGTCGATCTTTTTCCAGTTGGGCAGCGCCTGCATGCGCCCGAGCCAAGCCAGAATGTTCGGATAATCCTTGAACTCGGTCCGGATGACGTGGCCGCTGGTGAGCAGGGCCGCCCCGAAAAAGTCGGCGATGGTCATCTCGTCCCCGGTTAGGAATTTCTTGCCCTTGCCGAGCCAGGAATCGTTGAGTGTCTTCAGCCACTTCTTGGTGAGGCTCTTGCCCCACTCGATGGTCTGCCTCTGCGCCTCTTCGGTCGGCCGTTTGTGGTGCGGATAGATCTGCGGGTAGACGACGTTGTAGGCGTAGTCGCGATAGAAGCCGGTATTGAACCAGTCCATCATTTCGTTGACCCGCGCCCGCGCCTTCAGATCCTTGGGGTAGTACTTCGTCAGATCGAATTTGTCGGCAAGGTATTTGAGGATTGTCGAACTCTCGGTCAGCACGAAATCGTCGTCGACCAAGGTCGGCACCAGCCCGTTCGGGTTGAGCTTCAGGTACTTGGGCGACACGTGCTCGCCCTTCATGAAGTCGAGGACCACGTCCTCGACCGGCAGCCTGTTTTCCGCGATGAACAGGCGCACCGGGCGCGCCGTGTTCGAAACCGGGAAATGATAGAGTTTCATCATTTGATCACACCTCCCTCAAACTTCCTCGCGGCGCGCTCGGCGCCTTAGTAAACCCGCTCCTTCGGCGAACGCGCCTTTCGCGTCGTCTCGCCCTTCGCCTTGGCGCCGGCACGCGGCTTTGCCACCGGGGCCGGCTTGGCCGCCGCATAGGGATCGCGCGGCGAGCGGTCGCTCGACAGGCTGTCACGGTCGCGCCGGATCAGCGCCTCGATCGCGTCGGCAAGGTGGGTCTCGCCGATATTGTAGTCGCCCCGCGCCACTCGGATATGATGCGCCTCGAGCAGCACCTCGGCGTGGGTGCGCCCCTCCGGCGGAAAGAAGCGGTAGCAGGCAAGTTCGTAGAGCTGCCCGAGCGGATCGCGGAAGTAGATCGAGTCCATGAAGCCGCGATCCTTGACGCCGCTATTGGCTATGCCGCGCTCGGCCAGCCGCTGCACGACCTGCGAGAAGGTGGCGTGCGAGACGGAAAAGGCGATGTGGTGGACGTCGCCGATCTCGGTCGGGTTGGGCGTCGGGTCGGGTTTGCGGTCCTCGTTGGTGAAGACGGTGATCAGCCGGCCGTCGCCGGGGTCGAAATAGAGGTGACTCTCGGTCGGCACGTCGAGATTGGGCTGGTCGAAGACGAAGGGCATGCCGAGCACGCCTTCCCAGAAATCGATCGTGCTCTGGCGGTCGGCGCCGACCAGCGTGATGTGGTGGACCCCCTGAACCTGAAGCTTCTGCATCGGACGCTCGTCTCCACGCGCCGGGCCGGGCCGGCATTTGGCGGGAAGATACCGCCTCGGCAAGGGGAAGTCGCGGGGGGTTGCGGTCGCAGTATCGGGGGACGCCTGATTAGGGCTGGTTGCGGAGGAGTATCGTCCGCCGCGGCCAGGCGCGGAGCTTGTCCTCGCGCAGGAACGTGAACAGGCCGGAGAGCCCGATCAGCGCGATCCCTGCCGTGGAGAGCGCATCCGGGAATTCGCGGAAGAAGATCGCCCCGAAGACGACCGCCCAGAGAATCTGGCTGTACTGCGCCGGCGCTACCCGGTTGGCCGGCGCATTTCGGGTCGCCGCGAGGATCGTCATCTGGCCGATCCCGCCGACCACGCCGACCAGCATCAGGTGAATGACCGTTTCGAGGTCGGGGACGACGAAGACCGGGATGGTGAGCAGGCCCGAGACCGCCAGCGAAGCGGTCATCACCACCCCGACCAGGCTGACGCGGCGCTCGCTGTGCCCGATCTTCCGCATCACGATCATGCTCATCGCCCCGACCAGCGAGCAGACGAACGCGGCGAGATGGCCGAGATGCAGTTCGCGGAACCCCGGCTTGACGACGAGAAGCATGCCGGAGAAGCCGACCGCCACCGCCGTCAACCGCCGCCAGCCGATCTGCTCGCCGAGGAGCGGGATGGAGAGCAGCGTCACCAGGATCGGCGACAGGAAGATGAGCGCGTAGGCCTCGGCGAGCGGAATCGTGGTGAAGGCGAAGGTGCTGGCAAGCCCGGCGACGATGCCGCAGGCCGCCCGCAGCAGCACCCAGCGCGGGTGGTTCATCCGGTACATGTCGCGCCAGCGTTCACCGCGCGGCCGCAGGCACAGAATGACGAGGAAAGTGAACAGCGTCGACAGGGAGACGATCTCGGCGAGCGGCAGATGGCCGCCGACGCTCTTGATGAGAGCATCGCTCGACGAGAACAGCGCATAGGTGAGGAAGGCTAGGGCAATGCCCTTGGTCATCTGAGGCACCGGCGGGTGCCATGACCTATAGCCCGAGTCGCCCGCCGCGGCGAAGAAAGCGGAGCGGCCCTCGGCCGCAGGCGAACCAGGCAATGGGGGCGCCGCAGACCCTAAACCTTCACCCGCGCATTCGTCGGATCGTAGAGCGGGGTCATGCGCAACGCCGCCGGGACGCGCTCGGCCGCCACTTCCAGCTCGTATCGTCCGGATGTCAGGTAATTGTCGCTGACGCCCTCAGGGTTGCGGACGTAGCCGAGGCCGATATTGGCGCCGACCGTGTAGCCCCAGCCGCCGCTCGCGAGGTATCCCACAGGCTTGCCGTCGCGAAGGATCGTCTCGCGGCCGGAAAGGAGGATCGCCGGATCGTTGACGGTGAGGATCGAAAGGCGCTTCTTCAGGAGCGCATTGGCGACCCGTGCAAGCGCCTCGCGGCCGAGAAACGGCTGCCCGGACTTCATCTTCACGGCCCAGCGGAGCCCGGCTTCGAAAGGCGAGTCGTTCGGCGTGATGTCCGCGCCCCAGGCGCGGTAGGCCTTTTCGAGCCGGAGCGACTCGATCGCGCGGTAGCCGGCGGGGACGATGCCGTGCGCAGCCCCGGCCTCCATCAGCCGGTCGAACACCCGACCCGTATCGCCGATCGGCATATGCAGTTCCCATCCGAGCTCGCCGACATAGGTGATGCGGATCGCCCGCACCGCCGCACCGGCGATGGCAATTTCCCGCACGTTGGCGAACGGGAACGCCTCGTTCGACACATCGGCGTCGGTGACCGCGGCGAGGACATCGCGGGCGCGCGGCCCCATCAGCGAGAGCGTGCCGAAAACCTCGGTGACGTCGGTGAGCGCAGCATCGAGCCCCGCCGGGATGTTCTGCCGGATCCAGGCGAAGTCGTGCGTGCGGAAGCCGGTGCCGGTGACGACGTAGTAGAGGTCGGGCGCCAGTCGCGACAGCGTCAGGTCGCATTCGATCCCGCCGCGCGAATTGAGCATCTGCGTATAGACGACCCGGCCGGGCGCACGCGTCACGTCATTGGCGGCGATCCACGACAGCGCCTTCTCGGCATCGCGTCCGCGCATCTCGAACTTGGCAAAGGACGACTGGTCGAAGACCGCCACCGCCTCGCGCGCGGCGCGGTGTTCGCGTCCCACCGCGTCGAACCAGTTGCCGCGCCCGAACGAGTAGCGGTCGCGTGCCTCGGTTCCTGCCGGCGCAAACCAGTTCGCCCGTTCCCAGCCGAGCTTCGAACCGAACACGGCGCCCCGCGCCTTCAGCCGCTCGTAGAGCGGCGAGACGATGCGCGGCCGACCGCTTTCGTATTCTTCCAGCGGAAAGGCGACGGTGTAGTGCTTGCCGTAAGCCTCCAGCGTCCGCTCCCGCGTCCAGGTCGAGTCGCGGTGCATGCCAGAGAAGCGGCGGATATCGACCACCCACAGGTCGAGCGGCTGCTCGCCCGAGGCGACCCATTGCGCCAGCACCCAGCCGGCGCCGCCGCCCGAGGCGATGCCGAAGGCGTTGAACCCGGCGCCGACGAAGAAATTCCTGACTTCCGGCGCTTCGCCGAGGATGAAATTGCCGTCCGGCGTGAACGATTCCGGCCCGTTGATCATCTGCTTGATGCCGGCCTCGGCAAGCGCCGGGATGCGGACGAGGGCCTCCTCCATGTGCTGCGCGAAATGGTCCCAGTCGTCGTCGAGGAGCTGGAACTCGAACCTCTGCGGGACGATGTCCTCCCACGCCTTCGGGTCCGGCTCATAGCCGCCGAAGACGAGGCCGCCGACTTCCTCCTTGAAGTAGGTGCGGCGGTCGGGATCGCGAAGCGTGGCCAGCCCCGGCGCGACGCCGTCGATCTTCTCGGTGATGACGTATTGATGCCGCACCGGCTGGAGCGGGACGCTGACGCCGGCGAGCGCACCGATCTGGCGTGACCATATCCCTGCGCAGAGAACCACCTTCTCGCAGGCGATGAGACCCTCTTTCGTCATGACGCCGGTTACCCGGCCGTCCTCGATACGGAACCCGGTGCAGGCGATGCCTTCGAGGAGCTTCGCACCATGCATCCGCGCGCCCTTCGCCAACGACTGCGCGATGTCGGACGGGCTCGCCTGCCCGTCGGAGGGCAGGAACGTCGCCCCGACCAGGTCGGACACGTCGAGGAGCGGCCACATCGCCTTTGCCTCGGCCGGCGACAGAAGATGCATGTCGAGACCGAAGCTGTGCGCCGTGGTCGCCTGCCGCCTGAACTCGATCCAGCGCTCGGCGTTGCAGGCGAGCCGGAGGCACCCGGTCTGCCGCCATCCCGTGGCAAGGCCGGTCTCGGCCTCGAGTTTCTTGTAGAGCTCGACCGAGTAGCGGAGCACCTGCGTGATCGACGCCGAGGAGCGAAGCTGCCCGACGAGGCCGGCGGCGTGCCAGGTCGACCCGCCGGTGAGCTTGCCCTGCTCGATCAGCACCACATCCGCCTTGTGGTCGCGCGCGAGGTGATAGGCGGTGGAGCAGCCGATGATGCCGCCGCCGATGACCACCACGCCGGCGGAGGTGGGCAGCGCACCGGCCATCGCGGCTAGTCTTTTTCCTCGGAGAATGCCGCGAAGGCGCGGGCGAAACGGTCCATGTAGTCGACGGTGTAGGCGGCGTAGTCGTAGTCGAGCCGCGAGTGGATCTCCGAGACCATGCTCCACATCGCTTCGCGCAACAGCGACGCGCATTTCATCGCACGGTAGCCCTGCATCAGTTGCGGATCGGGCACGCGACCGAAATAGGTCGCGAGCATCCATTCCTCCTGCGACGCGTCGAAGGAATTGTTGGAGGCAAGATTGGAAAGGTCGAAAAGCGGCGAGTTGAAGCCGGCATAGTCCCAGTCGATGAGCCAGATACGGTTTCCGTCATCGATGAAATTGCCGGCCAGCAGGTCGTTGTGACCGAAGACGAGGTCGATCGGCCCGACCGCCAGCTCCAGTTCGGCTGCCGCATCCAGGAGATCGGGCAACCGCGACTCGTAGCGGCTGTGCGCGTCGGCAAGCGTATGGGCATAGTCTCGGATGACGTGGAACACCCAGAAGGCGAGCACCGGCCCGCGCAGGTGCACCGGCATCTCGCGATGCACCCGCTTGATCAGGGGCAGGATTTTCGCCAGCCGGATCGGATCGCGGATGTCAGCGGGCGCGCAGGTCTTCCCCTCGACGAAGCGCATCACCAGGATGCCGCGCTCGCTATAGACCACTTCCGGTGAAATCCCGGCGGCGTAGGCAGCCCGGCTCGCCGACAGCTCGTTGAAGCGCAGGATCTGATGGACCGGAATGTCGTCGCCTACCCGGACGACGTATTTCTGTCCGCCGTCCTCGACCGTGAAGTTGACATTGGTGATGCCGCCGCCGAGGCGGACCGGCTCGACCCTGCCCTTCCAGAAGGGCAGACGGGCCGCGGCTTCTCGGGCGCTGGTTTCTAGGGAAGGCTCGGGCATCTGTCCGTCGGCTGGCATGGCTGGCTACGCAATCCGCACGCATTTGCGGCCGGCGCTTTGTGTCGCGCCGGCCGGTTTATCATGCAGCTTCCCTGACGCTCGGCAGGCCGGCCAGCGCCATTGCCAGTTCGCCCTCATCATAATCGAGGTCTTTCAGCTTCCCGGCGAAGTAGTCCATGTAGGCCTGCATGTCGAAGTGGCCGTGTCCGCAGAGATTGAAGAGGATCGTCCGCCCCTTTCCTTCCTCGCGGCAGCGTATGGCTTCGTCGATCGCTCCCTTGACGGCGTGATTGGCTTCCGGCGCCGGCAGGATGCCTTCGGTTCTGGCGAACTGCACGCCGGCGGCGAAGACCTCCGACTGGCGGTAGGCCTTGGCGTCGATCATGCCGAGCTGCTTCAGGTGGCTGACCAGGGGCGCCATGCCGTGGTAGCGGAGCCCCCCGGCGTGGAAGCCCGGCGGGATGAAGGTCGAGCCGAGGGTGTGCATCTTGACCAGCGGGGCAAGGTGGGCGGTATCGCCGAAATCGTAGGCGTACCTGCCGCGGGTGAGGCTCGGACAGGCCGCCGGCTCGATCGCGAGGATCTTCGGCTTGGCGCCGCCGCGAAGACCGGCGCCGATGAACGGGAAGGCAATGCCGGCGAAGTTCGAGCCGCCGCCGGTGCAGCCGACGACGATATCCGGGTAGTCCCCGGCCAGTTCCATCTGCGCGATCGCCTCCTGACCGACGACGGTCTGGTGGAGGAGGACGTGATTGAGAACCGAGCCGAGCGAGTACTTGGTGTCGTCGCGCTGCGCCGCGACCTCGACCGCCTCGGAGATGGCGAGGCCGAGGGAGCCGAGATGACCGGGGTTCTGGGCAAGCGCGGCCCGGCCGGACTGGGTCTCGTTCGACGGCGATGCGACGCAGCGTGCGCCGTAGGTTTCCATGAGTGCGCGGCGATAGGGTTTCTGGTCATAGGAGACGCGGACCATGAAGACCTGGACTTCGAGGCCGAAGAGCGCGCCGGCGAAGGCCAGCGACGATCCCCACTGCCCGGCGCCGGTTTCGGTCGACAGGCGCTTCACCCCGGCTTCCTTGTTGTAGAAGGCCTGCGCCACGGCGGTGTTCGGCTTGTGGCTGCCGGCCGGCGATACGCCCTCGTACTTGTAATAGATCTTCGCCGGCGTCTTCAGCGCCGCTTCGAGACGCCGTGCCCGGAAGAGCGGCGACGGCCGCCATTGCCGGTAGACCTCGCGTACCGGCTCGGGAATCTCGATCTCGCGCTCGCGCGAAACTTCCTGGCCGATGAGGGCCATCGGAAAGAGAGGCGCGAGGTCGTCCGGCCCGAGCGGCTTCTGCGTTCCAGGGTGGAGCGCCGGGGGCGGCTGGGACGGTAGGTCGGCGGCGATGTTGTACCAGACCTTCGGAATCCGCGATTCATCGAGCAGGTACTTGACGGAATCGGCCATGTTCCCTCCGTAATCATGGCTTCTCGGCCGGGATTTCCGGCGAAACCGACCCGAACGCTAGGGAAGATTGAGCGGAAAAGCCAATCGGCGGCCAGTGACGGCGGTCACACCGCCTCGATGCCGAACGCCCGGCGCCCGAACTTGCCGAGGAGCGTCATGTCGCGGACGGCGTCCTCGACGGGGTTTTCCGGTGGGGCTTCGCCCGCGACCGCCGCCGCAAATGCCCGTAGTTCCTCGACAAACGCCTCCTTGTAGGAGGCGCGATGGAGGATGGTCTCGGCGTGATGGCCGGTCGAACGGCGCTCGATCAGCCTGGTTTGCTGATGATTGAGGTAGGGAGACGGGAATTCCAGTTCGTAGATTCGATCATTGAAATAGAGGGTGACGCGCTCGAGGTAGTCGGCAAGGTTCGGCACCGCGAGGTGGAAGACCGACCACAGCCCGTCATGCGGCGTCAGCCGCACCGCACCGTGACCGCCGGCGCCGCCCGCATAGACCGCCGCGCCGGTCACTTCGCCGGTGCCCACACCCATCGCATCGAGGAGCCCGTGGACGAGGTTCACGTCGTGGACCATGCTCGAACAATACGGCCCGGCGAAGCCCTTGATCTCGGCCGGGGTTGCCGGACGGCCGAGCGCGCGGGCGATCTGATCGGCCCTCCGCTTCTGCCCCTCGGCGATGAGTTCGGGTGCGACATCGTCGCCGGCGAGAAAGTCGCGGTGCGCCGTAAACGGCCAGGAATCCGGGTCGTTCACCTCGACCGAGACCATGCGGAGGTGCCGGCCGAAATCCCTGACCAGATCGCGGAGCAGACGCCACGACGGATCGAAGCGCTTCATGTAGCCGACCTGCATGACGCGCTTTGCCTTGTCGCGCGCCGCGGCGACGCGCACCGCGTCCGCCGGGAAATAGCAGAGCGGCTTTTCGCAAAAGACGTGAAGGCTGAGGCCGAGCGCCTCGACCGCCAGATCGGCGTGATAGCTGTCGGGGGTTGCGATCAACACCGCGTCGAGCTTCTGCTCGAATATCTCACCGGCGGTGGCGAAGGTCGGCACGCCCCAGCGCTGCGCGATATGCGCCCGTACCTTCGCGGAGGGATCGGCGAGGCCGCGCACGCGGAACAGCGCCGGAAGATTGAGAAGGTTGGGCAGGTGCTCGACCTGCGCGATCAGCCCGCCGCCGATGATGCCGATGTCGATCACGAAGGCGCTCCTATGGGTCGATGCTGAAGCCCGCGGCTAGGCAGAGCCGGGCGAGATTGGCGAAGCCCATCTTCGCATAGGTGAGCGGATGCGCCTTGGCCGGGTCCTGCTCGGCCTCGGCGACGATCCAGCCGGCATAGCCGCCGTCGTGCAGCGCCTTGAGGATGGTCGGGTAGTCGACCATGCCGTCGCCGGGCATGGTGAAGACCCCGTCGAGCACCGCCTGCATGAAGGAATTGTCGGTGGCCCGCGCCTTGGCCAGAACATCCGGCCGGGCATCCTTGCAATGGACGTGAACGATGCGCTTCACGTGCCGCCTGGCGAGCGCCACCGGATCGCCGCCGGCAAACAGCGAATGGCCGCTGTCGTAGAGCAGCCCCACCGCCGGGCCGGTCGCCGCCATCAGTCTGTCGACCTCGCCATCGGTCTCGACGATGGTTCCCATGTGGTGGTGGAAGGCCATGCGCACGCCGAACGCCGCCATTTTCTCGGCAAGCGCGGTGAGCTTCCTGCCATAGGCGCTCCACTCGCCATCGGGCAGCCTCGGCCGGCGCGAAATCGGCGCGAACAGGTCGCCCTCCGACCGGCCCGATGTGTCGGCATAGACCACATGCGTGCAGCCCAGATCGCGGAGCAACGTCATGTGCGGCAAAATCGCCGCCCATTCCGCCTCGATCTCCTTTTCGAGGATGCGGCCGTCATACCAGGCCGAGACCAGCACCAGACCGTGACGCTTGAGGAGAGGGCCGAGTTCGGCCGACGTCTTGGGAAATCGGAAGCTCATCTCGGTGCCGGAAAAGCCTGCGGCGCGCGTCTCGGCGAGAACCTGATCGATCGGCGTGTCGCCGCCGAGCGAGGGCATGTCGTCATTGGTCCAGGTAATCGGGTTGATGCCGAGGCGGACGGCCATGGGAGCGTTCCGAAGCTGACGGGAAATGGGCAGGCGCTCTATCTGGACATGGAACAAACCTTCTGTAAAGTTTGCCTTTGGAACGAACGTTCTGCAGGCCGATGCGACGGGCGGCGGGCGTTCAGGGGATGGCGTTCAAGCGATGGCCGGAAAGCGTCAGGTCGTCGTCCACGAGGACGACATCGGCATGTGCCACGGCGCCAACCTCGCCTTTGCCGACCTGACCGCGGACGGCATCTGCACCTGCGGCGCGGTGATGGTACCGTGCCCGTGGTTCCTCGAAATCGCGGAGATGCAGGCGAAGGACCCGCGCCTCGACATCGGCGTGCACCTCGTCCTCACCTCGGAGTTCAAGAACTACCGCTGGCGGCCGCTGACCGGCGCCTCGCAGGCTTCGGGTCTTGTCGACGGCGACGGCTATTTCTGGCCGACAGCGCAGGAAGCGCGCGCCCATGCCCACCCGGACGCGGTCGAGGCGGAACTTCGCGCCCAGGTCGAAGCCGCCAGGAAAGCCGGCATCGATATTACCCATATCGACGCCCACATGTTCACCGTCGTCTGCCCGGAATTCGTCGATATCTATGTGCGCCTCGGCATCGAGGAGCGGGTTCCGGTTCTGCTGGTCCGTCAGGAGGCCGCCTACGGCAACATCGTCCGGGCGCCGGAAATGCAGGCGGCTGTCGACGCCGCGGAGAGCGCGGGCCGGCCGGTATTCGACCGCATCCTCGAAACGCCCTGGACCCGCGGGGCTTCCGTCGAGGACGATTACCGCGCACTCTTCGACCGGATCGGCGACGGCCTTACCTACATGGCGCTCCATTTCAATGCACCGGGAGAAATCGAAGCGATCGCGCCGCATGAACACGGCGTCCGGCCGGACGAATACGCCCTGTTCAAGCGGGGCTTTGCGCGCCGGCAGATCGAGCGGCTGGGCGCTGAGCTGATCGGAATGCGGGCCATCCGCGACCGGTTGCGGGCCGCGGCCTGACACGTCCGGAATTGAGGAGAAGCTTGTCTTTGTCGGTCCCCGAGCTTCTACTTTCGCCAGTCGACGAGCAGCGGACCGGGGGCAGCCGCGGGCCGCTTCCGCGGAATGCCGGATATCGAAAGCGTTTCAGGAACCATCGGAGGACTTCATGTACATGAAGATGAAGCATCGCATTGCGGCCGCCGCTCTGGGTATGGTGGCAGCGGCCTTCGCCGCCGGCTCGGCGCCGGCAGCGACCAAGGCCGCCAAGGACGTCCACATCATCTTCGTCACCCACGGCCAGGCGGTCGATCCGTATTGGTCGGTGGTGAAGAAGGGCGTCGAGGATGCCCAGAAGGTGATGGGCTCGAAGGTCGACTATCACTCACCCGAGACCTTCGACATGGCGCAGATGGCCCGCCTCATCGACGCCGCGGTTGCCGAGAAGCCGGACGCGCTGGTTGTCTCGATCCCGGATGCGACGGCGCTGAAGCAGTCGGTGCTGAATGCCAAGGCCGCCGGCATTCCCGTCGGCGTCATCGATTCCGGCCCCGACCAGCAGGACGAATGGGGCCTCGACCTCTGGGTCGGCGGCGGCTCGGAATACAATAACGGCGTCAAGGCCGGCGAGCTTATGGGCAAGGACGGCGTCAAGCACGCCCTTTGCGTCAACCAGGAAGTGGGCAACGTCTCGCTCGACGACCGCTGCAACGGGTTCAAGGATGGGCTGGCCAAGAACGGCGGCGGCACCGTCGACGTCGTCGGCGTGACCATGGACCCGACCGAGTCGACCAGCCGCGTCTCGGCCTACCTCTCCGCCCATCCGGAGACCGACGCGGTCCTCGCGCTTGGACCGAGTGTCGCCGGCCCGATCCTCCAGAAGCTGCGTGAGGACGGCGTCCTCTCGAAGATCAAGATGGGCACGTTCGATCTGTCGCCGGAAGTGCTCGAGGCGGTCGACAAGGGCGAGATGATGTTCGCCATCGACAGCCAGCAGTACCTGATGGGCTACCTGCCGGTCGTCTTCTTCACCATGAAGGCGATGTACGGCACGCTGCCGACCGACGACGTTATGACCGGCCCGGCCTTCATCATGAAGGGCGACGCGGCGAAGGTCCTCGAACTGTCCAAGCAGGGCATCCGCTAGACGCAGCATCAACGGGACCGGGCGGCCGCCGCCCGGTCCTTCCTTCCGGTCAGATCCACGGGACGGACATGGCGATCGTCGCGGACGAAAGGCTGAGGCAGACCACGCGCCTTACCCAGCTTCTCCGCCGCCCGGAATTCGGCGCCGTCGCCGGCGCGATCCTCGTCGTCATCGTCTTCATCATTGCCGCGCACGACACGGCCCTGTTCACGCCGCTCGGCATCCTCACCGTCCTCACCAACTCCGCCGAGCTGGGCATCCTCGCCACCGCCGTTGCGCTTCTCATGATCGGCGGCGAGTTCGACCTTTCGATCGGCTCGACCATCGGCTTCGCCGGCATCGTCATCGGCCTGGCGGTAACCGAATTCCACCTGCCGCTCGAGGTCGGCATCCTCATCGCCCTCGGCTTCGCGCTCCTCATCGGCTACGTCAACGGCCTCCTCCTCATCCGCACCGGCCTGCCCTCGTTCATCGTCACGCTGGCATTCCTCTTCATCCTCCGCGGCCTGACGCTGGCGCTGACCCGCTCGATCACCGGGCGCACGCAGATCCCCTACATCACCGACGGATTCCAGGACGGCTGGGTCTTCGCGCTCTTTGCCGGCAAGGCCTTCGGCGGTTTCTTCCGCTGGCTCGCCGAGAACGGGTTTATCGGCACGCGGCCGGACGGCAGTCCGGAAATACCCGGCCTGCCGGTTTCGATCCTGTGGTGGCTGGGGAGCACCGCCATCGCCACCTGGGTCCTACTCAACACCCGCTTCGGCAACTGGATCTTCGCCGCCGGCGGCGACCAGAACGCGGCGCGCAATGTCGGGGTGCCGGTCAGCCGGGTGAAGATCATCCTCTTCATCCTCACCGCGCTCGCCGGAACGGTCTATGCGACCATCCAGGTCTGCACCTTCGGCTCGGCGGATACGCTCCGCGGCACGCAGAAGGAATTCGAGGCGATCATCGCCGCGGTCATCGGCGGCTGCTTCCTCACCGGCGGCTACGGATCGGCGATCGGCGCGGCGCTCGGCGCGCTCATCTTCGCCCTCGTCCAGCTCGGCATCTACTACACCGGCATCGACACCGACTGGTTCAAGGTCTTCCTCGGCACGATGGTGCTGATCGCCGTGCTCTTCAACAACTACGTCCGCCGCAAGGCGACCGAGGCAAAATGAGCATGCCCGCCGCGACGCCGATCTTAGAACTGCGCGACGTCACCAAGTATTTCGGCTCGGTGCGGGCGCTGGAAGGCATCTCGCTGTCCGTGCGGAGCGGCGAGGTGCTCTGCCTCCTCGGCGATAACGGTGCCGGCAAGTCGACGCTGATCAAGATCCTTTCCGGCGTCTATCGGCCGGACCGCGGCGAGATGCTGGTCGACGGCGAGCCCGTCCGCTTCTCCTCGCCGCGCGAGGCTCTCGACCGCGGCATCGCCACCGTGTTCCAGGACCTTGCCATGGTCCCGCTGATGTCGATCACGCGGAACTTCTTCATGGGGCGCGAACCGGTCACCGGGCGCGGCCCCTGGCAGCGGCTTCGCCACGGCTTCGCCAACGCGGTCGTCCGCGACGAGATGGCCAAGATCGGCATTCGCGTCCGCGATCCCGCGCAGCCGGTCGGGACGCTGTCCGGCGGCGAGCGTCAGTGCGTTGCGATTGCCCGCGCCGTCCATTTCGGCGCGCGGGTCCTCATCCTCGACGAACCGACCTCGGCGCTTGGCGTCAAGCAGGCGGCGATGGTGCTCCGCTATGTCGCCAAGGCGCGGGCCGACGGGCTCGCCGTCATTTTCATCACCCACAACGTCCAGCACGCCTATCCCGTGGCCGACCGCTTCTTTCTGCTCAACCGCGGCCGTTCTCTCGGCTACTTTACCAAGGGCGAGGTGAGCCGGGAGCAGGTGACGTCGATGATGGCGGGAGGCGAGGAGCTGCGCGAACTGGAGGCGGCGGTCGAGGGCGCCGCCGGCACGCCCGCAGGCTGATGGAGCGATACTCGTTCCTGGCGCTCGTCCGGAACGCCCTTTCCGGCCACGAGAAATGGGGCGAGCAATGGCGTTCGCCCGAGCCGAAGGCCGCATATGACGTCGTCATCGTCGGCGGCGGCGGCCACGGCCTCGCCACCGCCTATTACCTCGCCCGCGAGTTCGGCATCACCGACGTTGCGGTGGTCGAGAAGGGCTGGATCGGCGGCGGCAATACCGGCCGCAACACCACCATCATCCGCTCCAACTACCTGCAGGACGAGAGCGCGGCGATCTACGAGCACGCGCTGAAGCTCTGGGAAGGCCTGTCGGCCGAGCTCAACTACAATGTCATGTACTCGCCGCGCGGCGTGATGATGCTGGCCCACTCGGTCCATGACGAGCAGGTCCTCAAGCGCCACGTCCATTCCAACCGCCTCAACGGCATCGACAACGAGTGGCTGAGTGCGGCCGAGGCGAAGCGCTTCTGCCCGCCCCTCAACATTTCGCTCGACCTCCGCTACCCGGTCACCGGCGCGGCGCTGCAGCGGCGGGGCGGCACCGCCCGGCACGACGCCGTCGCCTGGGGCTATGCGCGGGCCGCCAGCAATCTCGGCGTCGACATCCTCGAAAATTGCGAGGTGACCGGGATCGAGCGCGCCCGTGATGGCGCCGTGACCGGGCTCGAGACAACGCGCGGCCGGATCGGCGCGCGGAAGATCGGCGTGGTTGCTGCCGGCAGCACCAGCCTCGTCATGGCGATGGCCGGTCTCCGTATGCCGCTCGAATCCTACCCCCTGCAGGCGCTGGTCTCCGAGCCGGTGAAGCCGGTATTCCCGTGCGTGGTCATGTCGAACACGGTCCACGCCTACATATCGCAGTCGGACAAGGGCGAGCTGGTCATCGGTGCGGGCACCGACGCGTATATCTCCTACAGCCAGCGCGGCAGCCTCCACATCGCCACCCACACGCTCGATGCGATCTGCGACCTCTTCCCGATATTCCGCCGCATGAAGATGCTGAGGAACTGGGGCGGGATCGTCGACGTGACCGCCGACCGCTCGCCGATCATCGGCCTCACTCCGGTGCCCGGCCTCTACGTCAACGCCGGCTGGGGCACCGGCGGCTTCAAGGCGACGCCCGGCTCCGGCCACGTCTTTGCGGCGACGATCGCCCGCGGCGAGCCGCACCCGGTCGCGGCGCCCTTCTCGCTCGACCGGTTCCTCACCGGTCAGCTGATCGACGAGGCCGCCGCCGCCGCGGTGGCGCACTGATGCTGCTCATCCCCTGCCCGCATTGCGGCCCGCGGCCCGAGATCGAGTTCCGCTACGGCGGCGAAGCGCATGTCGTGCGCGTGCCGCGCCCGGCCGACCTCGACGACGAGGCCTGGCGGGCATTCCTCTATCTCCGCACCAACCCGAAGGGCATCCATTTCGAGCGCTGGCGCCACATCCACGGCTGCGCCCGCTTCTTCAACTGCGTCCGCGACACGGTGAGCGACAGGATCCTCCTCACCTACAAGACGGGCGAGCCAAAGCCCGGTGAAGCGGCAATCGCGGCATCAAGGGACCGATACAGGTGACCGCCCTCCGCAGCGAGACCGGCGGGCGGATCGACCGCACCAGGCCGCTCCGGTTCACCTTCGACGGCCGCGCGCTCAGCGGCTTTGCCGGTGACACGCTCGCCTCGGCGCTCCTCGCCAACGGCATTCATCTCGTCGGGCGCTCGTTCAAGTATCACCGGCCGCGCGGCATTCTCGCCGCCGGTGCGGAGGAGCCGAACGCGCTGGTCACGGTCCACCGCGGCGGCGGTCGCGAAACGCCCAACCTCCGCGCCACGCAGGTCGAGCTGTACGAGGGTCTGACGGCGCGCAGCCAAAACCGCTGGCCGTCGCTTCGCCACGACGTCGGCGGCGCGCTCGATCTTGTCTCGCCGCTGTTTCCGGCGGGCTTCTACTACAAGACCTTCATGTGGCCGGCCGCGCTCTGGTCGCGACTCTACGAGCCGGCGATCCGCCGGACCGCCGGGCTCGGCAGGGCGCCGAAGGGTCCCGACCCGGACCGGTATCTCGGCCGCTACGCCCACTGCGAGGTGCTGATCGTCGGCGCCGGTCCCGCCGGCATCGCCGCTGCTCTGGCGGCGGCCGAAGGCGGCGGCCGGATCATGCTTTGCGACGAGCAGGCCGAGTTCGGCGGCTCGCTTCTCGCCGAGACGCGCGCGATCGAGGGACGGCCGGCCGGAGAATGGGTCGCGGAGAAAATCGCGGAGCTGGCCGCCAAGGGCGTGCGCCTCCTGCCGCGGACCACCGCCTTCGGCTATTTCCTCGGCAACTTCGTTGCGCTCGCCGAGCGCGTCACCGACCACCTCGCGGAGCCCGACCCCTCGCTGCCGCGCGAACGGCTGTGGCAGGTGCGGGCGAAGGAAGTCGTGCTCGCAACCGGCGCGATCGAGCGACCGTTGGTCTCTCCCGAAAACGACCGGCCGGGCATCATGCTTGCAGACGCGGCCCGGACCTACGCCAACCGCTACGGCGTCCGCCCCGGAACGCGCGCGGTGGTCATGGCCGGCGACGACTCGGCCTACCGCGCGGCGCTCGACCTCAAGGCGGCAGGTGTGACCATCGCGGCGATCGCCGACCGCCGCGGCGAGCCCGGTATGGCGGCGGAGGCGGCCCGCGCCGCAGGGATCGACGTGCGGACGAACACTGAGGTCGCCGGAACGCTTGGCGGGCTGCGGGTCCGCGCGGTCGATCTCGCCACGGCCGACGGCGCCGGGGAACGCCTCGCCTGCGACCTCGCCCTGATGGCGGGTGGCTGGACGCCGAGCGTCCACCTCTTCTCGCAGTCGCGCGGCAGGCTCCGCTTCGATGCCGCGCTTGATGCGTTCGTCCCCGATATTCCCGCCGAACGCGTCCGTTCCGCTGGCGGCTGCCGCGGCATCTATGAAACCGCCGCCGCGATGGCCGACGGCTATGCGGCCGGCGAGGCCGCGGCGAGAGATGCACAGGGAAAGAACCCATCGGCAGAAGATGTCCCGCACACCTCTCCCCGGTGGGGAGAGGTCGTGAGCCGGACGACGGTCCGGCGAGCGGGTGAGGGGGCCGAGACTCCTCAGGAAATGGCAGTCCCCCCTCACCCGGATGCTCCGCATCCGACCTCTTCCCACCGGGGAGACGTGGGTGCCCCTTCCGGAGAGGTGAGATCCGAGGTGAAGGGGCGCGCCTTCGTCGACTTCCAGAACGACGTGACGACCAAGGACCTGAAACTCGCGCTCCGCGAAGGCTTCCGCTCGATCGAGCACGTGAAGCGCTACACGACCACCGGCATGGCGACCGACCAGGGCAAGACGTCGAGTATGAATGCCCTCGGCATCGTCGCCGGTGCGCGTGGGCGCAGCGTACCGGAGGTGGGGCTGACGACGTTTCGCATGCCCTACACGCCGGTGACCTTCGGCACGCTAGCCGGGACCGCGCGCGGCGCCCTGTTCGATCCAGTGCGCAAGACCCCCATCCACGACTGGGCCGAGGCAGAAGGCGCCGTCTTCGAGGATGTCGGCCTCTGGAAACGCGCCCGCTATTTCCCGAGGCCGGGCGAGGACATGCACGCGGCGGTCGCCCGCGAATGCAAGGCGGTCCGGACCGGCGTCGGCATTTTCGACGCCTCGACCCTGGGCAAAATCGAGATCGTCGGTCCCGACGCCGCCGAGTTCATGAACCGGCTCTACACCAACTCGTGGAGCAAGCTCGAGCCGGGCCGCTGCCGCTATGGCGTGATGCTGACCGAAGCCGGCTTCGTCATGGATGACGGCGTGGTCGGCCGTCTGGCCCCGGACCGCTTCCATGTGACGACGACGACCGGCGGGGCGCCGCGCGTGCTCCATCACATGGAGGACTATCTCCAGACCGAGTTTCCCGAGCTGAAGGTCTGGCTGACCTCGACCACCGAACAATGGGCGGTGATCGCGATCCAGGGACCGAAGTCCCGCGAGGTCGTGCGCGCGCTCTGTGAAGGCGTCGACCTGTCGCCCGAGGCGATGCCGCACATGAGCGTCCGCCCGGCGACGATCTGGGGGGTCCCGGGACGTCTCTTCCGGGTGAGCTTCACCGGCGAACTCGGCTATGAGCTGAACGTGCCGGCGAGCCATGGCCGCACCGTCTGGGAAATGGCGATGCGCGCCGGACAGGCCTACGGGATCACGCCTTACGGCACCGAGACGATGCACGTGCTCCGCGCCGAGAAGGGCTACATCATCGTCGGCCAGGAGAGCGATGGCACGGTGATCCCGTCCGACCTCGGCCTCGACTGGGCGATCGGCAGGCAGAAACCGGATTTCGTCGGCAAGCGCTCGCTGGCGCGGCGCGACATGCTTCGCAACGACCGCAAGCAGCTGGTCGGCCTATTGACCGAAGACCCGAACCTGGTCCTGGAGGAAGGCGCGCAGATCGTCGCCAGCCGCGATGCGCCGATTCCGGCGCCGATGCTCGGCCACGTCACTTCGAGCTACCGGAGCGCAACGCTGGGACGCAGCATCGCGCTCGGCCTGGTTGCCGGCGGCCGCGGCCGGCTCGCCTCGCGCCTCTACGTCCCGCTGCCGGGAAAGACGGTTGCGGTCGAAGTCGTCGACCCGGTCTTCTACGACAAGGACGGAGAGCGGCTTGATGGCTAGGGTCACGGTAGTCGCCCTTCCCGCCTTCACCCGCTTCATCGTGCGCGGCAGCGCAAAAGCGGCCGCCGCAATCGGCGGGGCTTTCGGCATCGCCCTCCCCGTCGAGGCATGCCGGGCTGCCGGAGACGGCGAGCGTTCGGCTCTCTGGCTCGGCCCGGACGAATGGCTGCTGCTTGCGCCCGAAGGCGAAGGCACGGACCTGTTCCCGCTGCTCCAGCGCTCGCTCGGCGCCGAACCGGCGAGCATCGTCGATATTTCAGAGCGGCAGTTGGGGATTTCGGTCGCCGGCGAACGCGCCGCCGATGTTCTGAATGCCTTCAACCCGCTCGACCTCGACCCGGCCGCCTTCCCGGTCGGCACGGTGACCCGAACCGTTTTCGCCAAGGCCGAAATCGTAATGTGGCGCACCGATATCGCCGCCTTCCACATCGAGGTCTGGCGTTCGTTCGCGCCCTACGTCCTTGGTTGCCTGGAGGAGGCCTGCCGCGAATACATCGCCGCCTGAGCGGGCAGCGCTATATACTCCACCCGGGGGCAAACTGAGGGAGACGGTCGATGTTGAACGCAAAAAGCGTCGGCGCAAGCATCCCGGTCGCCGATCTTAATCGTGCGGTCCGCTGGTACGCGGAAAAGCTCGGCCTGAAGCCGGCCATGCAGGACGAACAGATGGGCGCGATCTACAGGCTGCCCAACGGAACCGGCTTCATGCTCTACCCGACCCCGACCAATGCCGGCAAAGCGCCCAACACGCTGATGGGCTTTGAAGTGGCCGACGTGAAGGCAGAGGTCGCATCCCTCCGCAAGGCCGGGGTCAAGTTCGAGGAATACGACATGCCCGGGCTGAAGACCGTCGAGGGGATCGCCACCTTCGGCGACGCCCACGCGGCCTGGTTCCGGGACATCGACGGCAACATCATCGCGATCAACGACGGCATGCCGGCAGTCTGACGGGCAAAGCGATCGCCTGCCTTCCGCGCCCGGTCCTTCGACAGAAGCGGCGCTATTTCCGCTTCTTCACCAGGGACGGGGCAACATCCGCCGCCATCACCTTGCCGCGCTTGGCCCTGCCTGCGGCAGCCGGCGGCATGGGCGTGGTCATGCCGACGGCTGCTTCGTCATCCGGGATTTCGGTCAAGGCCTGATACCAGTGTTCTTCATGCCTGCCTTCGGGGCGGCCGGCCTTTTCCCATAGCTCATAGGCCCGCTGACGCAGGCGGGCTTCGCGATCCTTCGCCATTTCCATTTCTCCTCGCACGAATCAGCCCTGCCCCAATCTAGCCCACCTACCGCACTGCAACAAAGTGTCATTGCAGTGCGAAGACGGGTTCCGCCAACCATGATGTAGGCGGTGGATTGACCGGCGGCGAGGGGCCGGCAAGCGAAATGTCGGCCGGTTAATGCGTGGCGTCGGGCATCGAGGCCTTTTTCTGCTCGATGAAGGCGCGGAGCGCCTCGTCGACGCCCGGATCGATTGCGGGCGCTTCATATTCGGCGAGCATCTTCTTCCATAAGGCGTTGGCGCGCTGCGCCTCGTCGAGCCTGCCCTCGGCCTCCCATTGTTCGACCGAATTATTGTCGGCAACGATCGACCGGTAGAACGCCTTTTCGAAATTCGCCTGGGTGTGCTCGCAGCCGAGGAAGTGCCCGCCCGGCGCGACCTGCTGGAATGCCGCCATGCCCTGGCCGTTCTCGGACAGGTCGATGCCTCTGGCGAGCACATGCATCATGCCGAGCTGGTCCGTATCCATGACGAACTTCTCGTAGGACGAGGCGAGCCCGCCCTCCATCCAGCCAGCGGCATGGAGGACGAAGTTGGTGCCGGCATGGATCGTGGGCACGAGCGTCTGCGCGCTCTCATAGGCCGCCTGCGCGTCCGGTATCTTGGAGGCGCAGAGCGAACCGCCGGTGCGGAAAGGCATCTTCATGCGCCGCGCCAGCTGTGCCGCGCCGTAGATGGCGAGCGCGGCCTCCGGCGTACCGAAAGTAGGCGCGCCCGACTGCATGGAGAGCGTCGAGACGAACGTGCCGAAGACGACCGGTGCCCCAGGCCGCACGAGCTGTACGAACGCCGTCCCGGCGAGCACCTCGGCAAGCACCTGGCTGAGCGTGCCCGCGACCGTCACCGGGCTCATCGCGCCGGACAGGATGAAGGGCGTCATGATCAGGGCCTGGTTGGCGCGTGCGTAGGCTTCCGCTGCGCCGAGCATCGAGGAATCCCAGACGAGCGGCGAGTTCGCGTTGATGAGGCTCATCACCACGACATTCTCCTCGAGGAACTTCTCCCCGAAGAGGATGCGCGACATGGCGACCGTGTCCTCGGCGCGCTCCGGCCGCGTCACCGAGCCCATGTAGGGTTTGTCGGACCAGCGCATGTGCGCATAGACCATTTCGAGATGGCGCTTGTTGACCGGCAGGTCGACCGGCTCGCACACCGTGCCGCCCGAGTGGTGGATATAGGGGCTCTGGTAGGCGAGCTTCACGAAGTTCTGGAAGTCCTCGATCGTCCCGTAGCGCCGTCCGCGGTCGAGGTCGTGGACGAAGGGCGAGCCGTAGACCGGCGCGAATACCGTCGCCTTGCCGCCGATCGGCACGCTCCGCGCCGGATTGCGCGCGACCTGGGTGAACTGCTCCGGACAGGTGGCGCAGAGGTGGCGCGCCAGCCCCCTGGGGAAGCGGACGCGCGAGCCTTTGACATCGGCGCCGGCGGCCCTGAACCGTTCGAGCGCCGACGGATAGTCCTTGAACTCGATGCCGACCTCTTCGAGGATTCGCTCGGCATTGCCCTCGATGATCGCGAGGCCCTCCTCGTCGAGCACTTCGGTTACTGGCAGGTTGCGGGTGATGTAGGGAACCGACGCGGCGCGGTTCTTCAGCCGCGCCTCGCGCCGCGCCTCGCGGCCGCGGCGACCTTCGCGCGCCCGCTTGCCGTCATCCGCCTCGGGGGCAGGCCCGACCAGCGGACCGACCCGCTCGACGATCGCCGCCACGCTCGGCCGGGCGGCGCGGGCGTGCCCGTCGATCGCCTTCCGCATCGCGGCGAGATGGGCCGGCGACGTGCCGCAGCAGCCGCCGATGATGCGCGCCCCCGCATCCATCGCGAGTCTCGCATATTCGGCCATCGTCTCCGGCGTTCCGGAATAATCGGTGTGGTCGCCGTGGACAGTCGGAATGCCGCAATTCGCCTTGGCGATGACGATCGCGTCCGGCTGCCGCTCGGTCATCGCCAGAACCGAGACGAGGAGGTCGGAAGCGCCGACCCCGCAATTGCCGCCGAGCGCCAGCGGCTTGTCGGGCAGCGAAACCGCGAAATCGGCGAGCGCCGCCGGCGCGACGCCCATCATCGTCTTGCCCGCCGTATCGAAGCTCGCCGTGGTCGTGAAGGGCATCCCCGCCTTCGCCGCGGCTCGCGCCGCGGCGCGGATTTCTTCCAGCGCCGACATCGTCTCGATCCAGACCACGTCGGCGCCGCCTTCCTTCAGGCCGGCGATCTGCTCGGCGAAGACTGCCTCGGCCTCGTCTTCGGTGAGCGGCCCGAGCGGCGCCAGGAGATCGCCCGTCGGCCCGACCGAGCCCGCAACCACCACAGGCCGCTCGGCGGCATCGGCGACCGCGCGCGCATTCTCTGCCGCGATGCGGTTGAGCTCCCGCGCCCGGTCTTCCGCCTTGTGCAGCGCCAGCCGGCGGCGGTTGGCGCCGAACGTGTTGGTGAGGATGATATCGGCGCCGGCATCAACGAAGCTCTGATGCAGCGCCTTGATACGATCCGGGTGGGTCTCGTTCCAGAACTCCGGCGCATCGCCGGAGGTGAGCCCCATGTTGAAGAGGTTGGTGCCGGTCGCGCCGTCGGCGAGCAGAACGGGTCTGGCGGCAAGCATGGCTTCGAGCGAGGTACGCATTCTTGTCTCTCTAGCCGCGTCGGCGGCGGCGCTGGCCGGGTTCGGCGGCGGTGCGCTCGGGAAGCGCCACCGCCTTTGCAAGGTTGGGGAACGGGTCGGTCTTGTGCGGCAGGGCCATTGCCGCGACGAAGTGCTCCTGAAACCTCGGCTCGAGGGCCGTTTCGACCTTTTCGATCCGGCGAACGACCCCGGCAATCTCGCGCCGCGAAGCGGCGTTGAGGAGCGCGATCCGCGCGCCGGTGCCGGCGGCGTTGCCGACCGAGCGCACCTGATCGAGCGGGCAATCCGGGATGAGGCCGATGACCATCGCGTACTTCACGTCGATATGGCTGCCGAAGGCGCCGGCAAGTCCGATCCGGTCGACCTTGTCGGCACCGTAGCGGTCAAGAAGAAGGCGGACGCCGGCATAGAGCGCGGCCTTGGCAAGCTGGATCGCGCGCACATCGGCCTGCGTGACCATGATCTTCGGTTGGCCGTCGCGGATGAGGTAGGAGAACGTGCGGCCATCGGCAACGATGCGCGGCGAGCGCACGGCCTGCCCGCCATCGACGACCCCCTCGGCCGTGACGATTCCGGCCAGGAACATCTCGGCGATCGCCTCGATGATCCCCGAGCCGCAGATGCCGGTGACGCCGATTCCGGCGACCGCCGCATCGAAGCCCGGCTCGTCCGACCAGAGGTCAGAGCCGATCACCTTGTAGCGCGGCTCCAGCGTCTCGCGGTCGATGCGAAGGCGCTCGATGGCACCCGGCGCGGCGCGCTGGCCGGATGAAATCTGCGCCCCCTCGAACGCCGGGCCGGTCGGTGAGGAACAGGCGACCAGCCGGGCCCGGTTGCCGAGGACGATCTCGGCATTGGTGCCGACATCGACGAGGAGCGTCAGCGGCTCGCTTTCATACGGCGCCTCGGCAAGGACGACGCCAGCGCAATCCGCCCCGACATGCCCGGCAATCAGCGGCAACGTATGCACATAGGCGCCGCCGGCTATCGCAATGCCGAGGTCCCGCGCCGGCGTATCGAGCGGCTGGTCGACGGTAAGCGCGAACGGGGCTCCGCCCAGTTCGGTCGGATCGAGCCCGAGAAAGAGGTGGTGCATGATCGGGTTGCCGACCGCAGTCATCTCGACGATCCGGTTACGCGGAACACCTGCCTGTTCCGCCACCGCGCCGACCAGCCCATCGACGGCCTCGCGCACCGCCGCGGTCATCTCGCGGTCGCCGCCGGGATGCATCATCACGTAGGAGACCCGGCTCATCAGGTCTTCGCCGAAACGGATCTGCGGGTTCATGACGCCGGCCGAGGCCAGCGTCTCGCCGCTGACCAGATTGGAGAGGTGGGCGGCGATGGTGGTCGAGCCGATATCGACGGCCACGCCATGGGCCGCCTCTACCAATCCGGGCCACACCGCGACGATCTCGCGGCCCTCGCGTACCGCCACGGTGACCTTCCACTCGCCGGCGCGCAGTGCCTTCTGCAGCCCGGCGAGTACAGGAAGCCCGGCCTGCGCGTCCGCGATCTGCCACTCGCGTTCGAGCGCCGCGGCGAGCCGGCGGAAATCGCCGGACGGATCGTGCATGTCGGGCTCGGCAACCTCGACATAGTGGAGGCGCACGACCGGATCGAGCCGAATGACCCGGCTGTCCGCGTCCTTGCGGACGACCTGCCGGTGAACCTGGCTTTCCGCCGGAATGTCGACGACGAGGTCGCCGCGGACATGCGTCTGGCAGCCGAGCCGCCGCCCGGGCTTCAGCGCGCCGCGGACCCGGACGTAGCGTTCCTCCAGGGCGTTCCACGGCGTGACATGGGCGGCCCCGGAGACGATGCCGTGCTTGGCAAAGCTGCCCTCCGCCACCTCGACCTGGCAGCGCCCGCAGATGCCGCGGCCGCCGCAGACCGAATCGAGGTCGGCGCCGAGCTTGCGGGCCGCGTCCAGCAGCGTCGTCCCGTCGGCGAAGCGCCCGCGCTTGCCGGAAGGCGTGAAGACGACGAGCCGGTCGGCGTTCATTCGCCGGCGGAATCCCTGCCGCCAGCGTCGACCAGGCGCCGAAGCCGGGCATTGTCATAGGCGGACTCCAGCGACGCTGCCGCATCGCGTGCCGCCGCTTCCAGGTCGTCGGCGCAGCTGACCGCCCCGCCCCGCCGCCAGTCGGCGAGATAGGCGTCGGTGCCGGTCGCACCGGCACGCATCGCCGCGGCGTCGATCGATTCCATGAAGCGTTTCGAAAGTTCGACCTTGGCGCTCCGGCGGCCCATCCTGGCGATCACCTGGGCGGGAATGTCCCGCCAGTAGACGATGGTGAGCTCAGCCATGGACCGGCACCCGCGCCTCGATCGCGCTGCCGAGCAGCCCGAAGCCGGTCTCGCGGATTTCGAGCGGGAGCCTCAGGAAGGCAGCCGCCTTCCGCGCATGGGCGAGCAGGTCGTCGGTCGGCTGCTGCGCCAGATAGACGACCCGCCGGTAGTGCCGGAAATAATCGTCGAAGAGTTCCGGGTGCCGGTCGAGGCCGAGTCCTGCAACCAAGAGACGCTGGAAATGCCGGGCGAGAAAGTCGGTCAGGTAGAACGTGCCCGGTTCCGCTTCGTGGATCTCCTCGAAGGCCTCGAGCCCGGCATAGAACGCATAGCAGTGCGCACCGGGGAGCCGCTCGACGCCTTCCTCGGCGAGAATCCGGTCGAGTTCGCCGCCGGTGCCGCAATCGCCATAGGCGCAGAAGATCGGCGCGCCGAGCGGCCGCAGCTGGGCGATCTTGCGCTTCACCGCGGCGGGTATGAGCTGCGGCCGATTGTGGAGATGCGCCGGCAGGCAGGCGAGCTTGACGTTGAGGCGGTTGCCATCGACGACGGCCTTCACCTCGCGCGCCAGCGCCCCGCAGGCAATGACGATGAGGTCGGGCCTGCTCACGCCAGTCCCCGCGCCTGTGCCGAACCCTGCCGGCGCGCGAGCAGCGCCTTGGCGGTTTCGACCGCGATCGAGGCGTCCCGGCAATAGGCGTCGGCGCCGACCGACATGGCGAATTGCTCGTTCACCGGCGCGCCGCCGACGAGGACGATGTAATCGTTGCGGATGCCCTTTTCCTTCAGCGTGTCGATCACGACCTTCATATAGGGCATGGTCGTCGTCAGCAGCGCCGACATGCCGATAATGTCCGGCTGGTGCTCCTCCATCGCCGCAAGGAACTTCTCGACCGCATTGTTGACGCCGAGGTCGATCACTTCGAAGCCGGCGCCCTCCATCATCATGCAGACGAGGTTCTTGCCGATGTCGTGGATGTCGCCCTTGACGGTGCCGATGACCATCTTGCCGATCTTGGGCGCGCCGGTTTCGGCGAGCAGCGGCCGAAGTATCGCCATGCCCGCCTTCATGGCGTTGGCGGCGAGCAGCACTTCCGGCACGAACAGGATACCGTCGCGGAAATCGATGCCGACGATGCGCATGCCTTCGACCAGGGCCTTGGTGAGCACGTCGTAAGGCGTCCACTTGCGCCTGAGTAGGATGCGGACGCCTTCCTCGATCTCGGGCGTCAGGCCGTCGTAGAGGTCGTCGTGCATCTGCGCGACGAGGTCGTCGTCGGCGAGGCTGTTCAGGTCGAGATCGTCATTCGCTGCCATGGATCACTCAGGCTAACGCAGACATTCCCGGCGACATCATCCCCCGGCTTGACCGGGGGACCGGGCCGGCAAGTTCACAATCATCGACGAACGGGAGGCGCCCAACGATCCTCCGCTCAAGCCGGAGTGTGACGGAAGAGGCAGAACGACAGTCCATCCTCACGCCCGCAGCCTCGCGTTTTCCGGATCGTACGGCGATTCCGGGATGACGATAGCGCGATGCTCCTTGCCGAGGATCACCACTGCGAGCTCCTGCCCGGGTTCGCCGAACTCGGGCCGGACCATGCCGAGCGCCAGCGACCTGGCCGTGCGCCAGCCGTAGCCGCCCGAGGTGCAGCGGCCGACCAGTTCGCCCCCGGCGAGGATCGGCTCCGAGCCGCGCGCATCGGCATCGGTCACATCGTGGATTTCAAGGGTTACGAAGCGGTTGCGGAAGCCGCGCTCGCGCCACTTCACCAGCGCATCCCGGCCTAGGAACTGGCCCTTGTTGGGATGGACGAACCGGTCGAGCCCGGATTCGAGCGCGGCGTATTCGATCGACAATTCGCGCCCGATCAGCCGGTAGGATTTCTCCACCGCCATCGCCATCATGGCGCGGATTCCGAACGGCTTCAGGCCGAACTCGCGGCCGGCATCGATCAGCGCATCGAAGATCGCGTTCTGCATCTCGATCGGATGGTGCAGTTCAAAGCCGAGCTCGCCGACGAAGTTGACGCGGAGCGCATAGCTGTCCGCCGTGCCGAGGCTGATGCGCTTGCCGGTGAGCCAGGGGAACGCGGCGTTGGACAGGTCGGTATCGGTGAGCTTCTGCAGAAGCGCCCGCGACTGCGGTCCAGCGAGAACGAGGACGCCGTATTCGGTGGTGACCGGATAGAAGCGCACGCTCCCGTCCCTGGGCAGCAGCTTGCCGAGCACGTCGTGATCGTGCCGCTCCCAGGCGCCGGCCGAGACGAGATAGAACCCGTCCTCGCCCGCCCGGAAGACCGTGAACTCGGAACGCACGCCGCCATTGGCCGAAAGCAGGTGGCAAAGACCGATGCGCCCGACCTTCTTCGGGATGCGGTTGGCGAAGATCGAATCGAGCCACGCTTCCGCGCCCGGTCCCGTAACATAGGCCTTGGCGAAGGCCGACATGTCCTGCAGGCCGACATTGGCGGCGACGTTCTTCACCTCCTCGCCGACGAAGGCGAAATAGTTCGAGCGCCGGAAGCTCCACTTCTCCCGGATCGGCTCGCCCTTTGCGGGCGCCGGATGATTCTCGTTGAGAAGCACGTCCGGCCTGGCGAGGTCGGCCTCGGACAGGGCATAGCCCCGCGGCGCGAACCAGTTCGGCCGCTCCCAGCCGTAGATCGAACCGAACACCGCCCCAAGCGCCTTGAAGCGGTCGTAGGAGGGCGCCCGCTTCAGGGGCCGCGCCGCGACCCGCTCCTCGTCGGGATAGTGGATGGTGAAGACGAGGCTGTAGGCCTCTTCGTTCTTGGCCTTCAGGTATCCGCGCGTGGCGTAGGGGCCGAAGCGGCGCGGATCGACGCCGAGCATGTCGATGGTCGGCTCGCCCTCGACGATCCATTCGGCGAGCTGCCAGCCGGCGCCGCCCGCAGCCGTAACGCCGAAGGAATGTCCCTCGTTCAGCCAGAAGTTCGGCACGCCCCAGGCCGGACCGATGATCGGCGACCCGTCCGGCGTATAGGCGATAGCGCCGTTATAGACCTTCTTTACGCCGACCTCGCCGAAGGCGGGGACGCGCGCGATCGCCGTCTCGATATGCGGCGCGAGGCGGTCGAGGTCCTCCTGGAACAGCTCGTACTCGGAACTGTCGGACGGCCCGTCGACGTAGCAGGCCGGTGCGCCCTTCTCGTAGGGGCCAAGCAGGAGGCCGCCATTCTCCTCGCGCATGTACCAGGACGAATCGCTTTCGCGGAGCACGCCCATCTCGGGCAGGCCCTTTGCCTTCCGCTCGAGGAGCGCGGGATGCGGCTCGGTGACGATGTACTGGTGCTGGACCGGCATCACCGGAACGTCGAGGCCTACCATCGCGCCGGTCCTGCGGGCAAAGTTGCCGCTCGCCGAGATCACGTGCTCGCAGGCGACGTCACCCTTGTCGGTCCTAACCAGCCATTCGCCCGAGGGCGTCCGCTCGATGGCGGTGACCGCCGTGTTGCGATTGATCTCGGCGCCGAGCGTACGGGCGCCTCCGGCGAAGGCCTGCGTCAGGTCCGCCGGCTGGATGTAACCGTCATCCGGATGCTGGATCGCGCCAATCAGGCCGTCGGTCACGCAGAGCGGCCAGATTTCCTTGACCTCGGCCGGGGTGAGGATGCGCACGTTGACGCCGATCGTGCGGGCTACGCCGGCGTAATACATGTATTCGTCCCAGCGGTCCTTCGTCCGCGCGAGGCGAATATTGGAAACGCGCCGGAAGCCGACGTTCTGCCCGGTCTCGGCCTCGAGTTTCGGATAGAGCCCGACCGAGTATTTGTGGATCTGGCCGACCGAGTAGCTGAGGTTGAAGAGGGGTAGCAGCCCGGCCGCGTGCCAGGTCGACCCGGAGGTCAGCTCCTTCCGCTCGCAGAGGACGACGTCGGTCCAGCCCTTCCTGGCGAGGTGGTAGAGCGTCGAGACGCCGACCACGCCGCCGCCGATCACGACCGCCCGGGCATGGGTCCTCATTGGTCGCGCCTCAGCAGCCCACGGTAGATCTCATCGTCGCCGCAAAGGCCGGCGAGCCGGCCGAGCTGGTCGACGAGCAGGATCGGGTGGTCGGTCTGGCGCTTCAGCGCGATCGCGGCGCGAAGCGTCAGGTCGACCGGCGCGACGATCATGTCGTATTCGCGGGCCGACAGTTCCCCGGTCTCGGCGTTCGAGGTTGCGAGCCGCGCCTCGCGGCCGCCGAGCGTGACACCGACCGGGCGCTGCTCGGCATCGACCCGGATGCAGATCCAGCCCGACTCGATCATCACGTTCTGGCCGTCGCGCGGCAGCGCCGAGGCCGGCGTCATCACCGCGGTGCCGCGCAGAACGTTGAGCGGATTCATGTGCTTGACGAATTCGGCGACGTAGTCGTCGGCGGGCCTGAGCAGGATGTCCTCGGCCGTGCCCCATTGCACGATCCGCCCGCCTTCGAGGATGGCGATCGAGTTGCCGAGCTTCAGCGCCTCGTCGAGATCGTGGCTGACGAAGACGATGGTCTTCTTCAGCTTCTTCTGCAGGTCGAGGAGTTCGTCCTGCAGCTTGTCGCGAATGAGCGGATCGAGCGCCGAGAAAGGCTCGTCCATGAGTAGTATTTCGGCGTCGGTGGCGAAGGCGCGGGCGAGCCCGACCCGCTGCTGCATGCCGCCCGACAGTTCGTGCGAATATTTCTCCGCCCATGAGGAAAGGCCGACCAGCGCCAGCTTCTCGTCGACGATTATCCGCCGCTCCGCCGGGCCCATGCCGCGGAGCTCGAGGCCGAAGCCGACGTTCTCGCGCACCGTCCGCCACGGCAGCAGCGCGAACTGCTGGAAGACCATGGCCACCGTATGCATGCGGATCTCGCGGAGCCTGCCTTCACTGCAGGTGGTGACGTCGACCGCCTCGCCCTGGTGCTCGACCAGGACCGAGCCGCGCGCCACCCGGTTGAGCCGGTTGATCGCCCGCAGCACCGTCGACTTGCCCGAGCCGGAAAGCCCCATCAGGACGCAGATCTGCCCACGCTCGACGGAAAGGTTGATGCCGATCGCCCCGGGAATCGCGTGCGTCTTGGCGATGACCTCCTCGCGCCTGACGCCCCGGTCGAGGAGCGCCAGCGCGCCGGCGACGTTGCCGCCGAAGACGATGTCGACGTTGTTGAGCGCGACGACCGGCATCAGCGCCTTCTCGCCCGCTCGGGGCGCTTGCAGACCCGGTCAAGGAGGATGGCGAGGATGACGATGGCGAGCCCCGCCTCGAAGCCGGTGGCGATGTTGACCGTGTTGAGCGCCCGCACCACCGGCTTGCCGAGGCCGTCGGCGCCGACCAGCGCCGCAATCACCACCATCGACAGCGACAGCATGATGCACTGGGTGACGCCGGCCATGATCGTCGGCAGCGCATAGGGCAGTTCGATCTTCCACAGGAGCTGCCGCCGTGTGGCGCCGAAGGCGAGCCCGGCCTCGTGCAGTTGCGCCGGCACCGACGACACGCCGAGATGGGTGAGGCGGATCGGCGCCGCGATCGCGAAGATCACGGTCGAGATCAGGCCCGGCACCATGCCGAGGCCGAAGAGGATGAGGGTGGGGATGAGGTAGACGAAGGTCGGGATCGTTTGCATCAGGTCGAGGATCGGCCGGATCGCAGTGTAGAGCCACGGCCTGTGCGCCGCCGCGATCCCGACCGGGACGCCGACGGCGAGGCAGACGACCGTCGCCCAGAGAACCAGCGACAGCGTCTCGACTGTCGCCTGCCAGTAGCCGAGGTTGACGATGAGGAGCAGTCCGGCGGCCACCGCAAGCGCCAGCCCGATCGAGCGGTGGAGCAGCCAGGTGCCGGCGGTAAAGATCGCGATGAGGAGGAGCGGGGGCACGAAGAGGAGCGCCGCGGTGACCCCGTCGATGACCGCGCCGAGCTTGTCGGTAACGAAATCGAAGAAGCCCTGGGCGTGATCGGTCAGCCAGTCGACGAAGGCCTTGATCCAGACGCCGAGGGGCAGCTTGTTGCCGGTGAGCCAGTCAAGCATCCGACCCACCGCGGGCGGAGGCCATCGCGCGAAGCATGGCGGAGGCGGCGCGGGAGACCGAAATGGACATCCCGCCCGCCCCCGAAAGCGACTAGAGCCCGAGGCTCTGCTTGACGGCGTCGAGACCCGGCTTGCCGTCGAAAGTGGTCACGCCGTCGAGCCACTTTGCCCAGGCCTGCGGATTGGCCTTCAGCCACTCCTCCGCCGCCTTGCCGGCCTCTTCGCCGTCGAAGAGGATCTTGCCCATCACCTCGTTCTCCATCGGCAGCGTGAACGTCAGATTGGTGATGAACTTGCCGGCATTCGGGCATTCCGAGACGTAGCCGGCGCGGGTATTGGTGAAGACTGTCGCGCCGCCGTAATCCGGCCCGAAGATGTCGTCGCCGCCGGCGAGGTAGCTCATCTTGTACTTCGAGTTCATCGGGTGCGGCTCCCAGCCGAGGAACACGATCGGCTTGTTCTGCCGGGTGGCGCGATCGACCTCGGCGAGCATCCCCTGCTCGCTCGATTCGACAAGCTTGAAGTCCTTGAGGCCGAAGGTGCCCTTGTCGATCATTTCCTGGATGAGCTTGTTGCCGTCATTGCCCGGCTCGATACCGTATATCTGGCCGCCCAGCTGATCCTTGAACTTGGCGATGTCCTGGAAGGACTTCAGGCCGGCGTCGAAGGTGTAGGTCGGCACCGCCAGGGTGTACTTGGCGCCTTCGAGGTTCGGCTTCGGAAGGAGGTCGACGCTCTTGTCGTCGAGGTAGGGCTTGCGGATCGACTCCATCGTCGGCTGCCAGTTGCCGAGGAAGACGTCGATGTCCTTGTTCTTCATCGACTCGTAGGTGACCGGCACCGCAAGCACGGTGGTCTTGGGCTCATAGCCGAGCGCGGAGAGTATCCGCGATGCCATCGCTGTGGTTGAGGTGATGTCGGTCCAGCCGACATCGGAGAAGCGGACGGTCTTGCAGGAGGCCGGGTCGGCCGCTTGTGCGCCGGCGGCAAAGAGTGTTGCGGCAAGGCCAGCCGCAGCCGCATGCCAGAACTTATGCATCGCGATGAACCTCTCGTTTGGGACCTTGTCGCCCGCTCGCGCCAAGGCGCTGTCGCGGGTTGGATAGAGAAGAAATCGCGTCCGCGCCACCGACGCAAGCATTCACCGTCGCTGTTCGCGGCCAATATAGCTGATTGAACGTTCAGTCGTCAGTCCCCCCTCCGCAAAGAGTGCCTTTGTGCCTTCCCCTGAAAGGTCTATTGTCGTAAGTCTTTCCTGATTGATTATCCGTTCAATCAACACGGGACGGCTGCATGGCGCGGGTTGACGGCGAGGAAGCTCGCCGCAGGCAGCTGATCGAGGCAACGGTCGAAACGCTCGCCGAAGCCGGTTTTGCCGCGACCACGCTCGCCGAAATCGGCAACCGGGCTCAGGTTTCGCCGGGTCTCATCGCCCACTATTTCGCCGACAAGGATGGGCTGCTCGAGGCGACGCTGCGCAGCCTCGCTGTCCGCCTGGCGCGCGGCGTTTCGGCGCGGCTGCGCCTGGCGCGCACGCCGCGCGAGCGCGTCCAGGCAGTCATTGACGCGACGCTGGCGCCGGAAGAATTCGACGCGCGGACCTGCAGCGTCTGGCTCGCTTTTTGGGGCCAGGCCCTGCACTCGGCCCGGCTGCGCCGCGTCCAGCACGTCTATCAGCGCCGCGTCGTCTCCAACCTCGTCCATGCCCTGAAGAGGCTGATGCCGCCCGCCGAGGCGCGCCGCCTCGGCGTCGCGCTTGCCGCGATGATCGACGGCCTGTGGCTGCGCTCGGCCCTATCTGGCGGCACGGAAGTCGACGGGGCGACGGCGCGCGCGCTCGCCGCCGCCTTCATCGACAGCGAGATCGCGAGGGCCAAGCCCCGCCCGGCGGCGAAGCCGGCGCCCGGCCCGGCCCGCGTCTGCAATCACATCGGCGGTGTCTATGTCTCCTCGACCGCCGGAACCTTCACCACGATCAACCCGGCGACCGGCGAGACGCTCGCGGAGGTCGAGATTGCGGGCCCCGCCGAGGTCGAGCGTGCGGTGGCCGCTGCCCGCGACGGCCAGAAGCGCTGGGCGGCGATGACCGGCATGGAGCGCGGCCGCATCCTCCACCGCGCCGCCGACCTGCTGCGCGCGCGCAACGCCGAACTGGCGGAACTGGAAACCAGCGACACCGGCAAGCCGATCCAGGAGACGAGCGTCGTCGACATCATTTCCGGCGCCGACTGCCTCGACTACTTCGCCGGCCTCGCCGGCGGGCTGGCCGGCGAGCACATCGACTTGGGCGCGTCGGCCATGGGCTACACGCGGCGCGAACCGCTCGGCGTCGTCGCCGGCATCGGGGCGTGGAACTACCCGATCCAGATCGCCTGCTGGAAGGCAGCGCCGGCGCTTGCCTGCGGCAACGCCATGATCTTCAAGCCGGCCGAGCTGACGCCGCTCACCGCGCCGAAACTGGCCGAGATCCTGGTTGAGGCCGGGCTTCCCGGCGGCGTCTTCAACGTCGTCCAGGGATTCGCCGAAACCGGCCGCCTGCTTACCCGTCACCCGCAGATCGCGAAGGTGTCGCTGACCGGGGAGGTCGGCACCGGCAAGGCGGTGATGGCCGACGCCGCGCCGACGCTGAAGCACGTGACGCTGGAACTCGGCGGCAAGTCGCCGCTTCTCGTCTTTGCCGACGCCGACCTCGACGACGCGGTCTCCGGCGCATTGCTGGCCAACTTCTATTCCGCCGGCGAGGTCTGTTCGAACGGCACCCGCGTCTTCGTCGAGCGGAGCGTCAAGGACCGTTTCGTCGAGAAGCTCCTCGCCCGGGTCAGACGCATGAAGGTCGGCGACCCGCTCGACCCCCGGACCCAGGTTGGCGCGCTCATCTCGAAGGAGCACATGGAGAAGGTGCTCGGCTACATCGAGCGCGGCCGCCGGGAAGGCGCCAAGGTCGTGATCGGTGGCACGCGCCTTACCGAAGGGGCGCTCGGCAAGGGCTTCTTCGTCGCGCCCACGATCTTCGACGGCTGCCGCGACGACATGGCGATCGTGCGCGAGGAAATCTTCGGACCGGTGATGACACTCCTCGTCTTCGACGGCGAGGACGAAGCGGTCGCCCGCGCCAACGATACCGAGTACGGCCTCTCGGCCGGCGTGTTCACAAGCGACCTCGCCCGCGGCCATCGCGTCATCGCGCAGCTCGAGGCCGGCACGTGCTGGATCAACGCCTACAACGTCACGCCGATCGAGCTGCCCTTCGGCGGCGCCAAGCGCTCCGGCCTCGGGCGCGAGAACGGCAGGGCCGCCATCGAGCATTACTCGCAACTGAAGAGCGTCTATGTCGGCCTCGCGCCGGTCGTAGCGCCGTACTGATCGCCGCGATGCTGAACGGCGTGGCTGCCGAAGAGGCGGACTATGTGATCGTCGGCGCCGGCTCCGCCGGCTGCGTTCTCGCCAACCGACTCTCCGCCGACGGCAGATCGCGCGTCCTCGTCCTCGAATATGGCGGCTCCGACAATTCGATCTTCATCCGGATGCCGAGCGCGCTCGCCATCCCGATGAACATGCCGCGCTTCAATTGGGGCTACCGCACCGAGCCGGAGCCCAATCTCGACAACCGCATTCTCGATTGCCCGCGCGGCAAGGTGATCGGCGGTTCTTCCTCGATCAACGGCCTCGTCTATGTGCGCGGCAACCCGCTCGACTTCGAGCGCTGGGAGGAGGAGGGCGCCCGCGGCTGGGGCTGGAAGGACGTGCTGCCCTACTTCCGTCGCGCCGAGCGGCGCGCCGAGGGCGGCGACCAATATCGCGGCGACCAGGGTCCGCTCGCGACCAGCTATGGCAAGCTCGCCAACCCGCTTTACCGCGCCTTCATCGAGGCTGCCCGCCAGGCTGGCTACGCCGAGACCGACGACATGAACGGATTCCGCCAGGAAGGCTTCGGGCGGATGGACATGACCGTCGACGGCGGCACGCGCGCCAGCGCCGCGCGCGCCTACCTGCACCCCGCGATGAAACGTCGCAACCTCACGGTCGTCGCCAATGCGCTGGCGACCGCGGTCCTCTTCGAGGGCAGGCGAGCCAGCGGCGTCCGCTACCGCCGCAACGGTACCGACTACACGGTCCGCGCCTGCCGCGAGGTGATCCTTTCCGGCGGACCGATCAATTCGCCGCAGCTCCTCAAGCTTTCCGGCATCGGCCCCGAGGCCGAACTCCGCGAGCACGGCATCGCGGTGGTCGCCGACCGGCCGGGCGTCGGCGAAAACCTGCAGGATCACCTCGAATTCTACTTCCAGGTCGCCTCGAAGGAACCGGTAACGCTCTACTCGGCGCTCGGTCTGCTGGCGCGCGCCCGCATCGGCCTGCACTGGCTCCTGAAGGGCGACGGCCTCGGCGCCTCCAACCATTTCGAGACCGGCGGATTCATCCGCAGCCGCGCCGGCGTCAAATACCCCGACCTGCAGTTCCACTTCCTGCCGCTTGCCGCCTCCTATGACGGGAGGGTGGTGGCGACCGGCCACGGCTTCCAGGCCCACGTCGGACCGATGCGTTCGAAGAGCCGCGGCTTTGTCCGCCTGCGCTCCGCCAGACCGGAAGACAAGCCCCGCATCCGCTTCAACTACATGAGTCACCCCGACGACTGGACGGAGATGCGCGCCGCCGTGCGGCTGACCCGCGAGATCTTCGCCCAGCCTGCCTTCGACCGCTACCGCGGCGAGGAGATCCAGCCCGGCGCCGGTATTACCAGCGATGCGCAGATCGACGCCTTCATCCGGCAGAAGGCCGAGAGCGCCTATCATCCGTGCGGCACCTGCCGGATGGGCGGCGGGGAGGACCGTCTGGCAGTGGTCGACCCCCTGACGCGCGTCATCGGCGTGGAGGGCCTGCGCGTCGTCGATTCATCGATCATGCCGTCGGTGACCACCGGCAATCTCAACGCACCCACCATCATGATCGGCGAGAAGGCGGCCGACCTCATCCTCGGCAGACCGCTGCAGGCGCCCTCCGACGCCCCGTACTACGTCGCCCCGAACTGGCAGGTCGCCCAGCGCTGAGGCGGCAACAGTCTTTCTGTTGTCACACCGGCATGCCTGGCCTTAGGCTTTCCCCAAACGGGAGCGGGAAACCCGCACCATGAAAAGGGGACCACACATCATGCACCGACTTGTGAAAACCGGCCTCGCGGCATTGGCCGCGCTCGCTCTCACCGGCCTGGCGGCCAGCGCCGAAACGGTCTGGAACCGCGGCAATTCCGCCGATCCCGAATCGCTCGACCCGCACAAGACCTCGACGGTCTACGAGGCCCATATCCTGCGCGATCTCTTCGAAGGCCTGGTGATGCAGGACGCGAAATCCGGCCTCATTCCGGGCGCCGCCGAGAGCTGGAAAATCTCGGACGACGGCAAGGTCTATACCTTCAAGCTCGGCGCCGACCGCGTCTGGTCGGACGGCACGCCGGTGACCGCCGACGACTTCGTCTACTCGTTTCAGCGGCTCGAGGACCCGGCGACGGCGGCCGAGTACGCCTCGATGCTCTACGTCATCAAGAATGCCGAGGAAATCAACAGCGGCAAGGCGAAGCCCGAAGAAATCGGCGTCAAGGCGATCGACCAGAAGACGCTCGAGATCACCCTCACCGCGCCGACCCCCTACTTTCTCGAAATGCTGACCCACCAGGCGACCTATCCGGTCAACAAGGCCTCGATCGAGAAGCTCGGCGCCGACTGGATCAAGCCCGGCAACCTCGTCTCCAATGGCGCCTTCACCCTCGCCGAATTCGTCCCGAACGATCACATCAAGCTGGTCAAGAATCCGAAGTTCCACGACGCTGCCAACGTCAAGCTCGACGTCGTCAACTACATCCCGACCGAGGACCGCTCGACCGCGATGAAGCGCTACGAGGCGGGCGAGCTCGATTCCAACGACGACATCCCGACCGAGCAGCTTGCCGACCTCAGGCAGAAGTTCGGTGACCAGATCAAGATCGGCCCCTACCTCGGCACCTACTACTATGCGGTGAAGTGGGACAAGCAGCCGTGGTCGAACGTCAAGCTGCGCCGCGCCATTTCCGAGGCGATCGACCGTGACTTCCTCGCCGAGCAGGTGTGGAAGAACACCATGATACCGGCTTATTCGATGGTGCCGCCCGGCATCGCCGGCTACACGCCGGCCGAGGCCGACTACGCCAAGATGGATCAGCTCGACCGCGAGGACGAGGCCAAGAAGATCCTGACCGAGCTCGGCTACGGTCCCGACCATCCGCTGAAACTCGAGATCCGCTACAACACTTCCGAGAACCACAAGAACACGGCCGTCGCCATCCAGGAGCAGCTGAAGCCGCTCGGCATCGAAGTGACGATGGTCAACACCGACACCAAGACGCACTACGGCTACCTCGAGCAGCACGGCGACTTCGACTATGCCCGCGGCGGCTGGATCGCCGACTACAAGGATCCCGAATCCTTCCTCGGCATCGCCCGGGCGGCGAGCGGCAACAACTACTCCGTCTACAAGAACCCGAAATTCGAGGACCTGATGGACAAGGCCGCCGCCGACGGGGGCGACCCGGCCAAGCGATTCAAGGACCTGTCCGAAGCCGAGGCGGTGATGATCGCCGATACCGGTTTCATGCCGCTTCTCTTCTACAGCTACCACAACATCGTCTCCCCCAAGCTGCACGGCTGGGAGGAGAACGTGATGGACGTGCATCCGTCGCGCTTCGTCTCGAAGGACTGACGCGGAAGGGGCGGGTTTCGGTCACATAGGGCTGGGCCCGCCCGCGCGTCCCCGGGGCGGCGCGGTGCTGCGCTACCTGATCCGGCGGCTGCTCACGGCGATCCCGACGCTGTTCGCCATCGTCACCATCTCGTTCTTCCTCGTCCGCGTCGCTCCCGGCGGCCCGTTCAACCAGGAGAAGGGCCTCAACCCGACGGTGAAGGCCAACCTCGAGCGGGTCTATCATCTCGACCAGCCGCTGCTGACGCAGTACCTCGACTACCTCGGCAACGTCATGCGCGGCGATTTCGGGCCGAGCTACGCCCTGCCCGACTTCACCGTCGCCGATCTCTTCCGGGTCGGCCTGCCGGTCTCGGTCGAACTCGGCTCGGCCGCGCTGATCCTGGCGCTCATCCTCGGCACAGGGCTGGGCACGGTCGCCGCCCTCAACCAGAACCGCGCCGCCGACTATGCCGTGATCGCGCTCGCCACCGCCGGCAGCACCGTGCCGACCTTCGTCACAGCGCCGCTTTACCAGCTCCTCTTCGCCCTCACCTGGTCGCTGGTCCCGGTCGCCGGCTGGAACGGCGGCGGGTTCGCCAGCAAGGTCGGCCCGGTGCTGGTTCTCGCCCTGCCGCAGATAGCTATCGTCACGCGGCTCATGCGCGGCTCGATGATCGAGGCGCTCCGTTCCCACCATATCCGGACCGCCCGCGCACTCGGCCTTTCCGGCTTCTCCGTGGTGGTCAAGCACGGCGTCCGCGGCGCGATCCTGCCGATCGTCTCCTATGCCGGCCCGGCCGCCGCCGCTCTCCTCACCGGGTCGGTGATCGTCGAGACGATCTTCTCGATCCCCGGCGTCGGGCGCTATTTTGTCGAGGCTGCGCTCAATCGCGATTACACGCTGGTCATGGGCACGGTCGTGCTCATCGCGCTGTTCATCGTCGTCTTCAACCTGATCGTCGACCTGCTTTATGCAGTGATCGACCCGCGGGTCCGCTATGACTGATGCGACGGTCCTGGTTGCGACCTCCGGCCGTTCGCTGTGGAGCGATGCCTGGCGGCGGCTGCGCCGCAATCGCGCCGCGGTGGCAAGCGCCGTTCATCTCGCCGTGATGACCATCGCCTGCATCGTCGGCCCGAACCTCACGGGCCACCCTTTCACGACCATCTACGAGGATTACGTTCGCGTTCCGCCGAGCCTCGCGCCCTATCCGCAGCCCGATCAGATCGAGCCGGCGCTCGTCGACACCCTGAAACGGGCGCGGCTCGAGCTGAAGTCGTGGCGCCTCGACGGCGACCGCATCGCGATCGAGGCAACCGCCACCCGCCCGATCGACGACCGCGTCACGCGCTACCTCGACCGTTCGAGCACGTTCGAGGAGGCCCGTGTCGAGGCGAGGTCTTCCGACGGGCTCGCGGTCACCCTGTCGGCGAGCGTGCGCCGGCTGCTTTTCCTATTTGGCACCGACAACACTGGCCGCGACCTGCTCACGCGAACCCTCATCGCGGGCCGCGTGTCGCTGGCGATCGGCCTGCTTGCCGGCCTGGTCGCCGTCGTCATCGGCGTCCTCTACGGGGCGATTTCCGGCTTCGTCGGCGGGCGCACCGACGAGGTGATGATGCGCATCGTCGATGTTCTCTATTCGCTGCCCTTCATCTTCCTCGTCATCGTTCTTGTCGTCTTCTTCGGCCGCGATTTCGTCCTGATGTTCCTCGCCGTCGGGGCGGTCCTCTGGCTCGACATGGCGCGCATCGTCCGCGGCCAGACGCTGTCGATCAAGCGCCAGGAATATGTCGAGGCCGCCCGGGCTCTCGGTGTCACCAATGCCGGCATCCTCTGGCGCCATGTCGTCCCCAATACGCTCGGCACCGTCGTCATCTACATGACCCTGCTCGTGCCGCAGGTGATCATCCTGGAGAGCTTCCTGTCCTATCTTGGCCTCGGCGTGCAGGAGCCGATGACCAGCTGGGGCGTTCTCATCGCGCAGGGCGCCAAGAACATCCCTTCGGCCAACTGGCTGCTGATTTTCCCCTCGCTCTTCCTGACGACGACGCTGTTCGCCCTCAACTTCCTCGGCGATGGCCTGCGCGATGCGCTCGATCCGAAGGACCGCTGACGTGACCGAACTCCGCCAGACCGGCAATCCTGCGCAGCCGATCCTGGCTTTCGACAACCTCGCGGTCTCCTTCGCGACACCCGACGGGCCGGTCGAGGCAGTGCGCGGCATTTCGGTCGCCGTCGGCGAGGGCGAGACGGTTGCCATCGTCGGCGAGTCCGGCTCCGGCAAGAGCCAGGCGATGATGGCGGCGATGGGCCTCCTCGCCAAGAACGGCCGCGCCGCCGGTTCGGTCCGCTACCGCGGTCGCGAAATCCTCGGCCTCCCCGCCCGCGACCTCAACCGCATACGCGGCGAGAAGATCGCGATGATCTTCCAGGAGCCGATGACCTCGCTCGACCCGCTCTACCGGATCGGCGACCAGATCGCCGAACCGATCATGGCGCACCGCCGCCTCGACAGGCGCGAGGCGCGCGCCCGGGCCCTCGAACTCCTGTCGCTGGTCGGCATCGGGGACCCCGGGCGCAGACTCCGCTCCTATCCGCACCAGCTTTCCGGCGGCCAGCGTCAGCGCGCCATGATCGCAATGGCGCTCGCCAACGGCCCGGAAGTGCTGATCGCCGACGAGCCGACCACCGCGCTCGATGTCACCATCGAGGCCCAGATCGTTGCGCTCCTCTCCGACCTGCAGCGCCGTCTCGGCATGGCGATTGTCTTCATCACGCACAACCTCCGCCTCGTCCGGCAACTGGCGCACCGCGTCTACGTCATGCGCGCCGGCGAGGTGGTCGAGCACGGCCTGACGGCCGGGATCTTCGCCAGTCCACAGCACCCGTATACGCAGATGCTGCTCGCCGCCGAGCCGGAAGGCCGCAAGCGCCCGCCACCCGCCGGAGCGCCGGTGCTCCTCGAAGGACACCATATCAGCGTCGCCTTCCACCTCGGCGGCGGCCTCCTGGGAGGGCCGGCCTTCGTCCTCCATGCGCTCGACAAGGTCGACATTGCGCTCCGCCGCGGCGAGACGATCGGTGTGGTCGGCGAATCCGGCTCCGGGAAATCGACCCTCGGCCGGGCCCTCCTCCGCCTTCTCGACAGCGAGGGCACCATCCGTTTCGAGGGACGCGACCTCCGCGCCCTTTCCGCCGCCGAAATGAGGCCGCTCCGGCGCGAATTGCAGGTCGTCTTCCAGGACCCGTTCGGCTCGCTCTCGCCGCGCATGACGGTGGGCGACATCGTGACCGAGGGACTGCGCGTCCACGCGCCCTCGCTCTCGGCCGCCGAACGCGACCGCCGGGCGGTCGAGGCGCTCGCCGACGTCCAGATCGACCCGGCTGTCCGCAACCGCTATCCGCACGAATTCTCGGGCGGGCAGCGCCAGCGGATCGCGATCGCCCGCGCCATCATCCTGCGCCCGAAGGTCGTCATCCTCGACGAGCCGACCTCCGCCCTCGACCGTTCCGTGCAGAAGCAGATCGTCGAACTGCTCCGCCGTTTGCAGGAGGAGCACGGCCTCTCCTACATCTTCATCAGCCACGATCTGGCGATTGTCCGCGCCATGGCCGACCGCGTGCTGGTGATGCAGTCGGGCCGCGTCGTCGAAGCGGCGCCGACCGAGGCGATTTTCACCGATCCGCGCGAGCCCTATACCCGCGAACTGCTCGCCGCGGCGCTTCTCGGCGAGACGCGCGCCGGCATGGCCTGAGGCGGGCCCGGCGGAACGAATCCGCCCGCCGGCGCATTGTCCGGCGGGCGACCTGCCCGTTCACCAAGTCAGGGGGTATCGCTTTGCTCGCGCTGGTGGAAGCCAATCGGCCGGCGGCGAAGTCGGATCCGCGGCGCCGGGTCATTGCAGTCGTCAACCCTGCCGGCGGCACGGCATCCGCATTGGCCGGAAGGCTCAAGGCCGACCTCGAAAAGGCCTTTGCCGAAGCCGGCATCGCCGCCGATGTCGTCATCCCGTCGGGGAGCATCGAGGCCGCGATCAAGGACGCGGTCGCCCGCATCGCTTCCGGCGAGGCGGACGTGCTCGCGGTGGGCGGCGGCGACGGCACGCTCCGCACCGCCGCCGCGACGCTCGCCGGCACGAAGTTTCCACTGGCGATCCTGCCGCTCGGCACGCGCAATCATTTCGCCCGCGACCTCGGGGTTCCGCTCGATCTCGCGCAGGCGATTCGCCTCATCGTCGACGGCGAAGCGCAGCCTGTCGACGTCGGTGAGGTCAATGGCGAGGTCTTCATCAACAATTCCTCGATCGGCATCTACCCGTTCCTGGTGGCCGACCGTGAACGCCGCCAGGCAAATGGCATGCGGAAGCCTGCCGCAATGCTGCTCGCCCTCCTCCGGGGGCTGGTCCGTTTTCCCCGCCGTCGGCTGCGCATCAATGCCGGCGCCGAAGTCGTCGAGCGCCGCACGCCCTGCCTCTTCGTCGGCAACAACGCCTACGACATGAACTTCCTGTCGCTCGGCCGGAAGCAGGTCGATTCCGGCAGGCTCTTCGTCTACGTCGCCCGCGCCCGCAGCGCTCTTGCCTTCATATGGTTCGCGCTCCGCGCCGGACTTGGCGCCGCGCAGCGCCGGCGCGACTTCGACCTGATGGAGGTCGAGAGCTTCCGCATCCGCGCCCGCACGAGCCGCCTGCCGGTCGCACTTGACGGCGAGGCGTTGATGCTCTCGACGCCGCTGGAATACCGCTCGCGGCCAGGGGCGCTCACCGTCCTCGTTCCGCGGCGGTGACCGGTGCGCCTTCTCGCGCACGTTTCGGATCTGCATTTCGGCACCCAGCAGGATGACGTCGCCGAAGCCCTGCTTGCCGCCCTCACGGCGCACCGGCCCGACCTGATCGTGGTCAGCGGCGACCTCACCCAGCGTGCCCGCACCGCCGAATTCCTGAAGGCGAAGGCCTTCCTCGGCCGGCTGCCGGCGCCGTTCATGGTCGTGCCCGGCAATCACGACATCCCGCTATACGACCTCTTCTCGCGATTGATCGATCCGTTCGCCAAATACCGCGCCCATATCGGCGGCGACGCGGGCGGCTTCTTTGCCGACGACGAGATCGCCGTCCTCGGCCTCAACACGGTCCGCCGCCTGAAGCAGAAGAACGGCCGCGTTTCGCCCGAGCAGATGGCCGAGATCGCGCAGGCCTTCGGGCCACTCGCGGAGGACCGCCGCTTCCGCATCGTCGTTACCCATCATCCCGTCGGCCTGCCCGGAGAGGGCCAGCGATTCGACCTCGCCGGACGTGCCAGCCTCGCGCTTGCGGCAATGGCCGCGGCCGGTGTCCGGCTCGTTCTCTCCGGGCATCATCACCGCGCAACCAGCGGACGGGTCGATGCCGAGACGTCGCCGGGAGCGGAACTGGTCGCGGTCTACGCCGGCACCGCCCTGTCGAGCCGCACCCGGCTGGGCGACGGCAATTCCTTCAATCTCGTGAGAGTGGAGCCGGGGCGGTTGGGCGTCACCGTCGTGGCCCATGCCCTCGGAAGCGGTTTCATGCCGCGCGCCGAGACCGCCTATCGCCTGACCCGCCAGGGCTGGATGCACGAACGGCTGGACGCCGCCTGAGCGGGGGTCGCCTGAACCGCGGCGATGGTCCGGGCCGGCAATCGGCGCGCGCTATCCGCCGGGCGGCGTCCGCGGTGCGCCGATCGCTGCGGTCCCTCCCTTGAACGCGCCTTCGTTCCCGATGCAGAAAGGACCGTCGCGGCGGTTCGCTCACAGATCGCGCGCTGGCTGCTGGCTTCGATCCCCTCGTCCCGCCGTTTCATGAGCAACATCGCGCCCATCCGCAACGATCACTCGGCCGCGCCCGTCGCCGTCGCCGTCCTTGGCGTCTTCGCCTATGCGATTCTCGACGCCTCGCTGAAGGGCGTGTCCCTGGCGATGCCGACCGTCCAGGTCGCGTTCTTCCGCTTCATGTTCGGAAGCGTCTTTGCGGCGCTCATTTTTCTCAGATCGCGTCAGCCCTGGCCTGGATCCGGGCCTCTGGCTGTCAGCGTCGTCCGGGCCGCCATCTCGACGGTATCGCTCACCGCCTTCACCTATGCGGTCTCGATCCTGCCGCTCGCCAATGCGGTGGTGCTCACCTATTCGGCGCCGATCTTCATGGCGGTCTTTGGCCGGCTCTTTCTGGCGGAACCGATCGGCCGGCGGGCGGTGCTGGCAATCGCCGTCGGCTTCGTGGGCATCGTCGTCACGCTCCTCGACCGGCTGGTGATGACCTGGAACACGGAGTTCCTGCTCGGCTCGCTTGCCGCCGTTCTGTCCGGGGCGAGCTACGCCTTCACCATGATCCTCGCGCGCCTGCGGTCGAGCCGCGACACGGTCGAGTTCACCGTCTTCGGGCAGAATTTGTTCGGCGCCCTGCTTGTCCTGCCGCTCGCGGCAATCGACCCGCAGCTTCCGCCGCGGGAGCTGGTCGGAGCGTTTGTCGTCATCGGCCTCAGCGGTGTGGTGGCCCAGTTCTTGGTCGTCTGGGCCTGGGCCCGCACCGCCGCGACCCGGCTCGCGCCGATCGAATATACGAGCATTCTCTGGGCCGGCATTTTCGGCTTCTTCTTCTTCCACGAGCGGCCGACCGCGATGACCTTCGTCGGCGCGCTGCTCATCGCCGCAAGCGGCGTGCTTGTCGCGACGCGCCGTTCGGTTCCGGTTGAAACCGCCTGACATGGGGCGGTGCTCCCGCGCGGGGGCGGTCGCGTGACAGTCAGAAACGCACCCGTGGGACCGGCGGCAGCGGCCGCGGAGGCCGGGACTGCCGCGCGCCGGCGCCGCGGGACCTTCTCTGACTAACTGCTTGATAAATAGGGTGAATTTGGAGCGGGCGAAGGGATTCGAACCCTCGACCCCAACCTTGGCAAGGTTGTGCTCTACCCCTGAGCTACACCCGCTCACTGGCCGCGGAACGACCGAGCCGGCTTATATCCTCCCCGGGTTGGGAAAAGCAACTCGTCCTGCCATCGCTTGAGACGGGCCGATCCTCCGGCTAATCCTCCCGGCCGAGCAACCAGGAAAGCGGGACGCCCCAGCCATGCCGGCCACGCAGGAAGACCTGATGCGGTTCCTCGACGGCCTCGGCATCGCGGTGACGACCGTCTCGCATCCGCCGCTCTTCACCGTCGGCCAATCGCAGGCGCTCCGCGGCGAGATTCCCGGCGGCCACACCAAGAACCTCTTCCTCAAGGACAAGAAGGACCAGGTCTTCCTCCTCGTCGCCGGCGAGGACGCCCATATCGACCTGAAACACCTGCACCACCGGATCGGCGCCTCCGGGCGGCTTTCGTTCGGCAAACCCGAACTCCTCCAGGAGCTGCTCGGCGTCGCTCCCGGCGCGGTCACCGCCTTCGGCCTCATCAACGACGTGCCGCCGCGCGTCCAGGTCGTGCTCGACGCGGCGCTGATGCAGGAGGAAATCGTCAACTGCCACCCCCTGGTCAACACAGCCACGACGTCGATCGCTTCGGCGGGGCTCCTCGCCTTCATCCGCGCGACCGGCCACGAGCCGCGCATCGTCCCGCTCGACGATGACGCCCCCGCGCCGGAATTGTAAAAGGCGCCAGAAAGCTCCATTTGTACGCAGAATGGCGGCCGCAGCGCGGCCCTGATTTGGTAGGTTCTACGGATGAGCACCCCGATGTCCGGCCTCGCGCCGGCGGCAAATACGGCGCCGGCGCAGAACGGCGCCCTCGTCATCGATACGACCACCCAGGCCTTCGCCAAGGACGTGATCGAGTCCTCGCGGAAGCAGCCTGTCCTGGTCGATTTCTGGGCGCCGTGGTGCGGTCCGTGCCGCACGCTGTCGCCGATCATCGAGAAGGCGGTCGTCGCGGCCAAGGGCGCGGTGAAGCTGGTCAAGATGAACATCGACGACCACCCCGCGATCGCCGGCCAGCTTGGCATCCAGTCGATCCCGGCCGTCATCGCCTTCGTCAACGGCCAGCC